>JBECKZ010000276.1:0-9197 GCA_040235555.1 Thiohalomonadales bacterium | reverse complement strand
CCCTGATAGAGATGGCCATGGGGGCGGAAGTCAATGGTAACCTGGTTCACCGTGCTCCCGATAAATCTGTGGTTAATATGCCAAAAAAAGAGTCAGGTGGCGCAACAAATACTTGATAAAATCACTCGGCATTCCCATATATCTGGATAAATGGTATAGTTATAACCATCCTTATTCTATGGGTAAGAGACAAGGTTTGAGAGGTTCCCAATGAGTGAAGCAGTCGCAACATCGGATCTGGTATTTACCAACAACGCCGCACACAAGGTAAAAGAATTGATTGCCGAAGAGGGCAATGACAAGCTGAAACTGCGTGTATTTATCACGGGTGGTGGCTGTTCCGGTTTCCAATATGGCTTTACCTTCGACGAGAATGAGCAGGATGGGGACACCGTGGTGGTCACCGAAGGCGTGACGCTGTTGGTGGACCCCATGAGTTTCCAATATCTGGTGGGTGCTGAAATCGATTACAAGGAAGACCTGTCAGGTTCCCAGTTCGTGATTCGTAATCCAAACGCGACAACCACCTGTGGTTGTGGTTCGTCCTTCTCCGTTTAATCAAAAGACAGAAAAATCAGTCTGTTGGATAGCAACCGACTAGGGTCGGTGTGCTATCCTGTCCTTATTCTTTGGCAGATCAGGCATCGGTAAGCAAATACCGGCGATCTGGTATTGTCTAACGCATAATCCCCCGGCAAATAGCTGGCACGTTGATGAGAAGTAGGGAGTACATGCTATGAGCGAATATCTTCCCGGTTTAGCGGGTGTCCCCGCCACAAAATCCAATATTTCAGATATTGATGGCGAAAAAGGGATCCTGGCCTATCGCGGTTACCCCATTGAGCAGTTGGCGGAAAACAGCACTTTCGAAGAAACCTGCATGCTGCTGCTGGATGGCCAATTACCTACTCGCCAGCAACTGGATGATTTTGATCAACGCCTACGCAATAACCGTCGCACCCAATTTCATATCCGCGACCTGATGAAGACCTTCCCGAATTCGGGTCACCCAATGGAGATGCTGCAAACCGCCGTGGCCAGTCTTGGTATGTTTTATCCGGGCAATGAATGCCTGACCGGCGCGGATGCTTGCGGGGATCTGAATTACATCCACAACATGACGGTGAAAATCATTGCGCGCATGAGCACCATCGTGGCCATGTGGGAGCACCTGCGAAGTGGTTATGAACCGCCGGAACCACGCAAGGACCTCAATTACGCCGAGAATTTTCTGTACATGTTTACTGGCAAGGAACCGGATCCTTTGATGGCGCACATCATGGATGTGTGTCTGATTCTGCATGCCGAGCACACCATCAATGCCTCGACCTTTTCGGTGCTGGTGACCGGTTCAACCCTGGCCAGTCCCTACAGCGTGATCGCCGCGGCGATTGGCACTCTGTCCGGCCCATTGCATGGCGGTGCCAACCAGAAGGTGCTGGAAATGCTTCAGGAGATTGGCTCACCCGACAAGGTGGAAGAATATGTGGACAGCAAACTGGCCAATAAGGAAAAGATCTGGGGCATGGGCCACCGCGAATACAAGACCAAGGATCCGCGGGCCAAAATTCTGGAGAAGCTCGTGGACAAGGTCATGGATGCCCATAGCAGCAACATGAATCCCTTGTTGGAAACAGCCAAGATGGTCGAGAAGGTCTGTGAGGATCGCCTGGCGCACAAGGGTGTATACCCCAATGTGGATTTTTACTCTGGTATTCTCTATAACGAAATGGGGATCCCAGCGGACCAATATACGGCGATCTTTGCTGTAGCGCGTTCAGCCGGCTGGCTAGCACACTGGCGCGAGCAATTAGCAGATAACCGGATTTTCAGGCCAACGCAGGTGTATACCGGAGAACCTGGGCGGGATTATATACCCATCGAATTACGCAAATAAACACATCAACATATGATGATTGAGGGTAATGAACGATCAACAAGTATGCAGAGACAGGAATCGATATTGGTCCTGTCTGGCTAATATGAAAATTAAATAGAACATACGTCTACAAAATAATATTAGAAGTATCCTCAGGGATTTTGGGATAGTGATTCTGATTAACTCAACGCAAAGGAGAGCGATGATTCGGAATGCATTGAAATAGTCGATTTCGTAAACAACCAGAAAACTGACGGTATGGAAGAACATAGCAGCCTCAATACTGCGCCGTTGTATTGGCGTAACAGCCTGGCAAGTAAATTCGTTACCCTGAGTGCTGTCATCGTATTCATCCTGATGAGCATCAGTGCCTATATCAATTTTCGCTCTCAACAAGCGACCATCATCGATAACCTCAAGACACAAAACTCCATGCTAGGTAATTTTATAGCTAGTATCGCACCGGCCGCACTCGTCTCATCTGATTATTCTGTGCTGGATGAATATATGGAGGAAATCGGTGATGGCGAGGATGTCGTGTATGCTGCCATCCTGGCTGCAGACGGAGAGGCGTTAACTTCCTATGTGCAACGACGAAATACTATCGTGGCAGATTTTGTCAACCAGCAAAGGGAAGTCAACATCAAACATCTTATCGAGGTATTGAATAACAATCCGGAAATGATCCATCAACGTTACCCGATTATTATCGAGAAAAAAATCCTGGGTAATTTTGTCATTGGTCTCAGCAAGACAAGGGTCGAGCAACTTACCCGGAGCAAACTTTTGGGTTCCATACTGGCGAGTATTATTTTCAGCATCCTGATCGGCCTCGCTATCTATATTGTCTTTCGCATCTATACGCTCAGGCCAATGTTGCAACTAGTCCGTGGTGCACACCGTATATCTAGCGGTTCATTCGATGAAGAAGTAAAAGTCTTTTCACAGGATGAGTTGGGGCGACTGGCGCTGTCATTTAATCAGATGATGCATAAGTTAAAGCATACAAGTGAGGAGAAGGATTCCGTTTTACATCAAATACAGGACCTGAACCAATCGCTGGAACTACGAGTAGAACAACGTACGCGTGAGCTGGAAATTGCCAATCAAAAACTGGAAAAACTTGCCTTACATGATGCATTGACAAACCTGCCAAATCGCTTCTGTATCCAGGACAACCTGCATCGTGGTATTGCAGAGGCCAAACTGACGGGTTCACCATTCACCGTTATCATGATGGATCTGGATCGGTTCAAGGAGATTAATGATACCCTGGGCCATGACAGCGGTGATCAACTTCTGGTTGATGTTGGCAGGCGCCTGCAGAAAGTGTTGCGGCCGACGGATTTAATTGGACGACTGGGCGGTGATGAATTTGCGATCCTGTTGCCGGAAACAGATGAAGCAGGTGCGGCTATCGTTGCGCAAAAAATGTTGATTGCAATGGACCCACCATTTACGCTGGCGGATATGGCTTTTACCATTGGTGCCAGTCTTGGTATTGCGGCTTATCCTAAACACGGTGGCACAACCTCTGCCCTGCTAAAGTCTGCTGACGTTGCCATGTATCAGGCGAAAAATAACAAACTCGGTTATTGTATTTACAATCCCATTTCCGATATCAATACACCGGATCGGCTCAGCCTGATGACAGAACTGCGTGATGCCATCCACAATAATGAATTGATGTTGTTTTACCAGCCCAAGGTTGAACTCGCTACTCAGCAGATTGTTGGGGTCGAAGCGCTATTGCGCTGGCAGCATAAGGATCGTGGTTTTATTCCCCCGGCTGAATTCATTCCCATGGCGGAGCAGTCGGGCCTGATCAGGCAATTGACACATTGGGTAATCAGTACTGCCCTGATGCAACTGGAAGCATGGCACAGGGCGGATTTGAAAATCTCGATATCGATTAATCTGTCCATGCACAATCTGCAGGATACCGAATTTCCCTTGCAACTTGCACAATTACTCGAGCAGACGAGGGTCAATAATCGCTATATTCAGTTTGAGATCACGGAGAGCGTGATCATGAGTAACCCGGGACATGTCATGGGTGTCCTGGCGTCCCTGGGTAAAATGAATGTTAGTTTTGCGATCGACGATTTCGGTACAGGCTATTCATCGTTGAGTACACTGAAGCGATTGCTGGTGCAGGATATAAAGATAGACAAATCCTTTGTCATGGATATGGCCACAGATTCGGATGATGAATCAATTGTCCATTCCATCATAGACATGGCGCACAACCTGGGCCTGACGGTGACCGCTGAAGGCGTTGAGAGTGAAACGACAGTGAACCAGCTGGTCAAACTCGGCTGTGACATGATCCAGGGTTATCATATTAGCCGGCCACTGCCGCCGGAGCGAGTAACACACCTTATTCGCAACGTACAATCGGATTCGTCGGGAGATAAGAGCGTAGAAGCGGGATTGTTCGTGATTAAAGGCAGAAAAGAATAGCCAGGATTAGCTTCCCGCCTGATAGATACCACCCAGGATTACCGGATGTCTGGCACCGGTTACACTCATCAAATTTCCGGTCTGTTTGTGCACTGTTTGCCTGGCTAGCCAGGCAAAAGCGGCAGCCTCCACCCAGTCGGGCTCTATGCCTAGTATGGCTGTTGTTTGTACCGTAGCCTGGGATAGCAATTGGGAAAGCCGCTGGGTGAGCTGCAGGTTATGTGCGCCACCACCACAGACAAATATTTCTGTTGTATTTGGCGCATATTGTTTGATGGCAAGCACAATACTCTGACAAGTCAGTTCAAGTAAGGTCGCCTGAATGTCCTGGGGTGAATAGTTGTTCTGTCCGAGCTGTTGTTCCAGCCAGGGTAGGTTGAAGAGTTCGCGGCCAGTGCTTTTGGGTGGGGCTTTTGTAAAATATGGGTCCGCCAAACATTTTTCCAACAATGCATCGATCAGCTGGCCACTTGCAGCCCATTCGCCATTGTTATCGTAGGCTACCTGTTGTTCACGGCGTGCCCATTGATCCAGTAACGTGTTCCCTGGACCAGTATCAAAGCCTGTAACCGGCTGGTCGTTATCAGATGGCAATATCGTGATATTCGCAATACCGCCAATATTCAAAATCACCCGATCTGTACTGGTGTTGCGAAATGCAGCAGCGTGGAAGGCAGGTACCATGGGGGCGCCTTGTCCTCCGGCCGCCATGTCACGTCGGCGCAAATCGGCGACGACGCTAATTCCCGATGTTTCCGCGAGAAAACTCGGATCACCCAGTTGCAGGGAGTTGCGTTTCGGACCTTCCGGTTGGTGATAGATTGTTTGACCGTGACAACCGATAGCTTGTACCTGAGATGTATTGATCCCGGCCGTGTGCAATAATTTTTTCACAGCAAGGCTATAGACAAGCGCAAGTTGGTGATCAATTTCACCCAGTTGTGGTAATGAGGTTTGTTGGGTGGTGATCAGTTTCTGGAGGGCATCAAACAGTGATTCGGGAAATGGTTCACTGTGGTGATGGAGTAATTTTATCTGATTTTCATCGAATCCGAGTAATACGGCATCGGCACCATTGAGGCTTGTGCCGGACATGATGCCGATATAGAGCTCGTCCATGCAGTTGTCGGTTAGCGATTGAGTGCCAGGCTGGAGTTAACCACTGTAAGTTGGCTTAACAGAGTCTGAGCATGCGTTTCGAAATCCTGTTTGTAGGCGCTATTGATCGGTTTCGCATTGGGCAGTTTGACCGTGAGTGGATTACGGAAAACACCGTTGATACGGAATTCATAATGAAGGTGCGGACCGGTTGCACGACCAGTGCTGCCGACATAGCCGATGATCTGGCCCTGCTGTACATGCTTGCCGACATGCATACCGCGATGGAAGCGAGACATATGTCCATACAGGGTACTGTAGACGCCTCCATGCTTGATAATGATGGCCTTGCCATAACCACCTTTACGACCGATGAAGATAATCTTGCCATCACCGGTGGATTTTATCGGAGTACCTGTAGGTGCGGCATAATCCACGCCGGTATGCATGCGCATACGATTTAATATTGGATGGAAGCGCATGCCAAAGCCGGAGCTGATCCGACGAAAATCTACAGGGGTACGCAAAAAGGCTTTACGCATGGAATTGCCGCTGGGATCATAGTAATCGCTGCGACCGCTTGGATCGGTATAACGAACCGCCTTATAGGTGTGACCTCGGTTGGTAAACTCCGCGGCCAGGATCGGTCCGTCATTGAGTTTGCTGCCATTGAGATAATCTTCTTCATAAATCACCGAGAAGGAATCACCTTGCCGAATATCCAGAGCGAAGTCGATGTCCCACCCGAATACACGCGCCAGTTCCATGATCATCTGGCTGGAGAGTCCGGCATCACGCCCTGCCTCAAACAGGGAAGAGTGAATAACTGCCGAGGAATGATTGAATCGTTTCTCAACATTTTTGTGATGATAGCTGGCAAGGAATTCATCACCATCACGATGTACATTGAGTGTCTCGAGCGGGTTAATGTTGTACACCAGATTCAGGACACTGTTGTCTTCATCAACCTGAATACGGAACGTTTGCCCGGGCGTCAGGTACCGCAGTTGTTTGGTTTCTTTACCTGCCTGCAGGATCTCGTGGAGTTCTCCCGGGTCCAACTGATTGCGTTTAAAAATGGCAGCGAGCGAATCCCCAGATTTGACTTTGACTTCCAGCCACGGGTTTTGCGGTGCCTCTTCAACGGGAGTGACAGATCGCGTGGTATCAGCAGCGGTCTGCGGAACTTGTATTGGTAACACAATCTGGTTGAGAGGATCATTGTTAAGAGTTTGCGCATAACGTTTAGCCTTGGCATCGAGGGAGACCAGACTCAAAACCAGACCAGTACTAATCACGGAAGCGAGAACGATGAGTAAGTGCCGGCGCTTGATGCGCAGCCGCGTGGTACGCCCCTTACCCAGCCCGTTATTCTTAAAATCTTTTGTGAGGAATGAATTGTAATCCACGGAAAAACCTAGAAATTTTATTTGTTTAAAAGATAACCTGAAAATCTGCTTTGGTCAAATCCCAGCGTAAATTGGGTGTTTTTTATCAAAACATTACTAATTATGCTGCTTATGCGTCCACTAGCCCTATGGTAACCTACGCCGCTTTCAACACAAGGTGTGGTAGATGGCGACTATTGTAGAATGTATCGGCCAGATCAAGCGTGGTTGTGAGGAACTGCTGCTGGAAAGTGAGCTAATCGACAAGCTAAAAGCAGGCCGCAGACTCCGGATAAAAGCCGGGTTTGATCCTACTGCACCGGATTTACACCTGGGACACACGGTGCTGATTAATAAGTTGCGCCAATTTCAGGAAATGGGGCATGAGGTGCTGTTTTTGATTGGGGACTTCACCGGGATGATCGGCGACCCGACTGGTAAAAGTGCGACCCGGCCACCGCTGACCCGCGACCAGGTGATTGAAAACGCACGGACCTATGAACAGCAAATTTTCAAAATCCTGGATCCGGAAAAAACCCTGGTCATGTTCAATTCCAGCTGGATGGGGGAGATGAACGCGGCGGACTTAATCCAGTTAGCCGCGAAACATACGGTTGCACGCATGCTGGAACGAGATGATTTCAGTAAACGCTATACTTCCGGTCAGCCCATCGCCATCCATGAATTCCTGTATCCGCTTATTCAGGGATACGACTCGGTTGCGATGCGTGCTGACGTCGAACTGGGTGGGACGGACCAGAAATTCAATCTCCTGGTCGGGCGTGAACTGCAAAAACATTATGGACAGGAACCCCAGGTTGTCCTCACCATGCCGATACTGGAAGGACTCGACGGAGTCCAGAAGATGTCCAAGTCACTGAACAATTACATTGGTGTAAGTGAGCCAGCAGATGAAATGTTTGGCAAGGTGATGTCCATCTCCGATGACCTGATGTGGCGTTACTTCGAACTCCTGAGCTTTAAACCGCTGAACGAAGTACAGGCTTACAAACAGGCGATCAAAGATGGCAAGAACCCGCGTGATGTCAAGTTCGATCTCGCGGAAGAGATCGTAACCCGGTTCCATGATCAGACTTCTGCACGTCAGGCAAAGCAAGCCTTTATCGATCGTTTTCAGAAAGGTAATTTACCGGATGACATTCCGGAACGGCACATTACCGTTACTGACGGAGACATGCCTATTCCGAACATGTTGAAAATGGCGCAACTGGTTGACAGTACATCCGAGGCGATCAGGATGATTAAACAGGGTGCGGTCAAGATGGATGGTGAACGAATTAGTGATGCAAAACAGATGATAACGGGGGGTACCGAACACATTGTACAGGTGGGCAAACGTCGTATTGCCCGCGTCATCTTGAAGTGATCAAGAGGTTGGTCTTGATCTGTTCAGGTTGTTTACAATCGTGATATTTAAGGTAAATTGAATTAAAACCGCTATACTGTAAACGAAATATGCCAGTAAGAACCGAATTACATCACTAACTTGGAAATTGCCGTATAACAATAAGGGGGTAGGAATGACAGAACTATCTGTTGTGGGATAGCTGAGTCAAACCTAATCCAATCGGCATGGTCAACATCAAACAGCAAATTCCAGAACGACGAATTGCCAAGCAAATTATTTATTCGCTGATTCTCGCCAGCGCAATTATCACCCTCATTATTACCGCTTACCAGTTGTATCGCGATTATGCGTATGATGTTGGTCAGATAGATAAAAGATTTATACAAATCGAACATGCATACCTGCAACCACTATCGCATGCCTTGTGGACAACCGACAAGAAAGAGATGCAATTGCAAATAGACGGCATGAAGCGATTACCGGATATGCAATACATTGCGGTCTATGAAGACGATAAGATACTTGTCAGAACTGGCAAATTAAAACAGAAGAATAGCATTTCGGCCAGATTTCCACTTATGTATGAACACAGAGGTGTTCTTAGGAAGATTGGTGAGCTGGAGGTAGTTGCTACGCTTGATAACATTTATCAAAGACTGGTTGACAAAATCTGGCTTATTCTCGTATCCAACGGAATAAAAACCCTCATCATTGCCGGCTTCTTTATTTATATTTTCCAAAAATTAGTTACGCGCCATATAAATCGATTGGCTGATCAGGTTCGGGAAATTGATGCCGATGCACTGGATAAACCACTTACTTTGGAGAGAACAACCAAAGGTGCTACAGGAGGAGATGAATTTGATGTTTTGATAAATGCCTTTGACGTAATGCGCAATAGAATTTCTGAAGGGTTTGAAAAAATCAAACGTCGGGAAGAAGAACTCAGGATTTATGAAATGATTATGGCAACTACGGAAGATTATATGTCATATATAGA
>JBECKZ010000234.1:0-8992 GCA_040235555.1 Thiohalomonadales bacterium | reverse complement strand
TCTACATTCTGCTCTACGATAAAAAGCTGTCCAACATTCGCGAATTGCTGCCGTTGCTGGAGTCCATCGCCAAGTCGGGCAAACCGCTGTTGATCATCGCCGAGGACGTGGAAGGTGAGGCCCTGGCCACCCTGGTAGTGAACGCGGTACGCGGCGTCATCAAGGTCGTGGCCGTCAAGGCGCCTGGATTCGGCGACCGGCGTAAGGCGATGTTGCAGGACATTGCTATTGTGATCGGTGGTCAGGTGATCTCGGAAGAGACGGGTCTGTCACTGGAAAAGGCGGAACTTGCCCACCTGGGCTCCGCCAGGAAGATCATCGTGGCCAAGGACACCACCACGCTAATTGGTGGTCACGGTGATGCAACGGCCATCGAGTCACGCATTAAACAACTCCGTCATGAGATCGAGGACGCGAGTTCGGATTACGACAAAGAAAAATTGCAGGAACGACTTGCCAAACTTGCCGGTGGCGTGGCTCTGCTCAAAGTGGGCGCGGCCACGGAAACGGCGATGAAGGAAAAAAAGGATCGCGTCGAAGACGCCATGCATGCCACACGCGCTGCGGTGGAAGAGGGTGTCGTCCCCGGCGGTGGCGTTGCGTTGGTGCGGGTGATGCAGGCGTTGCAGCATAAAACGCTCAAAGGTGATAATCCGGATCAGAACATCGGAATCAAGATCGTGCTGCGTGCCATGGAACAACCATTGCGAGAGATTATGGCCAACGCGGGATTGGAATCCTCGGTGATATTGAAAAAAATTGAAGATAATTCTGGTAACTATGGTTTTAATGCACAGACGGATGAATATGGTGACATGATCGCAATGGGCATCCTCGACCCAACCAAGGTCGTCCGGGTCGCGTTGCAAAACGCCGCATCCATTGCCGGTCTCATGATTACCACCGAGGCTATGATTGCCGAGGCGCCACAGCACGAAGCGGTAACATCAGCTGCTGCCGAAGCGATGGGTGGATACTAGTGTCGCGCCTGCTATGGATTATAGTTGGGTGATGGGCGAGATCGTTAAAGAAAAAATTAAAAGAAGTAACGTAAATCTATTATTAGTGGGTGCACACAAATGTGTTTCCAGTATGCCGAAATGGCATGGAACCATTTCTCAACTCGATAAATCTTTTTCGGATTCAGGATAAATAAAATTTGGAGCATTTCCTCGCTGGTAAATTACAGGCATTCTTTAAATTGATCTAAATCATTTTTAAGAATAAAAATCCTGCTGCCTTACCGTTGTCAAGCTCCCAATGATTCTATAATAAAAAATGCTATTAGAGTGATGCAAGGAGAATATCATGATCAAGCAACATTGTGTCATGCCCATGATTTTATTCTTGCTTGTGATGCCAGCCCTGGGTGTCGCCCAATCTTCTGGGCATTCCGATACATGTTCGCAGAGGGATGCGCAAAGCCTGTTATCCGCCTTTACCGCTTACACGGATTTGCGTATTCGCTCTGTTCAGCGGAGTCTGGAGATATTGGCTGCCACGACAAACGCGAGCTCTGACAACTGGCAGGAGATGCAGAACCTGCTGGGTGCTTATCAGAAATCGGATGAGGGACTCGTTGTCTGGTATGTCCGCCCTGATGGTTCGTACTACACCGTCGATAAAGGTCTCATGGACAAGAAACTGAGCGACCGGAGTTATTTCCCGGATCTCATGGCGGGCAGGAAAATCACAGGCGCGCTGGTGGTCAGCAAGAGTACCGGCCAACGTTCTGCCGTGATCGCTGTGCCCGTCAAAAAAGGTGACAAGGTGGTCGGTGCGATCGGCACCTCGCTGTTTCTCGACAAACTCGCCGAGCAGATCAGTGCCGTTCTCGACCTTCGGCCGAATGTGTCATTTTTTGCGCTGGCCCCCAGCGGTCTCACTACCCTGCATCTCAAGCAGGAGCGACACTTTTTGGATCCGCGGGAAATGGGCAGCGAGTCTCTCAAAAAAGCGGTGACCGAGATGTTGTCTGGGACGGCGGGCAAAACAACCTATGTGTTTGATAATGTCACCAAGCATGCACTTTACCAGACATCTGCGCTGACCCATTGGCGCTTTGCAATCGCATTCAGTGCTGCACCACGGAACTAATTAGCGTTTAACCGGCGCCTGACTACCATGCCGTCACACTACACCACGCACAATGAGCCTGGCCGTCAGGTTATCAGGTAGTCGCTATGAGGGTTTGGAAATGGCAAAAACACTTCGATTCATCATTGTCCCGAAAGTCGCACATCCCTGGTTTGAGGAGGTACATAAAGGCGCGTTGGCTCAAGCTGAAATCCTGGGCCGCGAGCTTGAAGCCGAAATTGTTGTTGATTATATGCCGCCATCCATATGTGACGTCGTCGAACAGAACGCGATCCTGGAGAAAGCCGCCAGGAATCATCCGAGTGGTATCGCCATCGATCCGGTGGATGCTGTCGGCCATATGAACGCGATCAAGCGTATCAGGGAGCAGGGTATTCCGGTGATTCTCTTCGATTCACCATCGCCCGATGGAAGCTTTACCAGCGTAGGCAACAATTTTGCTCAGCAGGGGATCATTGCAGCCGAACGCCTCGCCAGTCTGATTGACTACACGGGAAACGTAGCCGTGATGCGTGGGTTTCCCACGGCACCAAACCACAAACAGCGTTACGAAGCCCAGATTAACATATTGAAGAAGTATCCCGGTATAACTGTTGTTGACGGTGGCATTGACAATGATGATATTGAGACGGCTCACCAACAGGCTTTGGCCGTTCTCGAATCGCACCCCGATCTAAGTGGTTACTTGTGCTGTGATGCTGCCGGTCCGATAGGCATAGCAAAAGCTATTAGAGAAGCCGGAAAGACCGGTAAAGTAAAAGTCGTCAGCATGGATGGGATCAAGCCCATACTCGATGCCATTAAACAAGGAATCATCGATTCCTCTTCAGCAACCATTCCAAAAATGCAAGGCTCAATGTCGATTCTGATGTTGTGGCAAGCATCGCTGGGCGTTCAGATACCTCAGATGATTGATACAGGTATTGACATAATCACACAGGAAAACGTGGATAGCCATCTGGCTGAACGGACCCCTGGTGGGTCCGTATCGTAATACTTAGGTTAAAGGAATGAATGTTGACGCCTGAATAAAGTATTGCGGAATTGGATCGATACGCGTCAGTACTTTCTTGTATACCTTCAAACTTCAACCATATACAAGATGCTATCCCCTCTAGCTAAGGAGCAGTGACTAAAGCCCGATTTCATGCAAATCGGACTCACTTCTAATATGCTGGGCCACCTTTTCGATCAATTCAGCGGCGGCAAGCAATTCATCCGTAATCACGTCGCGTATCAGAAGTGTCAGGTCTTCGAAATCTGTGTCTGATATCTGGGCGCATTTCGCTTCACCCAGTATTTCCTTGAACTCCGTGACGACCTTGTCTGCGCGTTGATGGTGCCGATTCGTCATAGCAGGTCTCCTGTAAATTAAATGTGATGTGTATTTTTTTCTTTTGTGATGCCCGGTGTGTGTTCGGACCGATGGCCTCCCTGTCTATATTTATATCTTGCCGATGTCCTCGTGCCAGAGTTCGGGATTGTTCGCAATGAACTGGCGCATCATATCAATACAGGCTGTTTCCTGTAGCACGTCCACCTGCACCCCGCGTCCACGCAATAAGGCCTCTTCACCGAGAAAGGTCTGATTTTCGCCAATGATTACTTTCGGAATACCGTACAACAGAATGGCACCGCTACACATGGCGCAGGGCGACAAGGTGGTATACAGCACTGCGTTGCGGTATATGCTGGGAGGCTGACGCCCGGCGTTTTCCAGGGCATCCATCTCTGCGTGCAGGATCGCACTGCCTTGCTGGACACGGCGGTTATGACCACGCCCGATAATGCGGCCTTGTGACACAATCACTGAGCCAATCGGGATCCCACCCTCGGTCTGACCGATCTTTGCTTCTTCAATCGCAGTCTGGATGAATTTGTCCATGACCATTTCCGTGCATAGAGTTAAAGTGCATTTTAAGTATAGTAGCAGCCTAAAACGGAATCGGCCGTACTTGCCGATTTCTGTCATGTCAGGATAGAACATCCATTTGCATTCGAGCTGACTGACAAGGCAGAACAGGGTATCAATCCAGGTCACAGTTTAATGGAACTACCGTATACTCAGTAATACGGAGAAAACGATTTAATGTTAATGTCATTAAATTAAGTTGTACGGATGTACTGTTACGTGGGGTACGGTCATACCTTCCATCGGTGGGTTTGATCGATGCAGATAATGACATTCGTCTATGACGATATTATGATAATTCTTTACCAGAAACATACCATACTGTTATTGAGGTCCCTGGCATGCTGCCCAACTTAACTGCCAACGAAGCGCGTATCATCGGTTGTTTGATGGAGAAGTCCGTTATTACGCCGGATGTGTATCCACTGACGCTGAATGCCCTGACCAATGCCTGTAATCAGAAGTCCAGTCGTGAGCCTGTCATGTCGTTGACACAGGGTGAGGTGCAACGCACGGTGCGTGACCTGCATGCCAAACATCTTGTGAGTATGGAGGAAAACTTCAAGAGCGGGGTAGAGAAATACACACAGCGCTTTTGCAATGGTCGCCTGGATGAATTTCAGTTTGACCCGGCGCAGTTCGCCATTATCTGCCTGCTATTACTGCGCGGGCCGCAGACGCCGGGCGAACTTCGGGCGCATAGTGGACGGTTGCATATCTTCGCGGATAACGAGACCGTGGTAGAAGCACTTACCATGCTGATTGAACGTGAGGGCCCACCACTGGTGGTGAAATTGCCCCGCACGCCCGGGCGCAAGGACTCCGAGTACATGCACTTGTTTTCCGGCCCCGTTGATATCGCCACCCACGTCAGCCAGGCTTCAACGACCCAACCCAATGAAACACCGGCAAAGATCAGTGTATCGGAACTGGCAGAGCGGGTTAGCCAGCTGGAAGCGGAACTCGCCGAACTCAAGGAACAGTTAAAGAACTTATCGTCTTGAGTACTCCGGCTACCCCCGTTTCCAGCGTTTACCGGACAGTGACGGAATTGTGAGCAAATTTAGCCGCAATACCCCCTGAATTCGCCCTATATACCTTATATATAATATTGAAAATGGGACGTTAGCATTTCGGTATATAGCGTTTTGGTAATATTCACCTTTTCTAATATTAATAATTCACAGCGCCTGGCCACCCTCTCCACGCAAACTATTCACAAATCAGGGGTATGCAACACCGCCGCTGGGGAATGGGTTTGTGGACGAAGTACCAATTGGTTTCCGCGGGAACTAAAGAGGGTTTCAATATGAAAATTGTATTAGCAATCATCCTGGCTTGTCACATCGCCGCTGCAAATGCCGCTCAACCAACTTCCTTTGTGGTTGATTCACAATTTAGTTTTGCTGATACCGTCAACAATGTAAAACAGGCGGCGATGAGTAACAATTTCCGTGTTGTGCGTGAACAGGACCTGAGTGTGAACGGTGTCAAGGTGCATGCAATATGGTTTTGTAATTTTGAATTATTGAATAAAGCTATCCATAAGCATAGGCAAGTCGGCTACCTGTTGCCGTTTCGCGTCACTGTCGTGGAACACAATGGCAAGGTGAGCGTTTCGGCAGCGAACCCGGACAGGTCGATGAAGCTCATCAGGTCAAAGCTTGGCAACCTCTGTGATGCCATTACGGCTTCTTACAAAACCATCCTAGCGGAGGCATCGTTATGACAACGGTTAACGCGAAAAATGGAATCATGCAGGGTTTGGCATTAGTTCGTGTTGTCCTGGCCGTTGGTCTGCTGTTACTGATATTAAATCCGGTCCATGCCGCCGATTCTTTCATCGTTCTGAAGAAAAGCGTCCAGGACTACGGCAATACGATGGCCGATGTCGAATCGAGCCTTGAACAAAATGGCTTTACGGTGAAATTTGTGCAGCGAGTCGATGTGGGACTTGCGAAGGCTGGCTATCACCTGGATAAGTATCGCATCGTGTTCTTTATGCCGAATCAGGGCGTGGCAAGTATCCTGTCAAAACGGTCCGACCTTGCAGACATGTTTCCCCTCAAGGTGACGGTCTACCGGGAGAAGGGTAAGGTGTATGTGTTCGGTGTGCAAAACGCCAGTCTGCTGGATGCGTCTGTCCCTGCGGATATCCGTGCACGGTTTCAATCATGGGATAAACAGATTGATGGGATTGTGCGGGATGTATTTTAAGTTTGCATAAAGCGAAAGAATAATGGGGTCGGTGACAAACGCGTAGTTACATTTGTCACCGACCCCTTGAAACAACAGTAGCGATTATTTGACTTTGTCAGCAACGGCCTGGGCAACATTACCGGGACCTGGCGCGACCGATTCCTCGCCTGCCTCCGCAGGTGAGAATTTCCATATGCCTACCAGGAAGAAAGCTAATAACAGGTAACTGGCTGCCACCGCCGGGTCCTGGGCGATACCGACGGATTCCCCGTGAATCAGGCCAAAGAAGGTCAGGATGGCGCCGACACCGGCAAAGGCTGCGGCCTTGACGAATTCTTTCTCGATAATGAACACCGCGATGGTACCGAGGACCATGCCGGCCAGGGTGGCACCGCCACCGAGGATTTCCAGTCCGTGATACAGCACACCGTGTGAGCCCAGGCCAGAAAGTCCGACTTGGGCCGCGGAGGTGCCGGCCGTCGCAAGCGCACCGTCGATCTGGGTTTTACCCCAGGCGGCGATCTGCGGCATCAACGCCAGCACCACCGCCGGGGCATGGCGGTGGGGGGTTTCCTGAAACGCCTGCGACCCGATCAACATACCTATATATAAGAGAATGGGTAGCAGGGCGACGATGGGCACCAGCGCCATCATTACCGACATGATGCCCAGCCAGGACAGGATGATCACCATCGCACCGGTTGCCGCGGAATAACCAATGCGACCACCCATGGATTTCCATCCCGGATGTCCGATGTACACCGCATTGATAAAGGGATTCCCCATCAGACAGCCGATAAGACTGACCACACCATCTGCTGTGAGCACCCGGGTCGTGGGGTACTCATCCCCGGCTGCTGAGGCACTTTCCACGTTGTCCATGGCCTCGACCAGATCGTAAATAGAAAACGGAATGGCCGTGACCAGGATGATCGGCAGGTAATGAAAACCCGACAGCACTTCACTCAATGCCGGTTTGGGCGCAGAAAAACCGAAATTGGAAAAGGATTGTTCCAGCCCGGCCAGGGTCATGTTGCCGTAATGCAAACCGAAGAGATTGGATCCCCAGGCGATGAGCGCGCCAGCAATCAGGGCCACCAGGCCTGCCGGGATGCCGCGCAGATAACGGAAGCCGCCAAACCAGCTGACCATGATGATGCCGAAACAGAACACGCCAATGATGGGCGTATCGAAGACCTGTGCGGCGGGACGCATGGAGATGAAGGTAATCGAGACACCGGCAAGGGCGCCGAGCAAGGCGGCACGTGGGGTGATGCGTCGTATCCAGGGGGCGATAAAGCCGCCGGCCATGAGCACAAAGCTTTGAATGAAGACCCAGGTGAGACCGGCAGACCAGGCGGTCACCGGATTCTTGGTATCAATCAGGATGGGCAGCATGATCACAAACACCACCACGAACATGTGCGGGATACTGAATCCCGACGGCAGCGCACACACATCCGTGCGGCCGGTCTTCTTGGCCAGGCGATAGGCCAGCCAGGCGTAATACCCCGTGCTCAGGCACAGCATCAACCCGGTCGCCGGCAGGATGCGGCCAAACACCAGTTCATCCGGCATTTTCAGGACGAATCGCAACAGGCCGGTGAGAACCAGCAGGTTAACTAAGATATTCGTGCCAAAACCAAAGAACGCATTCCAGTCTCCAGGTACCCATAGCTTGGGTTTAAATGTTGTCGTCATGGCTGCTTCTCCCTTGTGTCGTTAACAATTCGGCCTGGATGTCTGCAATACTATCTCATCCTATCTCATTCCAGTGCCGCCAAAATTCGATCTGAGTCAGAGACCCATCCGAAAATTCCCCCTTGCGCCTTGATCATGCGCAGACCGACTTCGTGAAACTCCGGGAAATACGAGGCACAACAATCAGCGGGCACGATACAGCGATAACCACGATCATTGGCTTCGCGCACGGTGGTATGCACGCAGACTTCTGTCGTCACACCACACACGATCAGGTTTTCAATGCCGCGATTATGCAAAATGTTATGCAGGTCAGTGGCGAAGAACGCACCTTTACCCGGCTTGTCGATCACCGCTTCGCCGGGTGCGGGATACAGTTCAGGAATCAGATCGTGTCCGGGTTCGCCGCGAATCAGGATGCGGCCCATCGGCCCCGGATCGCCGATGCGTGTGCTGGGCGTGCCGCGTTCGACCTTGGCCGGCGGCGCGTCGAGCATATCGGGCCGGTGGCCTTCACGGGTGTGAATAATCAGCATGCCGTGGCGACGTGCCGTGGCAAGTAAGTCACGACAGGGTTCGACGGCAGCAGCCAGCAGGCTGACATCGTTGCCCAGGCTTTCACCGAAGCCGCCGGCTTGCAAAAAGTCGCGTTGCATATCGATGATCACCACAGCGGTGCGGGCCGGATCAATCTCGATGTCGTGAGGTTCTGCGGCGATGTGTACTGTAGCCATGCTCCCGGTATGCCCCTGTTGGCGTGCAGGTACCTGTCAGTACGCTGCAGAAGTTAGATGTACACAAACATGTATACAACGCAGCAATATTCAGACCAGATCATCCGATATGCACGGTTGAAAAAAAATGTTGTTGGTTCAGTTAGTTGTAAAACGGCGCTGGGGCAGGCAGGTATCACTATCGAAAAAAAATGCGCAGAATTAGCGCAGCGTGCTAGAAAATGGTGCTGGTTTGCGGGCGGGAAATACCGTCGTGACTTTCCAGGGTGAAGTCACGAGGCGACCTGATGGGCAGTGCAGCACCCTGGTTAGTATCAGATCGTCGAAATACTTACGCTGTGTATTGCAC
>JBECKZ010000178.1:0-3128 GCA_040235555.1 Thiohalomonadales bacterium | reverse complement strand
GGCCAAGCCCTCATCTCCTGCGCAGTTACGCACACTTTATATTAAAGTGCGCTCGTGGCGCACTATCTGCAATTTCGTCCTAATATCAAGCACCTGAGATTTCTAAGATATTGTAATACCATATCACCAAGCCATCAATTTGATAAAATTGAATGATAGATAGGTTATGAGTATCACATTGTCTTGGAATCATTCGATATATGCCTTTTTTTGCAAGATATCACAGTTGATAAGTATTACATTTTTATAAGTCAATTCAAATATCAAATAAAGATCTGACTAGGTTTTTCTATCGGTGATCAATTCTGGTGTCTGCCCGCCGAGACGGCAGGCCAACACCGCATCCGAGTCATCCGTCAGATGATCCACGATTTGCCGGCTTAACATTTTCCCCATGCTGATTTCTTCGTCGGCGATGATATCAGCGCCGGCTTTTTGGAAATCGGCTATATGCCGGTTATACCGACATCGAGCCGCTATGGGAACAAGGGGCCGAAGCCGCCGGATAATTTCTACGACCCGGACCGCAGTGCGGGGATCGGGAATCGTCACCACCGCCATGCACACGTCTGATAATCCCGCGTGCATCAAAATATCTTCATGACCTGCATCCCCCAGATGAAAATGAAGGCCCTTTTGACGGGCATATTCGCGACTATTCGGATTAACGTCGACGATCACGGGTTCTAAGCCCTTCACCACCAGTGTCTGAATCACCTGACGTCCAGCTGGTCCTAACCCCACGACCAGCACCTGGTTGACAAGCTCCGCCTCTCCGGACGGACTAGAGCTTTCCGCCAATGGTCTTCTTCTGGGAATCATTGATATTAACCGTTCAGTCATCGCGTCGGCATGTTTGATTAAATAAGGGGTAAACAGCATCAGTACGATGATCACCGACACGATCAGATCAACGATGTCGGCTGTCAGCACTCCACCTTTACGGGCAGTAGCCGCCAGAACAAATGAGAACTCTCCGACCTGGCTCAAGGTAATTCCCGTGGCCAGGGCTTGACGGTTTTCGAGTTTGAATAAGCGACCCACACCATATATGATTCCGGTTTTCAGGGTCAGAACGATCAAAGAAACGAGTGCAATCCAGTGTAGGTGAATGACAAACCACACAGGCTTGGCCTGCATGCCCACCGAAGCAAAAAAAAGTGTGACCATGACAATGCGAAACGAGCCGATATCGGCTCGAATCTGTGTCGCATAGGGAGATTCTCCAAGTAACATTCCCGCGACAAAAGAGCCCAGCGCCGGGGAGATTTGCAATTTATGAGCGGCCCAAGCTGCGCCAAAACCCACCGCGATACTCAGCAGGACGGTCAGTTCTCTATTGGTAAAGAGTTTCGCCTCGCTCAACAATATTGGGGCCAGATGATACAAAAGCAAGTAGAAAACAGCAGCCAATCCAATCACTGACAGGCTCACCTTGAGAATATGCATACCGACATTCATCTCTGCTGCAGCCGGCGAAAAGAAGCTTACCATAAGCACTAAAGGCACGATGGCAATATCTTGAAGCAGAAGAATAGCCAAACATGTCCTGCCTTTCACCGAATCGATTTCCACACGGTCCACCAGAAGCCTTAGCACAACCGTGGTGGAACTCATTGCCACGATCGCTCCAAGCGTGAGGGCTTGAGGAAGGTCGATCATGAAAACCGTTATTAGGGTGACAACCAGAATGGTCAATGTCAGCTGTAACGTACCCCCACCAAATGCCATCCGCCCCATCTTCACCAGCTGTTTGAAACTAAATTCCAGACCGATGGAAAACAATAGCAGCGAAACGCCCAGTTCTGAAGCTTGGTTTACAGCCGTCTTGTTAAAAAGTAGAGGGCCCACGATAGTGCCCGCCAGAATATATCCCAGGATGGGACTTTGACCCATGCGCTGGGCCATGGCTCCCATCAAAAAAGCACCACCCAGCAGCATTACCAGTTCCATTACGACAAACCAAATGTCCATAAGCCATAAACCTTTTGCAACCAATTTATAAGATAATGTTTCAGAATGAACATTATAGCTAATAAATAACAATACTTCAATACATCATTACCGACTTTTTTACAAAAAGGCTTTGATATTTATACTGATACTCAAGCTATCGTTTGATTTCATATTTTCAATTTGAATGATTTAGGACTTAGATTCAGTATTTTCAATATATCGATAGTTTTTACCTGTTAAAATCTTACCATACCTCTCCCATTTAAACGCCCTATAATTGTTTTATATTATTTTAGGTTGATAAACTTTCAACAGAGAGGCAAAAAACCGAAATTCATGAGTCGCTGTGGATAACAATACTTGAATAATGAACATATTAACATATATAAAAATGGGGGTTTTTAAATATGAAATGGTCAATTAAAATAGGTCGTTTTGCAGGAATTGATGTTTATATGCACGTTACATTCTTGCTGCTCATCAGTTGGGTGGCATTGCTGCACTGGCAAAAAGGACAAAGCATTGCGGCTGCCGTCGCGGGTGTTGCGTTTATACTTACCGTTTTCCTGTGTGTAGTGTTGCACGAATACGGCCATGCGTTGACGGCCAGACGTTATGGTATTAGAACTCGCGACATCATTTTACTCCCGATTGGTGGTATTGCACGTTTAGAGAGATTGCCAACTAACCCTCTACAGGAGTTATGGGTTGCGTTGGCCGGACCGGCCGTTAATGTTGTAATTGCCTTCGGCCTATTCCTGTGGCTGAATCTTACCGCATCGTTGGAGCCAATCCAAAAGCTAACGGTGACAACCGGACCATTTTTAGAACGTATTATGGCAGTAAATCTGTTTCTGGTAGGTTTTAACATGATTCCGGCCTTCCCCATGGATGGCGGACGCGTACTTCGCGCAATCTTGGCCACAAGAAAAGAATACAGCCAGGCAACCCAAATAGCAGCATCTATCGGCCAGGGAATTGCAATACTATTTGGATTTATCGGATTGTTTTACAATCCATTTCTGTTGTTTATTGCGTTTTTCGTTTGGATCGGAGCGGCCCAGGAAGCAAGCATGGCTCACATGTCATCTGCCATCAGAAACACTTCGGTACAGAAGGCCATGTTAACTGACTTTAGATATCTTAACAAGAACGATAGTATAGATCGAGCC
>JBECKZ010000158.1:0-8013 GCA_040235555.1 Thiohalomonadales bacterium | reverse complement strand
GCGGATAACCTGAGTCCAGTTTTCAATCTTCTCTGCAGCAAAAATATTTCCGCGAAAAGGTTTAACGATGAGCAATAATAATCCACCAGGTTGCAAGATAAGGTATTCAATATATATCGGGATATCGGCACCATCCATAATAGATATATGGCGCATGCAATCACGTCCCAGTCGCCTAATTAAACGCTGCATATATCGATGAGACTGAAGCTTTCGTAATGGGGGCCACGCAATAAACAGCGTTATCCCAAATAGAAAGGCCAGGAGGATACCCTGCCAGATGGGGTGATCAAAATTGAGGGTTGTGACAAATTTTTCCATGGAGTCGACTTCGTATTTTAATTGTAAATTTACGTTACACAACAGCCTAAATAGACAATTTAGAATAACTCTCTGGTGATATCTCGGTATATGATCTCATAACATGGCGACGAGGTGCTAAAATCAATATTATGCAGAAACCCATTGTCGACAAACTGGCTCAATCAGAACGTATTGTCAGTGCATACGGGGAAGTACTGGCTCAGCTTAAACATGTGAACACTGCCCTACCTGCTTCTCTTTTGCCATACTCAAAAGCTGAAATCAAACAGGCAATACAAACCCTGCTGTGGGAGATCGATGACATGGATCTCGCCTTACGCAATAGCCTGGTCCAGGCTTTTGTCTATCTCGAACAATTTATCGCCGATAACAAAGTGGCTATTGTCGCGCATGGTCAGGCCGCCATCCAATCCGCCGATCCAGAACACCCCGACTGGCACTACGCAGAAGAAGCTAATCGCATCATTACCCAAATCAAGATTGACATGGAGGATGCTATGCAGGATATGCGGATTTATCTCGATTCACCCAGGAATAATGCCTCAGTCAATGATACAGCAGCTAATTAATCAACCACAGCATAATGCTGAGTACCTGTGTCACAGAAAATATGCTCTGCCTCCAGGGCCTCTATTGTAATTTACTTTTGTTTTTTAATCGCTTTGATCAACGTGGGGACATTATTGAAATCCACCGCAAAAATACGGACCGGATCACGTTTGCCTTTGACACGAATCTTTTGAGTTAACGATTTCCAGAATTTCTCCGGTAAGTGACGATAGGCCGTTTCACTCATCACGATATCCTTGCCCAATACTTTTGTCGCACTTTCCAGACGAAACGCGACATTGACAGCATCGCCCAACGCGGAATTATCAAACCCGGTACCCACTGATGCGGCACCAGTATTGATACCTACTCCGATCTTGAGTTCCTCAGTCAATTCGGTAAAGGTATGATTGAGTTCTTCTGTCATTTTATTTATGGCATTTGCCGCGGTGAGTGCACTAATCACCGTCTTGAGTTCATCATCATCAGCCTCCCAGCGTGCAAACACGCAATCCCCAATGAACTTGTCGACAATACCATGTTGCTGGACAACAATATCATTAACGCGATTAAACCAGTTGTTCATTAATTGGGTCAGGGTACGGATTGGAATCTGCTCTGACAGGGAAGTAAATCCGCGAATATCTGCCACCAGGATCGTGATCTTCTTGATTTCCGGTGTATCGTGCACGATAGTCTCTTGCATTGAGACCGTATCGGGTTCGACTACTTCTTGCTTCTCCTGCTCGAACAGAAATTCAACACCGCCAATCATAATGCGGTCGCCGTGCCTGAGCAGGCGTGGGACTGTCACCCGTTGTTGGTTGACATAACTACCGTTGGAACTACCACCATCGATAAGATAATAATCACCGTGACCAATGCAACGAATCATGGCGTGGTTTCTCGACACCATAAGATCAGCCAGCACAATATCACTGCTCTTGTCACGGCCCACCGTTAACACCGTCTTGCACGGGACGGTGCGATTGAAGTCGTCCAATGTATAACTCAGGGTTGCAGGCATGGTGTCATTCAATCGGTCATCAGATTTGCTGCGTCGACGTGCGGCCCAACGTCCGCCCACAGTGCCGATCATTCTAATTGTGTTCGACAGGGTTCCCTACTTTACCCTGTCAAGCCACCTTATATTAGCCATATGAATATAGCGGATTTAAGTTCTAAACGCATGCATCCGCTACCTTTTTTCGATATTCGGTATCATGCATCGGACGGAGTAGTTGAACAGATCGAGCCGCCTTCAGCCCTGAAATCATCACCTCATAGTCTTGCTGCTCAGGTTGTGTGTGATCCCGTAGGTGTTCGGCAGTTTCACCGTACTGAGATTTGACATAATCATCAATGGCCACCTGGGAGTCTGGATTGCCTGTAAACTCTGCCACTACCCTGGCAATACGAAACAACCAGGCCTGGGCAAAGACATTTCCCCGACGGCGAGATTCCTGGCGATCTGCCAAACCCAATCTCTTCATATAGCTGCGGCGTGCCAACCGCAGCTGACGGTACAATACCGTAAAACTATAGGCAGCGATGGTAGCTGTCTGTTCCAGCCCTATAAAACGAAACTGGGGCTGAACCTCATCCCGGCGGGCAAGGTACACCCGGCAGTCAAATGCCTCGGCAATCAGCTCTGAAAGCGCCAGTGCCCAATACGGCGGATTGTAATAGCCGCCACTACTGGCAATAGATTCATTAATTTGTAGAGAATGGACTTCTTGTTCGTGGATACCATATATGCGCATTAACACCTGCGCCTGGTGTAGTGCTAACGCCGCCTCATTGGGGTTACCGGAATCTGCGAGCCGCAGGCACTTCTGGATTTTACTGATGATTTTTTGTTTATCCATATTAGCATCAGGAAAGGAGCAGCCCCTTCCCGCCTTACCCATACTATTTATTCTTATTGAGTTTCCTTCAACTTTAGCAGAAATAACTTGATAAAAACACGCCAAGTACGTGTAATTTCAGTTAATTTTAGTAGAATTAATAAGGAGAAATAATACATGGGGAGTATTGTGAGTACCCACTCACGTCCTTATATCTCTTATGTGAAATTTCCGTTACAGCATGATTTGCATAGGCTTTAAAATTGGATCGGATTGAAATGGGAGTAAGTAATACAATGACACCCTCAGCCCTACTACCAACAGTTGATCACGAGTCAATCTGTCATTTGGCAGAGGCAGTCACCCTACCGGAACCCATTAGTGACAGCGAGCGCACGACCCTGTTCGAAAAGGCCAAGCGGCTGCTCAAGGAGCGGGACGCCGTCCTGGTTGCTCACTACTACACTGACGCTGACCTCCAGCGCCTGGCAGACGAAACCGGTGGCTATGTCTCTGACTCCCTCGATATGGCCCGTTTCGGTCATGAACATCCCGCCTCGACCCTGGTGGTCGCCGGTGTGCGCTTCATGGGCGAGACCGCCAAAATCCTCAACCCGGAGAAACGAGTACTAATGCCCACGCTAGAAGCTGAGTGCTCACTGGATTTAGGCTGTCCGGCAGAGGTATTTACCCACTTCTGCGATGATCACCCAGACCGCACCGTGGTGGTGTATGCCAACACCAGTGCCGAGGTGAAGGCCCGGGCCGATTGGGTGGTGACCTCCAGTATTGCCACCGAGGTCGTAGCCCATCTCCATGCCCAGGGTAAAAAGCTGATTTGGGCCCCGGACAAGTACCTGGGCGACTACGTACAGAAAGTGACGGGGGCAGACATGCTGCTCTGGCAAGGCAGCTGTGTGGTCCATGAACAGTTCAAGGCCAAGGCCCTCGCGGAACTAAAAGCCAAGCACCCACAAGCTGCGGTGCTGGTACACCCCGAATCACCCGCGGATGTGATTGCCCAGGCTGATGTCGTCGGTTCCACCACGGCCTTAATCAAGGCGGGCCAACGCCTCCCCAATCCAGAATTTATCGTCGCCACCGACAAAGGCATCTTCTATAAGATGCAACAGGCCGCTCCCGACAAAGTCTTTATCGAGGCTCCCAATGCCGGCATCGGTGCAACCTGTCGTAGCTGCGCCCATTGTCCCTGGATGGCCATGAACAGCCTGGCCACATTAATCGATGCTTTAGAAAATGGCAGTCATGAGATTCATGTCGACGAGACCGTGCGCAAGCAGGCCATGGTCTCGGTTCAGCGTATGCTGGATTTTGCAGCCCAGCGCAAGACACCCGTCATGGGTTACGGTACGGCCTGAACGCCTGTCAGGCCGTGACACTGAGGCCGCGAGCCACAACCTCAAAGGTATCCCGGGATAATCCCTGCGTGTCGAGAATTTGTTGCAGGCTGGCTCGCATCAGCGCCTGCCGTTTTTCATCGTAGCGTTGCCAGCGAATGATGGCCTGGACCAGTCGGGCCGCGATTTGCGGATTACGTTGATCCAGGTTCAGGACATTCTCCGTCAGGAAGGCATAACCGGCACCATCAATGGCGTGAAAACGCACCGGGTTGCCACGACAGAAACTCCCGATGAGGGCACGGACCTTGTTCGGATTGCTAAGGGTAAATGCCGGGTGTTGCATCAGGGTCTTCACGTTTTCAAGTGTATCCGGCAGACGCGAGCGGGCCTGGATCCCCAGCCATTTGTCCACGACCTGGGCATCACCCTGCCATCGCTGATAAAACTCATCCAAAGCCCGTTGACGTAGCGGTGTTTCGTGTTGTGACAAACAAGATAAGGCTGCCTGCTGATCCGTCATGTTATTCGCGTTACTGAACTGGGCATAGCAACGCTCGAATTCACTGGCCTGTTCCGATTCGGCCAGATACGACAGGCATACCGCCTTGAGTGCACGTCGGGCCATCTCCTGACTGTTAAAGACATAGGCCTTGTCGTCGCTGTTGTGTTCATACAATGCCTGAAATTGTGCATACAGTTGCTGCGCCAGATACCGCCGGGTAAACAGACGAGCATGGTAGATCGCATCAACATCGACAACGCTCATTTGATCCGCCAGGTAACTTTCACCGGGCAAGGTCAGGATCTGTGATAACAACATCTTGTCGATCTGTGTGTCCGTCATGGCCTGACCCAAGGCCTCTTTCAGCGCCAGCGGTTCCGGCAACGGTTCCCCGTTTTGGTGTGCCTTGATCTGACGTAACAACTCCTGCAGCGCCAGTAGCTGTCCTGCATCCCAACGGTTGAAGTCGTCGCTATCGTGCGCCAGCAAGAACGCCAATTCCTCTTCCGAGCGTTGCAATTTGACTTTTACCGGTGCGGAAAAGCCGCGCAAGATCGACGTCACCGGCTTTTGTGCCACATCGGTAAACACGAATTGCTGTGATGCTGTATGCACATCCAGTACCAGGGTCGTTGCGTTCGTTTGTACCTGGTCTTTCAGACGCAGCGGCAAATCCTGGCCGCGACTATCGAGCAGGCCCACCGCAACCGGGATTTGGAATGGTTGTTTCTCTGTCTGACCCGGGGTGGCCGGTGTCTGCTGTACCACCGACAAGGTATAGGTTTTGTTAGCTGCATCGTACTCACCGTGGACCTTTAATTCCGGTGTGCCTGCCTGGCTGTACCAGTTTTTAAACTGGTTCAACTGCACGCCATTAGCATCTTCCATGGCCTTGACGAAATCGTCACAGGTCACCGCCTGACCATCGTGACGCTGAAAGTACAAATCGGTTCCCTTACGAAAGTCTTCGGCACCTAACAGGTTACGTAACATGCGCACCACTTCGGCACCCTTGTTATACACCGTCACCGTGTAGAAGTTGCTGATTTCGATATAGTGATCAGGCCGTACCGGGTGTGCCATGGGCCCGCTGTCTTCGGCAAACTGATGGGTGCGTAATACATTCACGTCATCAATGCGCTTGACCGCACGTGAATTCAAATCCGAAGAGAACTCCTGATCGCGAAATACAGTGAAACCTTCTTTCAGACTCAATTGAAACCAGTCGCGGCAGGTGACCCGATTACCGGACCAGTTATGAAAATATTCGTGGCCGATGATGCTCTGAATATTGTAGAAGTCATCATCGGTTGCGGTCTCCGGTGAAGCCAGCACACAGGAGGCATTGAAAATATTCAGCCCCTTGTTTTCCATTGCCCCCATGTTGAAATCGTTCACCGCCACGATCATGTAAATGTCCAGATCGTATTCGCGGCCGTAGGTCTGTTCATCCCAGGCCATTGCCTGTTTGAGGCTGGCCATGGCGTGATCGCACTTGTGAATATTTTCGGCTTCGGTGTACAGACGCAGCTGTACCTTGCGACCAGACAGGGTTGTGAATTCGTCTTCAATGAATTTCAGGTCACCGGCGACCAACGCAAACAGGTAACTGGGTTTCAGACTCGGGTCCTCCCATACAACATAGTGGCGACCGTTATCGAGATCGCCCTGTTCAATGGGATTACCATTACACAACAACACCGGATAGGTTTGCTTGTCAGCAATAAGTTTGACCCGAAACCGGCTCATAACGTCTGGCCGATCGGGAAAATAGGTAATGCGGCGAAATCCCTGCGCCTCGCATTGGGTGCACAACATGCGGCTCGATGCATACAGACCTTCCAGTGCCGTATTCGCCGTTGGTGAGATTTCGCACACGGTTACCAGTTGACACTGTGCCGGTATGTTGTAAATCGTCAGACTCTCGGCATCTGCCTTGTAGGTGTTACTGGTCAATGACTTGCCATCGATGGCCAATGACACCAGAGTGAGATTATCGCCATCCAGTTGCAATGGCGCCGTTGCATCAGCAACGTCCTGGTTGCGGCGCAAGTGCAGGATTGTTTTGACTTGTGTGGTTTGCGCTGCCAGTTCAAATTCCATCTCGACCTGATCAACCCAGTACGCCGGCGCCTGGTAGTCTTTGAGATAAATGGCACTGGGTGTCTGTGCCAGTTCGGCCTGTTTGTTGATATCGCCCATCGTTACTCCGTGATACGTGTTTTGCTGCGCCCGCGCTGTAAGGTGTTTGGCCCGAAGCGCGCATTGATTTGATCCGTCAGCGTATCGACCTGTTCCTGTTTCGGGGAGGTCTGTTGAAATAAATCCGCCTGCTGCATCTGCTCGCCGTGCTGTTGTAGCCCCGAGACTCCCATGCCAATCAAGCGGATGGCCGGTTTACCCTGCCAGTTATCACGCCATAATTGCCGTACAACCTGCCAGAGTTTATCCGTAGTGTGAGTCGCTTCAATTAGCGTATGGGAACGCGTGATGGTTTTAAAGTCCGGGAAACGCAATTTCAGCTGCACTGTCCGGCCCAGCAAATCGGCACGACGCAGACGCCATGCCACCTGCTCTGTCAGATGTAGCAGCCAGGCTTCCAGCACCTCTTTATCTGCAAGGTCTTCGGCAAACGTGGTTTCGTGAGAAATGGACTTAGCCTGGGCATCACTAACCACCTCCCGCGTGTCAATACCGTGGGCCAACTGCCAGAGATGTTCACCATGACGACCAAAATGCGACTGCAACCAGATTTCAGACTGGCGGCGCAGTTGCCCAATGCTGCGAATTCCCATGCGCTCAAATACCGCCACCGTGGCCTTACCCGCCCCCCACAGGCGACTGACTGGCAGCGGGTCAAGGAAGGCCTGTACCTGGTCGGCTGCGACCACCACAAAGCCATCGGGCTTGTTCACGTCCGAGGCGATCTTGGCAATGAATTTGTTAGGTGCAACGCCAACCGAAGCAACCAGGTCGAGCTCCGCATGGATAGCCTGCTTGATTGCCCGGGCAATGGTTTGTGTCCCGGAGAATAATCTTTCGCAGGCGGTCACATCCAGAAATGCCTCATCCAGAGACAGCGGTTCGATCTGCGGCGTGTAACGGGCGAAGATATCGCGGATCTGCTGCGATACCTCGGCATAGACTGACAGGCGCGGGAAAATGCAGACAGCCTGGGGACACAGGCGCAGTGCCTGGGCCATGGGCATGGCGCTGTGGACACCAAATTTGCGCGCGGCATAACTGGCGGCGGAGACCACTCCGCGCCGTTCTGGTGCCCCACCAACAATAACCGGCTTGTCGCGCAGGGCCGGGTTATCCCGGATCTCGATGGAGGCATAAAAAGCATCCATGTCGACGTGGAGAATCTTCCGATCAGACTGGCCGACATTTCCCTGAATCACCACCTACACCACCTCAACCACATACC
>JBECKZ010000123.1:0-32754 GCA_040235555.1 Thiohalomonadales bacterium | reverse complement strand
GCATCACGCTGCAGCTTGAGTGCCCATTCCGCATTACAACGATGCTGTTGTATGAGTGTCACCGGCACCTTGGACAAGGTAGAGTCATCCAGCATCAGCAGGTGCGTATCGATGAACGACACAATGTCGCTGCGGGTATGTTCCGGGATCTGTTCGCGGATGCGTTGCAGGTGCTGTTTGGTCAGGTCAAGCGCGCGCAGGAAGCGCTGGATTTCGTCCTCGATGCGTTCCTCTTCCAGGGTGTACTCGATAATTTCCAGGGCGTCGCGGCGCATGATGTGGACAGGACCAATGGCAATGCCACTGGAGACGCCGGTACCTTGTAATGCCAGGGTCATGGAGTTTTACCCGGACTCACTCGCTTTCATCAAAGCGGTTGTCGATCAATTCTGTTAAGTACTGCATTGCCTTGTCCTCATCATCACCGTTAATAATCAGTTCGATGGTACTACCCTTGGCAGCTGCCAGCATCATGACACCCATGATGCTTTTGCCATTCACTTCCCGTCCGTTGCGCGCGACCCGGATGTCGGCAACAAATGTCTGTGCCAGTGTGACGAACTTCGCTGCCGCGCGCGCATGCATACCGAGTTTGTTAATAATCTCAATGTTTTTGTGTAGCATCCGGATTACTCATTGACTGGAAAAACATTACTCCCTCCTTGCCGCCACTGACTGCCTTGTCGGTCAATCGGTGCAAGGTTAAATTGGGATAGTTCAATATTCGCACCAGCATGGGCAGGTTCAGTCCGGCAACAACCTCTACATTGTGTTCTTGCAGTGCGCAGGCAATATTACTCGGTGTGGAACCATACATATCGGTGAGTATCAGAACACCGTCACCTGTATCCAGTGTGTGGATCAACTCTTGCGCATTTTGTATCATCACTTCAGGCTTACTCTCCACTGTTACTGACAGGAATTGCACGCGCAACGGGCTACTGCCAATTATCGAGACAGCCGCATCGTGTATGTATTTGCCGACATCGCCATGAGTAACGAGTAATAATGCTACACTCACGATAACTCCCGGTGTCGCACGATGATATTTTTACCTTTTGAGCGCAGATGCTCGCCCAGTCGTTCACAGAAATACACGGAACGGTGATAGCCGCCGGTACAGCCGATGGCAATATTCATATAGCTGCGGTTTTCCGCCTCGAACACCGGGATCCACTTTTCCAGGAATGCCTGAATGTCCTGATACATTGAGGTAACATCTTCATGCTTTTCCAGGTAATCAATCACTGGCTGATCACGTCCACTCAACTGGCGCAGTTCGGGGACCCAGTGAGGATTACTGACGCAGCGCACATCGAAAAGAAAATTAGCATCGCTGGGAATGCCGTGTTTGAAGCCAAAGGACTCGAGCAGGATGGACATACCTTCACCGGTTTCGACCTGAACGCATTTGCGGATTAGCTCGCGTAATTGATGCACATTGGTGTGACTCGTATCCAGGATCAGGTTGGCGCTGGAGGAAACCGGCGCGAGAAACATGCGTTCCTGTTTGATAGCCTCGCTCAATGGCACTTCTTCTGAACTCAGCGGATGACGACGGCGGGTTTCACTAAAGCGTTTAATCAGGGTTTCCTCGTCCGCGGCCAGATAGATAACCTGCGTTTTCAGGCCCATTTGTTTGAGCGTATCGAGCATGTCCGGAAACTGTTCCAGGTCAGGTGCAAGATTGCGGGCATCGATTCCCACTGCAAAGTCAACTTCCAGTGGATCGGCGGAATGGGTAATCTGTACCGCCAGTGCGTGTAGCAACCCGATGGGTAAATTATCGATACAGTTGTAGCCCAAATCTTCCAGTGCCTGCAGGGCGATGGATTTTCCGGAGCCGGAGAGTCCGCTAACGATGATCAGATTCATACGGTCTGCTTGTTTAATAATTGTTGTTGTCGTTTTATCAGGATGTCACTGGCTTCATAACCTTCTTTATAGAGTACATGATTTTTCGTGACGGTTTCGACTATTAGTGCAAGATTTGCCGGGTACCTGACAGGTATCTGCAGGTAGGGAATGTCCACACCCAGAATATTGGTGCGATGGTTAAAAACATGCAGCCGTTGTTCCGGCTCGGGGGTGAAGGATTCCACCAGTTCAATGACCAGGTGTAAGGGCATCATTGCGCAGGTGGCTTTGGGCCCGAATAGTCTGTCAAGGTTAAGTATGCCCGCTGCGTATATCTCCATGAAGTCAGCCAGGAGTGGCGGACAAATGGCATAGACTCGTTCACTGTTAGCAAAGCGGTGAAACAGAGGGGTGTCGTCCACCACCAAGCGGTGTCCACGCGAAACCAGTTCCAGCGCAAGCGCACTTTTACCAATCCCGCTTTTGCCAGTCAATAATACACCTTCATTATCAATAGACAGCATGACGCCATGTACATTATGTCGGATGTCTCGTTCTGCGATGCTGTATGCCAACTCACGTAAGATTGTTTTACCAGACAGTGGACTATGCAGCACAGCAATACCCTGTACTTGCAAGTACTCCAGCGTCCCCCGGTCACAGGTCAAACCTTCACTAAATATAATCAGACTGGGCCGTGCGCTTGCCAGGTATTCTGGTAAATACAAACAGGCCAGTTGCAGTGCTTGCAGAAACAGCTGCTGATTATCGCGCTGGATTAACTCGATGGCATGATGTTGGTCTGCTGAGTATTCCCCAATCCAGTAGCTCATTGCTGGTGTAACAAACGACATACCCGGTCGTGTGCGACTCAACCAGGTCAGTTGCAGGGTTTGCTGGTGTTCAGCAATCAGTGTATCGATAAGGCAGGATTCGGCCATGGACATGCTCACATTGCCCTGATGCTATATTAATAGTCTATCAGAGCAAGTTAGCCGATACGAGTTGGTGTTTAATCTGACAGTCTGTTAATGACTGTTTTGCCACTCCAGTAGCAGCTGATGAATATCTGCAGTATTCTGTGCATGGCGCAATTTTTCACGCATGCCTTGATCACTGAACATGGCCGCCAGTTGTGCCAGAATCTGCAAGTGTTCATCCGTGGATTCTTCCGGTACCAGTAAGGCAAACAACAGATCTACCGGTTCCTTGTCGGCAGCATCGTAATCGACGCCATGTGCAAGCTTGATAAAGGCGCCGAGGGTCTGTTGTGAATTGCGCAAGCGACCGTGCGGGATGGCAACACCATGACCGACACCCGTAACACCCAGGCGTTCACGCGTGAGCAGACTGTCAAACACCTGACTGGAGGTGATGGTATCCTGATCCAGTGAGATCAATTCACTCAGTTGTTCCAGTGCGCGTTTTTTGCTCTGGGCATCAAGGTTACAACGGATGCGGTCAGGCGAAATGAGATCAGACAATTGCATGGTGGTACGTCTGGTTCATGCTCAGGTTGAAGGTTGTTTTTGTGCACGTCCTTCGCCGCGGCGGTGATCCGTGAGCTTTTCCTTGTGTTTCTTGATCTGGCGATCGAGTTTATCGACCAGTGAATCGATCGCGGCATACATGTCTTCTTCTTCGGAATCGGCATAGACATCTGCACCGCTGATATGGATAGTAGCTTCAGCCTTGTGTCGGAGTTTTTCCACACTCAGGATGACATGCGCATTGGTGACATTATCAAAGTGACGTTCGAGCCGTTCCATCTTGTCTTCCACGTAATTTTGCAATGAATCGGTAATGTCGATGTGGTGTCCTGTAACGTTAAGTTGCATGTCGGGCTCCTTTACGGTTGGTCGTTGTCATGCGAGTCGTTTACGTTCGTTTGATGGTGGTATCGACATCGCCTCACGGTATTTAGCGACCGTGCGTCGCGCGACATTGATACCCTGGTCAGACAGAATGCTGGCCAGTTTGCTGTCACTCAGTGGTTTGTCCGGGCTTTCTGCCGAGACCAGTTTTTTTATCAGGGCGCGTATTGCCGTGGCGGAACATTCCCCGCCATCGGAAGTAGAAACGTGGCTGGAGAAGAAGTATTTCAATTCGTAGATGCCACGCGGGGTATGCATGTATTTTTTGGTGGTGACACGCGAAATGGTGGACTCATGCATGTCGACTGCCTCGGCGATATCGTGCAGCACCAGTGCCTTCATGGCCTCTTCACCGTATTCGAGGAAGGCGCGCTGGCGTTCGACGATGCAACTGGCGACCTTGAGCAGGGTTTCGTTCCGGCTGGCCAGGCTCTTGATAAACCAGCGGGCTTCCTGCAAATGATTCTTGAGATAATTCGTATCGGAACTGTTATTGACCTGCTTAATCAGACTGGCGTAGTGCGGGTTAATCCGCAATCGTGGCGCCGCGTCAGGATTAAGTTCGACCTTCCACTTGTCCTTGACCTTGCGCACGATAACATCCGGCACGATGTATTCGGGTTTATTGGCGGTGATCTGGCTGCCGGGACGCGGATTGAGTGATTGAACCATGGTAATGATGGCCTTGAGTTCTTCTTCCTCGATCTTGAGTCGGCGCAACAACTGGGGAAAATCGCGATTGGCAAGCAGGTCAAAATGGTTCTGGATTAAATCGATGGCAGCGTCTTTCAATGGAGAGTCCACGGCCAGTTGTTTGAGTTGCAACAACAGACTTTCGCGCAGATCACGAGCTCCTACGCCCGGTGGGTCGAAATACTGGATGCGATGCAGAACAGCATTCACTTCATCGAGTTCGACTTCCATTTCTTCCGGCAGTTCCTTGAGTATCTCTTCCACATCCATACTCAGGAAGCCGTCGTCATTGATGGCATCGATGATAGCCTCGGCAATGATCATGTCGGTATCCGAGAACGGTGTCATCTGCATCTGCCAGCGCAGGTGATCCTGCAGGCTTTCACTGCTGGTATCGGAAATTTCGAATTCACGATCGTCATCGTTATAACTGCCGGAGGATGGCGACATCTGAATATTGTCGTAGATGTCATCCCAGGCGCTGTCGACTGGCAGATCGGTGGGGATGGATTCCATCTCCAGGTTGCCACTGTCCTGTTCTTGCGCCTGCCCCTCTTCGTGATCGTTAAGTCGTTCCGATGCGGTCTCAGTGGTGGACTGCTGCTGAAATTCTTCGCCTTCTTCGGCTACCTCGAGCATCAGATTGGAATCCAGTACTTCCTGAATTTCCTGCTGCAATTCCAAAGTCGACAGCTGCAACAGCTTGATTGCCTGCTGCAACTGGGGGGTCATGGTAAGGTGTTGACCGAGACGTAACTGTAATGCTTGCTTCATATATTAGGATTGTGGGGGCCGGTTCAGGATATCTGCCAGCTTATACTGAATTTTAGCGCAGAATAAGCCATTACTGACAGTCCAGAATAGTCAAAGTTGGAAATGCTCCCCAAGATATACCTTCCTGACTTGTTTATCGGCCAACAGGGCATCAGGCTCACCCTGGGCAATGACTTCGCCTTCATTAATGATGTAGGCGCGGTCACAAATTTTCAGTGTTTCTCTAACATTATGATCCGTAATCAGTACCCCGATGTTGCGCTCACGCAAGTGCTGGATAATTGATTGAATATCGAGCACTGAGATCGGGTCAACCCCGGCAAACGGCTCATCCAGAAGAATGAAATGGGGCAGGGTGGCTAGCGCGCGAGCAATTTCAACCCTGCGCCGTTCTCCACCTGACAGGCTGATGCCCTGATTATTCCGTATATGTGTAATATGGAGTTCTTCCAGCAGTTCCTCAAGGGCATGTTCCTGCTGCAAGGGTCCCAATTCCTTGCGTGTCTGTAAGATGGCCAGGATATTCTCACTTACCGTCAATTTTCGAAAGACCGAGGCCTCCTGGGGCAGATAGCCGATACCGAGTCGGGCCCGTTGGTGCATAGGTAAATGGGTCAGGTCGTTTTCGTCCAGATAGACATTGCCCTTGTCGACTTCGATCAGGCCCACCACCATGTAAAAGGAAGTGGTTTTGCCGGCACCGTTGGGACCGAGCAGGCCGACCACTTCGCCACTGTTGATGTGGAATGAAACGTTTTTCACAACGTTGCGTTTTTTATAACTCTTGGCGAGGTGTTGGGCGGCCAGGGTACTCATGGCTTGCCTGCTGCTGGCGCGGGTGTCTGGGTTTTGTCTGTCGAGTCAGGGGCAGGCTTGGTCTCGTCCTTCGGTTTGGCGGGTTGGATAATCGCATGTACCCGTGATTGACTGTTCTCACCCTTATCGGCCTTGACTGTACTGGTCAGGGTATCATATTCGATGAACTCGCCACGGAAGTGATTACCACCCTGGTTGACTTCCGCATTGTGTTTGAGGAATAAACGCTCCTCACTCGCGTAGTATTCCATGTTATTGGCCTGGGACTTTACAATCTCCTGCTGATTTTCCGGTTGCTGCTCGAAGCGGGCAGGATTACCGGTAATGACGATTTTTTGCAGTTTGCCTTTTTCCATGTAGACCACCACCTCATCGGCATCGATTTTCAGTGAACCTTGTTCGAGTCGTACATTACCGATGTAGTGGCTGACCTGGTTGCGTTGATCGACCTCGACCCGGTCTGCCTTGATATCGATGGGCTGGTTACGATCACTGCGCAAGGCCCAGGTCTGGGATACGAGACCCATAAGTAAAAAGCCTGCAATAAATTGTTTACTTCGGGACATAGTGACCTCGCGCTTCCGACAATAGGGTCAGATGACCTGCGGCCATATCCACATCCATGCCTTTTGCGGTAATAGTACTGTTTTTATCGAAGATCTTCACTTCGGCCTCGGTTGAGGCGTGTTTATTGGGAAAATCGATACGCAAGGAATTCGTGGTGATGGTGATGGCCTGATCCGGTTTCGGCGTCTGGCGCTGTATGCGAACGTTACCCTCGAGCTGCATGACCTCAATATTTTGGTATGCAACACCGTTATTGGCAGTGGTTATCCAGGTCTGGTCATTGTCATCGCGGTAATCGAGTTTCAGTTTCTGCATGGTCATGGTGTCATCGTCTGGATAGTGATTCATGTGTGCTGCGTCGAGATGGTAGGCAGGTGCACCATTGGGTTGATATACCGTGATTTTAAAATTCTCCAAAAAATAATCCGGATCGTGTCTTTCCTCTGGTGCCACCCGGCCAGTTGGCGTTTCCACCGTAGTGAGCAACCAGTGACTGACCAGGGCAATTGCCAAGGCAACGATCAACACCAGGAGATAGTAGAACTTGTTCATTTACAGGAATGAGTTCAATTGCGCCTCGAGTGTGCCCTGAGCCTGCATAATCAATTCACACACATCGCGTGCTGCACCGCGTCCCCCGCCGTGCTGGGTGATCCAGTGCGCATGCTGTTTCACAAACGGATGCGCATCCTGTACGGCAATGGCCAGCCCGGCTTCCTTCATGACCGGCAGATCCACAACATCATCACCCGCATAGGCAGTCTGTACAGCGCTGATATTGAGCTTGTTTAGCAGATCATGAAAGGCATCCAGCTTGTTTAATTTACCCTGGTACACGTTCTTGATCCCCAGATTACTCATGCGGTGTTCGACAACTTTGGAATTGCGGGCCGTGATCACGCCAATTTCGACGCCGGTTTGTTGCAACAATTTCATGCCCAGACCATCGCGCGAGTAAAAGGCCTTGTACTCCTGGCCATCATCCCCGAAGAACAGACCGCCATCGGTGAGGACCCCGTCCACATCAAACACAACCAGTTTGATTTGCGCTGCTTTTTCCAGAACGTCTTGCATTGGGTTCTCCACTTACACGACGCCGGCGCGCAACAGATCGTGCATGCTCAGGGCGCCGATTAACTGATTCCTGGCATCGACGACCGGGAAGGCATTGATGCGTTTGCTCTCCATGACTTGAAGTGCCTCAGCCGCCAGGATCGTCGCCGGGATGGTCTTGCAATTGGCGATCATTACGTCCTTGACCCTCAGCTTGTTGATATTGACCTCACCATGATCCAGCAGCCGCCGCAGGTCGCCATCGGTAAACACGCCGGCGACGGTATTGTCGGGATTGACCACCACGGTCATGCCCAGGCTCTTGGCGCTGATTTCGGCCAGAGCCTCACTCAGGCTGGCCTCAATTGGCACTTTAGGAATGCCCTGGTCGCGGTGCATGATATCCGCCACATGCAACAGCAGGCGTTTGCCCAGGCGCCCCCCCGGATGCGACAGGGCAAAGTCCGCCTCGGTAAAGCCACGGGATTCAAGCAGGGCGATTGCCAGGGCGTCGCCCATGACCAGGGTGGCGGTGGTGCTGGAGGTCGGGGCCAGGCCCAGCGGGCAGGCCTCCTTGTCGACACTGACGTCCAGGTGGTAATCCGCCTCTCTGGCCAGACGCGAACCGGGGTTTCCGGTGAGGGCAATCAGCGGGACATGTAGGCGCTTGATCAGGGGCAGGATCATCAGGATTTCATCGGTCTCACCGGAATTGGACAGGGCCACCACCACATCTTTGGCCGTGATCATGCCAAGGTCACCGTGACTGGCCTCACCGGGGTGGACAAAGAATGCGGGGGTACCGGTGCTTGCCAGGGTGGCAGCCAGCTTATGACCAATATGGCCGGATTTACCCATGCCAATGACGACGATACGCCCTTCACAGTGGAGCATGGTGGCCACGGCCTGGATAAAATTGTCATCAATGCGTGACACCAGGCGCTGCGCGGCCTGGGCCTCGGTGTCGATGACTGCCTTGGCCAGGGCAATGACTTTTTGTTTATCCATGTAAAAGGTGATTTATTCGACGGGTGGGTAACCGAGGGTGCGCAATTTTTCCTTGATACCTGCCAGATCGGAGATGTCACCGTCCAGGGTGACCTCACCGGTAGGGATGTCGACCTCCACGGAGGTAATCCCGGCCATATTGCCCAGACCGTTTTGAATATTGCTGACGCAGCCGCCGCATTTCACGTTGCTGACCTTGAGTTTTACTTGTGGCATGTTGCACTAACCTGAATGGGGATGAACACTGAAATAGAGTACTACCATATACGCGACGTAGATACCAAGCAAGATACCCCCTTCCAAGCGGTTAATCTGGCCCGGCTTTTTGAAGCCATAGGCAAAAAAGAACATGGCGATGGTAAGACCAATCATGAAGCTGTAATCCCGGGTAAGGACTTCCGGGGCAATGGTCAGCGGGCTGATTGCGCCTGGGATCCCAAGGACGCCCAGCAGGTTGAACATGTTCGAGCCGATGACATTACCCAGGGCGATATCCGGCTCGTTCCTGAGCGCACTCATGACGGACGCCGCCAGTTCCGGCAGGCTGGTGCCAATGGCTACGATGGTCAGGCCGATGACCAGATCACTGATCTGTAGCATATGCGCAATATTGACGGCCCCATAGACCAGGATTCGCGAGCTGATTAACAGGACCACCAGGCCAATGGCGGTCCAGAGCAGAGCCATCGACAAACTGGTTTTGGGAATTTCACGTTCAAACTCATTGGTCATCGGTTCTGCACGTTTGCCGCTCAGACCCAGTCGCACCAGCCACAAGATGAGGAAGGCCAAACCGGTCAACAGGATCACGCCATCGATACGACTGAGCCGGTGATCCAGCAACAGCACCAGGGTGAGCAGCATAACGACAAACAATAAAGGAAACTCCCGGCGCAAGGTGCTGGAATTGACCACCAAGGGACTAATAATTGCGGTGACGCCAATGACCAGGCCGACGTTGGTGATGTTGGAGCCGATGGCATTACCCACTGCGAGCCCGGCATTACCACTGAGGGCGGCCATGGCCGAGACCAGTAATTCCGGCGCCGACGTCCCGAAGCCCACGATCGTCAGCCCGATGACCAGGGTCGAGACGCCCAGGTTGCGGGCGGTGGCAGCGGCACCGTGGACAAATCGATCAGCTCCCCAGACCAACAGGGCAAAGCCACCAAGAATTGCCAGTATTGAAAGAGTGAGTTGCATTGGTTCAGATAGCGTTGTGTTGTCCCGGTTTATTTGGCCGGGGTATCGAGTTGCAGTTCTTTATCCAGTTCCTGCTCCAGTTCCAGATCGCTTTTGCTCGGCGCTTCGATCTTCGGCTTGGGCGGATGCCCATCATAAACCGCGTTTTCGACATGTTGTAAATAGGCATTGCGTGTGAAGACATAGGGGTCGATGCCGGATTTCTCTATGAGCTTGGTTGTTTCCAGGTAACGCGCGCGGGTATCTACGGCGCGCAGGATGATTGCAGACCAACGCGCCTCGGTATCGTTAATGTCGTACACCGGATCGACCTGCCAATCCGCCACCAGACCGGTAGTGCCGCGCACCGTATTCGGACCGAGGAACGGTAAGACCAGGTAAGGTCCGATACCCACACCCCAGGTCCCCAGGGTTTGACCAAAATCTTCGTGGTGTTTGGGCAAATCCATGTGACTGGAGACATCGATCAGACCAAACAGGCCGGCTGTCGTGTTGAAGGCAAAACGGGTGAAGTCTGAGGCGGCCTGTTTAAATTTGAACTGCAGCAGATCGTTGAGCGTCACCAGGACGTCATCGAGGTTACTGAAAAAATTACTCACCCCGGTTTGTACGATATCCGGTGTGTAGTCTTTATAGGATTCAGCGACCGGGCGACCGATGGAGCGGTCAAAGTCCTGATTAAACGCATCGACCGATCGGTTAAAGGATTCCCAGGGATCACGTTTGTCTGGCGCAGTTACACTGGCACAGGAACTGAGTAACACGCTCACAGTGAGCATAAGTAAGGTGCAAAGCTGGCGGTTTAAAACCGGAATCTTGTTCATGCAACTTGTTTTATTCTGCTTTGGTTTTTATCGCGCCACAGCGCTGGCAGCGGTAGACCGTATGTAACTTGCCATCCTTGACCGAAAATGGTTTGCTTTTATCGACCACCCATTTATGAAAACCGCTGCGGCACAGTGTCTTGCCTTTGTGTTTTTCCTGTGCGCCTGGTTTTTTGAAGCGTACTACATCGCCCATCCAATATGAACCTTTGTTTGTTGCGTGGTTTACATTGCCGTTCAGATATCATTCAGCCAACTACGTTAGGCTGAGTCACTCTGGGCATCCGGCTGAACACAAGTATAATCGGCCCAGACGAGTAGATCGAAGGTAATTAAACTTGAGCGAACGTACGGTGTTAATTGGGGCGTGTGGTTGGCTGCATCCGCAGTGGGATGAGAGTTACTATCCCGAGGGACTGCCGGAGGAATGGCGGCTTGCCTACTATGGTAATGAATATCCGGTAGTGCTCATTCCAGACACGTACTGGTCACAAGGTCGAGAAGTGATCGCGAGCTGGTTAACAGAGACAGATAACCGTCCTCAATTTATATGCGAATGGGCATTTGAGTCTGAACAGCCGTCGTTAGACGAACGACAGGAATTAATCGCTGCCCTCAACGATCGTGTCGAAGGGATATTAGTCGTACTGGATGCCATGCCCAATGACATACAACTGGCAATGATTAGATCGCTGGCCAAGTCCCATCCAGTATGCCTGGACTGGCCAAGTGCGCAATCGGAACAATTGCAAACCGTTTTGAGCCAGTTTGTAACTGCACAACGTGTGAGTGTCTGCTGGCATGGTGATGCCGAACATAAAATGGATCTGGAACATGGCGAACTGGCGCTGGCACGAGTGCCTAGCGAGGGACACACACCACGCAGCCTGCGTACGATCCTGGAGACCTTGCTCGCCAGTGCTGGTGAACGCCAGGCCGTATTGTTATTTGATGGTCAGCCGCCCGATCTGGAGGTGGTGGATCAGGCCGAAGTGATTTTGAATTTATTATAAGAAGGTATGTCGCCCTACGGGTGCACAAGGTATGATAGCCGACCAAATGCATAACGATAATTCAGTCTTGGTGAAAGTGCGCGGCCTCAAGTTTGCCCGCGGCAAGCGCATGATCTTCGATGGTGTTGACCTGGATATCCCGCGCGGCAAGATCACCGCGATCATGGGACCCAGTGGTACCGGTAAGACCACCCTGTTGCGCTTGATCGGCGGGCAATTACGTCCGCAGCAGGGCAGTGTGCACGTGGACGGTCAGCAGGTGGATAAACTGCGTCACGCGGGACTGTATCAATTACGCAAGCGCATGGGCATGTTATTTCAAAATGGCGCTTTGCTCACCGACATGGATGTGTTCGATAACGTGGCATTCCCTCTGCGCGAACACACCGCTTTGTCTGAAGACATGATTCGTGATCTGGTGCTAATAAAACTCCATGCTGTGGGATTGCGCGGCGCGCGCGATCTGATGCCGAGTGAATTGTCCGGTGGTATGGCGCGGCGGGTGGCACTGGCGCGCGCCATTGCGCTGGACCCCATGATCATGATGTACGATGAACCGTTTACCGGTCAGGACCCGATCTCCATGGGCGTACTGGTGCGGCTGATTCGCAAACTCAATGATGCATTAGGCCTGACCAGTATCATCGTCTCGCATGACATCGCCGAGACCAGCAGTATCGCCGATTACATTTACCTTTTATCGAATGGCAAAGTCGTCGGCCAGGGTACAGCCGAAGAACTCAATAACTCTTCATCGGAATGGGCTCAGCAATTCCTCAAGGGCCTGCCTGATGGGCCGGTGCCGTTCCACTACCAGGCGCCGGACTACCTGGAAGATTTGTTGGCGGGTGCCAGTAACAAGGGGGCAGGGGCGGCATGATCGATCTCATCGCACGGCTCGGTCGTACCGGCCTGGATTTTTTCCAGAGACTGGGCCGCGCACATATCCTGTTTTTTAATATCCTGAGCGGCCTGCACACCCTGTTTCTGCGCTTTGGCCTGGTGATCCAGCAAGTCTATTCCGTAGGTGTGCTGTCATTGCTCATCATCCTGGTGTCCGGTCTGTTCGTGGGCATGGTACTCGGCCTGCAGGGTTATAACACCCTGGTGGACTTTGGTGCTGAAGAATCGCTGGGTGTTGTGGTTGCCCTGTCACTGGTGCGCGAATTAGGTCCGGTGGTGACCGCCCTGTTATTCGCCGGTCGTGCCGGGTCGGCGCTGACGGCGGAAATCGGTTTGATGAAGGCGACCGAGCAGTTATCCGCAATGGAGATGATGGCTGTGGACCCGATTCGACGTGTGCTGGCACCGCGTTTCCTGGCCGGGGTGATCTCCATGCCATTGCTCGCCGCCATCTTCAGCGCTGTCGGTGTGCTTGGCGGTTATTTCGTCGGCGTTGGTCTGCTCGGTGTGGATACCGGTGCCTATTGGGCACAGATGCAGGCGAAAGTGGATATGTACGATGACATTTACAACGGTGTCATCAAGAGCCTGGTGTTCGGGGTGGTGGTGACCTGGATCGCGGTATTCGAAGGTTACGACGCGATACCAACGTCTGAAGGGGTGAGCCGTGCGACGACGCGGACGGTGGTGCACTCGGCCCTGGCGATATTGGGACTGGACTTTATTTTGACCGCATTAATGTTCGGAGCGTACTGATTATGATGAATACACGTACAGCAGAGATTTGGGTGGGGATTTTCGTTGCTGGCGGTTTGGCGGCACTGTTCATGCTGGCCATGAAAGTCAGTAACCTCAGCGCCTATACCTCGGAAACCGGTTATGACGTAACCGCCCGCTTTGATGATGCCAGTGGTCTGAAAGTGCGTTCGCCGGTGACCATGGCCGGGGTGACCCTGGGGCGTGTCGCCAAGATCGCATTTGATCCGAAAACCTATCAGGCGGTGGTGACCATGCGTATCGAGGGCCAGTATCACACCCTGCCCGATGGTACTTCCGCCAATATTTATACTGCCGGCCTGTTAGGTGAAAAGTATGTCGGTCTGTTGCCGGGGCCAGCGTCCAACCCCTGCGAGGATGAAAAATTACAGGCGGAACTGGAAGGACGCCAACCCGATCTGAAGGGCCTTGATTGCAATCCGCATTACCTGGTTAATGGTTCACGAATCAAGCTGACCCAGGGTTCGCTGGTGCTGGAAAAACTGATTGCTGAATTTATTTCCAAATTCATGGATAAAGGCGATGGTAACAGCAAGGACAAGGCCAAGTGACAGAGACACCGCAAATCCTGCCGACGATTGAACGCCAGGACGCTCAGCAGTTCGTGATCAAGGGTGAACTCAATATGTATACGGTCCCGGCATTGGCCGAGACCGCCCGCAGCCTGTTGACGCAACTGAACGGCGAGGTTCAGGTGGATCTGTCCGGGGTCAGTCGGGCCGACAGTGCCGGTCTGGCTCTGCTTATCGACCTGCAGCGGCGGGCGCGCCAGCAGCAATGCGACATCCGGTTTATTCACCTGCCCGATCAGCTTAGTCAAATCCTGCACCTGAGCGAACTCGACGATATCCTGCCGGTTTAGCATCACGGTCTCCATTTTTATGTGAGAAAGCCGTGCGGCTGCCCACGGCATTTGGTTAAAATAGCGATTTTCCGCCATCAACAGCCCCTGGATTAAACTATGGATCCCACAGAAGTCGAAAATCTCATCAAAGCCGGTTTACCGGAGTGCGAAGTGAGCGTGAAGGGCGATGGCAGTCATTTTGACGCCATTGTGGTCGGCGAGGTGTTTGCCGGACTCTCACCGGTCAAAAAACAGCAACTGGTATATGCCACCGTTGTGGATCGCATTACCAGTGGCCAGCTGCATGCCCTTTCAATTAAAACCTACACACCAGAGGAATGGGCCAAGGCCAGCAAACTGCAGGTTTCACCCTGAGCCGCATTGGTAACAGAAAGATATCTCCATGGACCGATTAATCATTACCGGCGGTAGAGCCCTGAACGGCGAGATTCGCATCTCCGGTGCGAAGAATGCCGCCCTACCGATCATTGTTTCGACCTTGCTGGCTGACGAGCCGGTAACAGTGTGCAATATTCCCCATCTCAACGACATCACCACCACCATGGAACTGCTCGGACGCATGGGCGTATCCATCACCATGGGTGAGAAGATGGATGTGGAAGTCGATACCTCTACCATCTCCAATTTTGCTGCGCCATATGAACTGGTCAAGACCATGCGTGCGTCGATCCTGGTGCTGGGTCCCTTGCTGGCACGTTATGGCCAGGCCGAGGTCTCATTGCCCGGCGGTTGTGCCATCGGTTCACGTCCGGTGAATCTGCATATCCATGGGCTGGAGTTGATGGGTGCCGAGATTTCTGTCGAGGGTGGTTACATCAAGGCGAAATCGAAGCGTTTGCACGGTGCCAAGATCGTCATGGACCTGGTGACCGTCACCGGTACCGAAAACCTGATGATGGCCGCGACCCTGGCAGATGGCCGCACGGTGATCGAGAACGCGGCCCGCGAACCGGAAGTGATAGACCTGGCCAACTGCCTCAACAGCATGGGTGCCAGGATCAGCGGTGCCGGCAGCGATATTATTACCATAGATGGCGTGGAGCGTTTACACGGTACGCGTTATAGCGTGTTACCCGATCGGATCGAGACCGGCACCTACCTGGTTGCCGCGGCAATCACCGGGGGCAAGGTCAAGCTCAAAAACACCTCGCCGAGCCACTGCGATGCAATAACCGCCAAGCTGGAAGAGGCGGGTGCCAAGGTCGAAACGGGTGAAGACTGGATCAGTCTGGATATGCAGGGCCGTGCACCGGAAGCGGTGGATATTCGCACAGCGCCGTACCCGGCATTTCCCACGGACATGCAGGCACAGTTTTGTGCGCTAAATGCAGTGGCCAAGGGTACCGGCATCATTACCGAGACCGTGTTCGAAAATCGCTTTATGCACATCCAGGAGCTGCAACGTATGGGTGCCGATCTGGCACTAAAAGGCAATACCGTGGTGAGCAACGGTGTGGAGAAGTTGACTGGTGCGCCGGTAATGGCAACAGACCTGCGTGCCTCCGCCTCGCTGGTACTGGCCGGGCTGGTCGCCAATGGCGATACCCTGGTGGATCGGATTTATCACATCGATCGCGGTTACGAATGTATTGAAGAGAAGTTACAACAACTGGGTGCGCAAATCCGGCGTGTCCCGGCCTAAACTGATTTGAACTGACTATGTCTGAGACGATTACGATTGCTCTTTCCAAGGGTCGCATCTTCAAAGAGACCTTGCCACTGTTAAAGGCAGCGGGGATTGAGCCCCTGGATGATCCGGAGACCAGTCGTAAATTGATCCTGGATACCAATCGCGACGAGGTAAAACTGGTGATCATCCGCGCGACCGACGTACCCACCTATGTCCAGTTCGGTGCGGCTGACCTGGGTGTTGCCGGCAAGGATGTGTTGATGGAGCATGGCGGTGAAGGCCTGTATGAACCGGTTGACCTCAAGATCGCGAAATGCAAATTGATGGTGGCCGGTCGTAAGGGCGAAAAACAAAACGGTACCCGCCTGCGTATTGCCACCAAGTATGTCAACAGCACCCGCCGCTATTACGCGCAACAGGGCAAGCAGGTGGAAGTGATCAAGTTATACGGTTCAATGGAGCTGGCGCCTATCGTAGGCCTGGCTGACTTCATTGTTGATGTGGTGGATACCGGCAACACGCTGAAGGCCAATGGCCTTGAACCGCTGGAACACATTGCCGATATCAGTTCGCGCCTGATCGTGAACAAGGCCTCGATGAAAATGAAGCATGCACGGATTCAGCAATTGATCGATAACATGCAAGCCGCGGTAAAGTGACATGACGCAATTAAACCTGAAACGTCTTGATGCCACGCGAGCGGAGTTCTGGAGTGAACTGGAAGCACTGCTGGCCTGGGAGAGTGTCTCCGATGACAAGGTCGCGAATACAGTCCGTGAGATTCTGACAAACGTTCGCCGTCAGGGTGATGAGGCGGTGATCGAATACACCAACCGTTTTGATCGCATGCAGGCACAGGGCATGGCCGATCTCATTATCGATCAGGCACGACTGGATGCCGCACTGGCCAATATCCCCGCCGCGCAACGTGACGCACTGGAAGCCGCGGCACAACGCATTCGTGTTTATCACCAGCATCAAAAAAGCGACAGCTGGAGTTATACCGAAGCCGACGGGACCTTACTGGGCCAGCAAGTCACAGCATTAGATCGCGTGGGCCTGTACGTGCCCGGTGGCAAGGCGGCGTATCCGTCGTCGGTGTTAATGAATGCGATTCCGGCCAAGGTGGCGGGGGTGGCTGAACTGATTATGGTGGTGCCGACACCCGATAGCGTGGTAAATGAACTGGTATTAGCAGCAGCCAGGATCGCCGAGGTCGACAAGGTCTTCGCCATTGGCGGCGCGCAAGCGGTGGCGGCACTGGCCTATGGTACTCAGACTGTGCCGCGCGTTGACAAGATCGTCGGCCCTGGCAACATCTATGTTGCCACCGCCAAGTCCATGGTCTTCGGTCAGGTGGGCATTGATATGATCGCCGGCCCCTCCGAGATCCTGGTGGTCTGCGATGGTCGTACCGACCCGGACTGGATTGCCATGGATCTGTTTTCCCAGGCCGAACACGACGAAGATGCACAATCCATTTTGATTTCACCGGACGTCGGTTTTCTCGATAAGGTCCAGGCCAGCATCGGAAAACTGGTGGGTGAATTGGAACGCAACGCGATCATCCAGACCTCACTCAATGCGCGGGGTGCTCTTATCAAGGTCAATGATCTGTCACAGGCCATCGAGGTCGTGAATTTCATCGCACCGGAACACCTGGAATTGTCAGTCGAATCACCTCTGGAGCTGGTACAGGAGATTCGCCATGCCGGTGCCATCTTCATGGGCCGCTACACCGCGGAGGCGATCGGTGATTACTGTGCCGGGCCCAATCACGTGTTGCCAACTTCGCGTACGGCACGCTTCAGTTCACCACTGGGTGTGTATGATTTTCAGAAACGCTCCAGCCTGATCATGTGTTCGCCGCAGGGTGCCGCCAAGCTGGGTGAAACCGCATCGATCCTGGCGCGGGGTGAAGGTCTGACGGCACACGCGCGTTCTGCTGAATATCGCCTGCCTGAAAAATAGTTCGGGTACTGCTTTTTCATTTACATCACATGCCTGAGCACGACAATAAAATCAGAAAGTGGGTGCGCCAACCCATTCGGGACCTGGCAGCCTATCACGTGCCGGATGCGCAGGGCTTTATCAAGCTCGACGCCATGGAGAATCCGTATCACTGGCCGGCAGAGATGATCGATGCCTGGTTAGCAGTGTTGCATGACGTACCATTGAACCGTTATCCCGATCCCGCTGCGCAGGATCTCAAAACCTTGCTCCAGCAGTCGATGCAGGTGCCGGCAGGGCATGATCTGTTACTGGGTAATGGGTCAGATGAATTGATCCAGATGATCCTGATGGCAGTGAGTGGTGCGGAGCGTGTGGTGCTGGCGCCGGAACCTGGTTTTGTCATGTACAAAATGATCGCCACGTTCCTGGATATGCCTTATGTCGGTGTGCCGCTTCAGGCGGATTTCAGCCTGGATCTCGACGCCATGTTACAGACCATCGCGCAACACCAACCGGCCGTGATCTTTCTGGCCTATCCAAATAACCCGACGGGCAATCTGTTCGACGATGCAGTAATTGAGCGCATTATCCAGGCGAGCGGCGGACTGGTGGTGATCGACGAGGCATATCATGCGTTTGCCGGCAAAACCTGGATGGATCGCATGCCACAGTACGATAACGTATTAGTGATGCGCACCGTGTCGAAAATGGGTCTGGCCGGTTTGCGCCTGGGCCTGCTGGCCGGTCGCCCCGAGTGGTTAAACGAAATTGATAAAGTTCGCCTGCCGTACAATATCAATGTGTTGACCCAGGCCAGTGCGAAATTTGCCCTGCAGCATCTATCGGTGCTGGATGAACAAACTCAACACATCACTCGTGATCGTGAGAAGCTGCTAAGCGAGATGCGGCAACTGAAAGAAATTGACGTGTTTCCCAGTCACGCTAATTTTATTTTGTTTCGTACTGCCGAGGGCAAGGCCGACACAGTGTTTCAAACCCTGAAACAACACAAGGTGCTGATCAAGAATCTAAGCCATGCCGGTGGTCTGCTGCACGATTGCCTGCGGGTCACCGTCGGTTCGCCTGAAGAAAACACGGCGTTTCTCGCTGCCTTGCGGTCTGCACTCACCTACTAGAATCTGTCTCGACAAATTAGTGAATACTCAAAACAACACCTTCCAGCCTGGTCAACGCTGGATAAGTAATACGGAATTGCAGATGGGCCTCGGCACAGTCCTGGCTGTGGACCAGCGCAGTGTCCAGATCGTGTTTCTCGCCACAGGCGAGACCCGTACCTATGCCCGATCCTCAGCACCCTTGTCGCGAGTGCGCTTTGACAAGGGCGATACCATTCGCAGCCATGATGGCTGGTCGATGCAGATCGATTCGATTGAAGATGCCGATGGTCTATTGATATATCTCGGGCGTCGTGCCGATGGCAGCGAGACGATGTTACCGGAAAGTCAGCTCGACTATTTTATGCAATTCAGCCGGCCGGCAGATCGTTTATTTACCGGACAAATCGACAAGCCAAAATTCTACAATCTACGCCGCGCGACCCGCAAGCAACAGACGCGACTGGCACAGTCCACGCTGTATGGCCTGGCCGGTACACGCACCAGTCTGCTTCCTCACCAATTGTATATCGCGGATGAAGTTTCCAGGCGTCATGCACCGCGCGTCTTACTGGCTGACGAAGTAGGTCTGGGCAAGACTATCGAGGCAGGCCTGATTATTCACCGCCAGTTGCTCACGCAACGTGCGCAACGCGTACTGATCGTGGTGCCAGAAACCCTGGTACATCAGTGGCTGGTGGAAATGCTGCGCCGGTTTAACCTGTTCTTCAGTATCTTTGATGAGGAACGCTGTGGGGCGATTGAAGAGAATCAGACACAGCGCAATCCGTTTGAAACGGAACAGTTAGTTATATGCTCGGTATCCTTTCTTACCGCACATTCCAAACGCATTGACCAGGCCACCGCCGGTGACTGGGACCTGTTGGTTGTTGACGAGGCGCATCACCTGCAATGGTCGGAACATGATGTCAGCAGCGAATACCAGTGCGTGGAACGTCTGGCGCGGGCAACCAGGGGTGTGTTACTGCTTACCGCTACCCCGGAACAACTGGGCAAGAGCGGGCACTTTGCGCGTTTGCGTCTGCTGGATCCGGATCGCTTTGCGGACTTTGCGGCGTTTGTCGAAGAAGAAAAGCAGTATGCCCCAATTGCAACGGTGGTGGAAAACCTGTTTGCCGAAACGGCGCTAACCCCGGAAAGTACCGCGTTGTTAAGAGAGACGATTGCCGAAGGTGATAACCAACATTACCTCGACGATCTGAACCAGGACGATATTACCGCTGAGCAAAAAAATCATGCGCGCAGCCGGCTAATCGAGCATCTGCTGGACCGCCACGGCACCGGCCGCGTGCTGTTTCGAAACACAAGGCATGCCATCAAGGGTTTCCCGCAACGTCAGTTGATTGCTCATGCCTTACCGCTGCCGGCTGACTATGCTGAGAGTCTGACGCAATTACAAACCGTAGCCGGAAGCAACACACAATACCTGCTCAGCCCGGAACGGCTTTATGAGAGTACCAGGCAAACTACTCAAGCTGCCTGGACCGATTTCGATCCGCGTGTTGCTTGGCTACACGAACAGCTACAGGCAATTAAATCCAACAAGGCCCTGCTCATCTGCAGCCAGGCACAGACGGCGCTCGACCTTGCCAGTCACCTGAAACATCGCTTAGGCATACAGGCCGCGGTGTTTCACGAAGGCATGAGCATTGTTGAACGGGATCGGGCGGCCGCATTTTTTGCCAGCATGGAACAAGGCACACAGCTGTTGATATGTTCGGAGATCGGCAGTGAGGGTCGTAACTTCCAGTTCGCCCATCATCTGATCCTGTTTGATCTGCCATTGAATCCGGACCTACTGGAACAACGAATCGGACGACTGGATCGCATTGGCCAGACCCAGACGATCCGGATCCATGTGCCGTATCTTGAAAATAGTGCGCAGGCCATCTTGTTTCGCTGGTACCACGAGGGCCTGCAGGCATTCGAACATACTTGTCCGGCCGGGCAAAGTGTCTTCACTGCGGTGCAGGAGAGTTTGCTGGAGGCGCTGCACCAGCTCGATGATGGCCTGGCCGACCTGGATAATCTGATTCGTACGACCCAAACGGTCCATCAGCAATGCAACACATCCCTGCAGCAGGGACGGGATCGTTTGCTGGAATATAATTCCTGCCGAACCGAACAGGCGGCACAGTTAGTCGATCAGGCCATTGCCCAGAGCAATGAAAAGGAACTGGCAAAATACCTGGATGCCGTGTTTGATAATTTTGGTATCGACAGCGAAATGCACAGCAGCACCAGTCTGGTGATCCATCCCAGCGATCACGTGCGTGCCAGCCTGCCGGGTCTGGACGAAGATGGCATGACCATCACCTATCATCGGGGTACGGCTTTGGCCAATGAAGATATCCAGTATCTGAGCTGGGAACATCCTCTGGTGATTGCGGCGATGGATAGTATCAGCAGCAGCGAGATGGGAAACACCTGTCTGGTGAGTATCAAACACAAATCCCTGCAACCGGGAAGCATGCTGCTTGAATGTTGTTACACCCTGGAGTCGGCATCCAGCAAGCGCCTGGATACTACACGTTTTCTACCCGAGGCTGAATTTAGAATCCTGATCGATCAAAAAGGGCGGCGACTGGATGTTCACTTGAGTGAGGACTGGCTGGCGCAGGCACAACAGGAGATTAAGCGTAACATCGCGAATCAGGTGATCAAATCGCAAACGACCTTGATCAAGGCCATGCTGTCTGCCTGTGATAAACAGGCAACGCAATCAGTGCCTGCCATGATAGAAACAGCAATTCAGCAGGCGAACACGGAATACCAGCAGGAGATAGATCGGCTGCTGGCATTGAAACAGATCAACCCGAATATTCGTGATGGAGAAATCAAACAGTTACAGGACGAACAACGGCAGATATTGCAACGTCTTGAGCAGACGGTTGCCCAGTTGGATACATTACGGGTGATCGTCGTTGTCGACTAAGTGGGTAATGCAAGCAAATTACATAAAATTAAACCCTGGCTCAAAATTACTGTGCTTGGCGAGACAGCGTTAAAATGAATTCGAAATGCGCATTGACTAGCGTGTCAACTCCGCTTTTTCATTCATTTTTGCTTTGTCGCGCCTGCGTTCGAAACATTTTGAGCTAGGGTTAAAGGCCATCCCTGGCTTAATATTTCTTGTCTAGGCTGCTTTTGCTGCAGCGGTCTTCATGGTGTTCGCCAGCACGGTATAGACAACGGTCCAGGCTTCTTTTACTTCCGGTGTAAACGCATCACCCAGTCCGGCTTCCAGTGTCCAGAGTAATGCGCTGCCAACAGTGTCATAGTCCTTGTCCTTGACACCATAGTCGACGTGACGCTCACCCAGTTTCTCCACAGCAGGGACGATGGCCTCAAGTTTATCCAGACCAAGCACCGCAGTGTTAATCATGGTCATGAGTTTGCGGCCCTGTTCGGTCATGTCGCCTTTAAACAGCGATTTGAGTTCAGGGTCCATCTCGAACAGCTTGTCATAAAACAATTCCGCTGCCTTATCGGCAATTGGAATTACCAGGGCCCAACTATTTTTCACGAGTACTGCTTGTTCCGGGGTCATTTCATTTCCTCCATCGGGTTGTTGAAAAAATTAACTTTTTACCGGGATGCGATTTATCACTCCGCCCATGTCGTAGGTGCATTCATGGAATTCTCTTTTTATGTCAGGTCGAATAATCACTGTTTGATCTTCATTTTATGTTGTTTAAGGTGTTGTCTGGCCATATCCAGGCTTCGCACATGCTTTGCCGGTTGGCCAAAGAAATTGTTTTCAATCAGTGCCGGATCAGCCAGGGCATCGATGGCAAAGCCCAGGCCGTGACAGTTCATGCATACCGAGCGCAGCATCTTTTCATTGGGTCGCAGGTTGGCATTCTGGTTGTGTTCAACGGCGATGAACTTCTCAAAGTTTTCCTCATGGCGCACGCGTGGCATGTGGCAGGTGGCGCAACTGATGGTGATATCGGCCTTTGTTGTCAGTTTGTAATGCGCTGTCCTTTTGTAGGCGAGTGTGTGTTTGTCAGTATGACAGCCGAGACAGGCATCTATCGAGGCATGTTGGGTGTTGAACTGATGTGCGCCGTGACAAATCGTGCAGGTCAGTGTTTTATGTGCGGCATCCTGCTTCATCGGGATCTCGGCCATCGCAGGAGTCATGGGTGTCAGGCCCTGGCCCAAGCGCATACCGTGCATGCCAGCAAGAAAACCTTTGACCTGATAGGCGTGACATTGCTGACAGGCTTTGTAGTCAGGATTGTCGGTCCAGCGTGCAGTTTCGGATGCTTTACTCTTTTGCAGATGACAGGCACTGCAATTCACTCCAGCCTTGGTATGGCTGGTGGTGAACCAATCGGATTTGGCCTGTGCCAGTTTGTCATCCGGCGCGTCGGCGTTGTTTCGAGTTAACGCATGTAGTGGATAGTGTTGAAGTGGATAGCCGGGGTGCTGGGTATAACGCACTGGTGTATCTAGGTCGTGACTGGTGTACATGTCCAGTTCATCAGGTTCATCCAGGTGTTTGTCCAGAAAGTCTTCGTACAGCCCGCGGTTGTCGTGGAAGTTGTGACAACCTGCGGAGGTGCAGGTGTCGAAGGCCATGCCTTTGTGGCTGGGGCGCTTCGTGGCAATGTCGGCATGACAGTTGTAACAGACATCAGTGGTAACTGTGACGCCCATCGCCTGGGTGATCTCGGGACGGTGTTCTACATGACAGGTAACACAATGGCGGGCGTCAAGTTGTTTAACCTGATCAGCATTGCGTGGATCGGTGAATTTGGATTTTGGATGGGAGTCATTTTCTGCCTTGAGTGCAGGTCCGTGACAGTGTACGCAGGCCGCCTGCAATACCGGACCGCCACCAAATGCAACGGTGTGACAGGCACCGCAGGCCATCTCGATCTGGTGATGACCGTGTGAGGTTGGGCCCGGCAGGAACGCACGTTTGTCGTTACTGTTCAGACGATATAAATAGTAGCTGCTAATGCTCACTGTCACGATTATCCATATCAACCAGATTGTGCGTTTGCGTGTAATACCCATTCGGGTTGTTTAAAAGTAATAAATCTTGAAAATGTGCCAAGACAACAATGCCGGCACTGGCCAGAACAATAAAATATGCAGCCATGTCAGTTTCTCCTTGAGCCGTTTTGCGCGCACAGTATCGAGCTTGTGTTGCAACCCCAACAGGATCGCGGCAACCACGCCCAGGCCGATCAGGGCGATAAACATCACAGTGAGTTGTTGATCGAGGTTGTGACCGAGGCGCAGACCGGTATGTGCGGCCATACTCAACAGTAATAACAATCCCGTAATCAAATGCAGGCTGCGCCAGGTGGAAAAGTCAAAAAGTTTGAACCGGATGATGCGTTTACGCAGTGACATCAACAATCCGAGGGCGGCCAGACCGATCGTGACGTAGCCGGTAACCTGTTTGAGTGTGCCGTTGCGCCAGAGCATATCCCAGTGCAGATTGATCTGTGCACTCTTGAGGTAGGGAACAGGGGGCAGCAACAGGAAGGCAATCACCGCGAGCAGACTCAGGCTGGCGACAGTAAGCGTCGCTTTCCATTGCCGTATGGGTTCAATATTCACACTGCTACTCAGCATTTGCTGGAGTAAGGATTTGCAGCTACCGCAAACTGTCGCTGCACCGGTATGCTGGCTGATTTCAGTGACGGTGTAACAACCGGCGGCAATTGCTTCTGTACACTTGCCCCGCGTGACCTGACGACAGTGACAGATCAGGGTGCTGGCCGGCCATTGCTTGACCGTGCTTGACTTATTATCAGACCAGATTTCACCGGTTCGAATAAATCGTTTAATCTCCCAGGGCCAGAGCATGCGCTGGCGCAGGACGGTCTCTCGCACGCGATTGAGTGATGGCCATTCACCGATGGCAATCACACCCACCAGGCGATGGCGGCGCAACACAAGTTTGCGATACCGTTGCGCATGGGTTTTATCGTAAACCAGTGATTTCAGGTTGTAATCCGGGGTTTCGTTATCCAGTTCGCCCATACTGAATACCGGCTGGCCGACAACCTTGAGTTGGGTGGCTGCAATGGATCCGTTGTAGCAGGAGTGGTTACCGAAAAGGTTATAGGCGGCCACCTGTGCCTGTTCATAACCGGGCGCCACCAGGCCATAGATCTTGCCCTTATGTTCGGCGCATTCACCGATGGCATAGATGTCAGGGCCACTGGTCTGCATGGCATCATTGACCTTGATGCCACGACCAACACTTATCCCTGCAGCCAGTGCCAGCTCCATGTTGGGTTTGATGCCGGTCGCAATGATTACCGTGTCGCAATGAATGAGTGTGCCATTGCGCAATAACACGCCGCTGACGTCAGTTTCTCCGCACAGTTGTTTGACTGGTGAGGACAGGTGCACACGAATTCCCAACGACATAATGTGTTCCCGCAACAACTCAGACGCAGCCTCATCGAGTTGCTGGCTCATCAGACGATTTGCATGATCGATAATGAACACTTCGGTGTGGTAGCGAGTCATGGCGCGCGCGGCTTCGAGTCCCAGCAGACCGCCACCAATCACCACAGTACGCCGCGAACGCACCCGGCGAGCGACCAGTTGTTCAGCATCACTCAGATCTCGAAACGTGAAAACATTCTTTAACTCGATACCCGGAATGCCGGGAATGTGGGGGCGTGATCCTGTTGCCAGGATCAGCTTACTGTAGTGTTGTTGATTGCCACTCTGGTCGATCACCAGTTTGTTGACAGGATCGATTTCACATATCTCGGTATTGAAACGGGTTGTGATATTACTGGCATAGGGCAGAACCTGATTTTCCACCAATGCCGACCAGCCAATATCACCGGCAATAAACGAAGAGAGTTGTACCCGATTATAGGGTAGCCAGGGTTCATTACCGTAGATAACGATGGGGGTATGAGGCCTGTGCAACAGCAGCGTGCGCAGGGCATGGATGCCAACTGGCCCGGAGCCCACGATCACGGTCGGTGAGGTATCATCATGCGTGTTCCTGTTGATCTCGTCTGTATCGGAAAGTGCTAATGACACTAGCTAACCTGGTTAACTCAATTAATGATTATCATTGCTATGAGCAATTGCAGTGCCAATTAAAATGCACTCAATAGTTTCAATGAGTTATTCAGTACAGGCGGGGAAAAGTAATGAAGAGTGCACAAGACCGAATCATTTAATCAGTCTTTTGCTCTTTAATGAAACGATTTCAGCGCAGATGCATGACCAGAATTCAGAAGTTGTGACAATTACCGTGAAGTTGCACTAAGCATAAGCGTGATATCGTGGCAAATCGAATGATGGTCACGACAGCGGTCACTAAGTTAGTGCATAGACGTTCAGGACGTGGGACGTTCGATGATCGTGGCCTGTTTTGACAGGGTCTTGCCGTTACGAATGATGGTGATGTCGATGCGTTCACCGGGTTTGTGCTGGCTGATCTGATTCAGCGTATCACGCACATCGGTTACCTTCTTGCCGGCGACTTCGATAATCACATCACCGCGATCCAGACCGGCCTTGTCGGCGGGACCGTTCAGGACAATATTGGTAATGATTGCGCCATCCGTGGATTTCAGGTTGAAGGACTCGGCGAGGTCGGGACTGATGTCCTGGATCCTGACACCCAGCCAGCCGCGAATGACATGGCCATGCTCAATGATTTGTGTCATGACCCCACGCGCCAGACTGATGGGGATGGCGAAACCGATACCCATGGAACCACCGCTTTCACTATAAATAGCCGTATTAATTCCAACCAGATCGCCATAGGCATCGATCAGGGCACCGCCCGAGTTACCGGGATTAATGGCTGCATCGGTCTGAATGAAATTTTCAAAGGTGTTAATGCCGAGGCTGTTGCGGCCCAGGGCACTGACAATGCCGGAGGTGACGGTCTGGCCAACACCAAAGGGATTGCCAATGGCGAGGACCACGTCACCCACACGCAGAGTTTTTGAATGACCGAGGGTGATTACCGGCAGATCTGGCAGATTGATTTTCAATACCGCGATATCAGAGTCCGGATCCGCACCAACGAGTTTGGCCTGCACGGTGCGGCCATCATGCAGGGCAACCGCGATCTCATCGGCGCCGGCGATCACATGGTTATTGGTCAGGACGTAACCCTGAGTACTGATGATGACCCCCGAACCCAGGCTGGTTTCCCGACGCTGGCTGGGGCTATCACCATCCTTGTTGAAGAAATGCCGGAGGATGGGATCATCCTGCAGGGGACTACGTCGCTCCTGGATCACCTTGGTGGTGTAAATGTTGACGACGGCCGGCGCAGCCTTGTCTACTGCCGTGGCATAACTCGTCATGTGTTCGCCCGGCGGTGTATTCGTGATCGTCCTGTCGCTTTCCTTGAGCTGGACAACCGTTGGCCGGGTACCCAATAGCTCCGGGTAGAAATATACAATCAAAAAGGCCAGGGCCAGACCGATAGTGACGAACTGAAAAAGAAAGATGAGGTTTTTACGCAGATGCATTTTGTTACTATTAAATAATATTGATATTAAGGATAACCGAAGGAGCGTGATCTCGCATGATTAATTTGGACGAACTCGTCACTTATCTCGACGATCTGCTGGAAGTGGATCGTTTCGCGGATTACTGTCCGAATGGTTTACAGGTGGAAGGCCGACCTGTTGTTCGCAAGCTGGTCAGTGGCGTAACCGCGAGTCAGGCGCTGCTTGAGGCAGCACGCGAGCGGCAGGCTGATGCCGTCCTGGTTCACCACGGTTATTTCTGGCGCGGTGAAGATGCGCGCATCGTGGGTATGAAACAACAACGGATTAAAACGCTATTGCAATCGGAAATGAGTCTGCTGGCCTATCATCTGCCACTGGATGCGCATCCCGTGCATGGTAACAATGCCCAATTAGGTGAACGTTTGGGTTTGGTCACGGAAGGGCCGTTTGGTCAGGCGGAACCAGCCATCGGCCTGTATGGTCACTTGCCCGAAGCGATGACAGCCAGTGGCTTGTCCCGGCATATTGAACAGGTATTGCAGCGTACACCGTTACATATCGCAGGCGGTGCCAGCGTTATTCGCAGTATTGCCTGGTGTACCGGGGCGGCTCAGGGTTATATCGAACAGGCGGCGAATCTCGGGGTGGATGCCTATCTGAGTGGCGAAATTTCCGAGCAGACGGTGCACGTTGCTCGCGAGCTGGGGCTACACTATTTTGCCGCTGGTCATCATGCGACCGAACGCTACGGGGTACTGGCACTGGGTGATCATGTGGCGGCACATTTTGGCCTGGCGCACGAGTTTGTCGACATCGAAAATCCCGTATAACTAATTGAATTGCTAGGTTTATTTTAACTCGTTCTTGACCTGATAAAGCCCTTAGTCCACACTATGCCCCCGCTTTGGTCCGGATATTTCGAATATCCTCATATTCTCATTTAAACAAGAACTAGAACCTCGCTGTGACCACAAGTTGCACGAGTCATGACGCGGAGAGAACACGCATGAGCGATGATTCTGTAGATAAAGGTAAACGCCGCTTTCTGGTTCAGCTCACCTCAGCCGCCGGTGCTGTGGGTGCAGTTGGACTGGTAATCCCGATTGTGGAAACAATGACCCCCAGTGCACGCGCTGCTGCAGCCGGCGCACCGGTGGAAGCGGATATCAGTAAAATTGCACCGGGCGAGATGATTACCGTCGTCTGGCGCAAAAAACCCGTCTGGATCCTGCATCGTACCAAGCAGAATATAGAAGACCTGCCCAAACACGATGACGCGTTGACCGATCCGAAATCCGAGGTCCCGCACCAGCCGGAATACTGCAAGAACGAATATCGCTCTTATGAAAACCGCAAAGACATCTGGGTAGCCGTCGGTATCTGTACTCACCTGGGTTGCTCCCCGACTTATCGCCCGGATGTGGCTCCCCCGGATCTCGGGCCAAAATGGGTAGGTGGTTACTTCTGCCCCTGCCACGGTTCACGTTTCGACCTGGCCGGTCGCGTCTATAACGGCTCACCGGCGCCGACCAACCTGGTGATCCCGTCGTATCGCTACGTGAATGACAACACCATCATCGTTGGTGAAGATCCGAAGAAAGGAGCCGCATAATGACGACTAAAACAATGGCACTGCTTGGCTGGATCGATGACCGTTTTCCGCTCACCAAGATGTGGAAAGAACATCTGTCCGAATACTACGCACCGAAGAATTTTAACTTCTGGTACTTCTTCGGATCCCTGGCACTGTTGGTACTGGTCATGCAGATCCTTAGCGGGATTTTCCTGACCATCAACTATAAACCTGATGCCAACCTTGCGTTTGGTTCCGTCGAATACATCATGCGTGATGTGCACTGGGGCTGGTTTATCCGTTACATGCATTCCACCGGTGCATCTGCATTTTTCATCGTGGTCTATCTGCATATGTACCGTGGTTTGATTTACGGTTCATATAGAAAACCACGTGAGCTCATCTGGATCATCGGTGTGTTCATCTACCTGGCACTGATGGCCGAGGCTTTCATGGGTTACCTGTTGCCCTGGGGCCAGATGTCATACTGGGGAGCGCAGGTAATTGTGAATCTGTTTTCTGCCATCCCCTATATCGGTAATGAGCTTTCAGTCTGGATTCGCGGTGACTTCGTGATTTCTGACGCGACCCTCAACCGCTTCTTTGCCTTCCACGTAATTGCCGTTCCGCTGGTGCTGATCATGCTGGTTGTCGCACATATCCTGGCCCTGCATGAAGTGGGTTCCAATAATCCCGATGGCGTCGAGATCAAGAAAAACAAGGGCCCGGATGGTATTCCGCTGGATGGTATTCCATTCCACCCTTACTACACTGTGAAAGATGTCATGGGTGTGGTCGTGTTCTTCTTTTTCTTCTTCGCGGTGGTGTTTTTTACCCCGGAGATGCACGGTTTCTTCATGGAAGCCGCCAACTTTGAACCAGCCAATCCGTTAAAGACTCCACAACACATCGCACCGTTGTGGTATTTCACCCCGTTCTACGCCATGTTGCGTGCGGTACCGCCGATGTTTAACTCGCAGTTCCCGGGCGTAATCGTGATGGGTGCGGCTATCGTGGTGCTGTTCTTCCTGCCCTGGCTGGATCGCAGCCCGGTGAAATCCATTCGATACAAAGGCGCAATCAGCAAGATTGCCATTGTGATCCTGGTGATCGCCTTCGCCGTGCTTGCTTATCTGGGAATGCAACCGCCGTCGCCGCTGAAGACGAATATCGCGCGGATTGCCACGGTGTTGTATTTCGCCTACTTCCTGTTGATGCCCTGGTATTCCAAGATCGACAAGACTAAACCGGTTCCAGAGAGGGTGACACACTAATGAATAAGAAACTATTGATAGCACTCTTAATGTGTTTTCCGCTCTTCGCGCATGCCAGCGAAGAAGGTAGCGAGAACCTGATGAAGGCAGATGTTAATCTGGAAAACAAAAACTCACTGCGCAACGGCGCCAAGCTGTTTGTGAATTACTGCATGAGCTGTCACTCGGCCAAGTACATGCGCTATATTCACGTGGCACGTGATCTGGGCCTGACGGACAAGCAGATGCAGAAAAACCTGATACTTGTTTCAGACTTTTCCGATGATGAAAAACCACAGGGTGTTGATAAAAAGGTCGGTGCCCTGATGACCGTGGCCATGACGGAGAAGGAAGGCAAGAAGTGGTTTGGTAATCCGCCGCCGGATCTGACCCTGGTTGCACGGGTACGCGGTGCCGACTGGTTGTATACCTATCTGAACTCGTTTTACCTGGATCCAAGCCGTCCCACCGGTGCCAACAATGCGCTGTTCCACAACGTGGGTATGCCCGATGTGCTGTGGGAGTTGCATGGTCTGCGCAAGCTGAAAGAAAGCAAGACGAAAGGCAGCGATGCTGAAGCAATGGAGAAGGCCAGCTTCGAACAGGTTACCCAGGGCAAGATGACCGAGGCCGAGTACCACAAGGCGACCAATGATCTGGTAAACTTCCTGGTTTACCTAGGTGAACCGGTTAAAATGGAACGCCAGCGCGTCGGTCTCCTGGTGATGTTCTATCTGGTAATTTTCTTTATCTTCGCTTACTTGTTGAAGAAAGAATACTGGAAGGATGTGCATTAATTTGCACACCTGCTGCCAGATAAATTTGTAATGGCAAAAGGGGGGAATTCATTTCCCCCTTTATATTTATTCCGAGGAAATTAAACGCAATGGCACAAGTAACCAATCGTCGACTCGCTATGACATTGTTTTCGTCAGATGCGTGCCCACGCTGCCATATGGTCAGGATTGTGCTGGCGGAAAAGGGCATCAATTATGATGTGCAGCCAGTAGACCTTGACGATACCCCGGAAGATCTCAAAGAGCTCAACCCCTACAACAATGTCCCGACCCTGGTGGATCGTGATCTCGTGTTATATCAGCACCAGGTCATCATGGAATACCTGGATGAGCGATTTCCGCATCCACCGCTGATGCCGGTGGACCCGGTCTCCCGTGGGCGTAATCGCTTGATGCTGTACCGGATAGAACGTGACTGGTATTCGCTTGCAGATCAAATCACCGCAGCCGGAAAAGAAGCTGATGATGCGCGCAAGCACCTGCGAGACAGTCTCATCAGTGCTGCACCGATTTTCGATTCCAAACCCTTTTTCATGAGTGACGAACTGAGTTTAATCGACTGTGCCATCATGCCTTTATTATGGCGTTTACCTGTCTACGATATTCAAATACCGGGTAATGTCAAACCCCTGCTGAAATACATGGAGAACATGTTCAAGCGCAATGCCTTCAAAGCCAGCCTCAGTGAGACTGAGAAAGAAATGCGCGATTAAGTATTCGGCGTAGGAAGCGTTTTTTAACAGCTTGCGAGATTCATACGCTATACTTGCTGCGAGCGGACCGGAGCAGTCACATGCAACTAACCTCCAGCCAACCCTATCTGTTACGTGCCATCTATGAATGGATAGTCGATAACAGCCTGACCCCGTATATCCTGGTCGATGCCAGCAATGATGACGTGCAGGTGCCTCGTCAATTTGTTGAAGATGGCAAGATCGTACTTAATATAGCGCCACGTGCGGTGAGCAACCTGCAATTAAGTAATGAGCAGGTATTGTTTAATGCACGTTTCTCTGGCCAGCCGATGCAGGTGATGTTACCGATGCGCGCAGTGTTGGCAATTTATGCCAAGGAAAATGGTCAGGGTATGGTATTTAATGAAAATAACGAACCACCAGAACCCGATCCTACCGGTCCTGATAAGCCTAAACTTCGGCTGGTAAAATAACATCCCGGACGATGATCGAGATCCTGCAGGCGGATATCACGACACTGGCAATAGATGTCATCGTCAATGCGGCGAACAATTCCCTACTCGGTGGCGGTGGTGTGGACGGGGCAATCCATCGTGCCGCCGGTCCGGAACTGCTTGCAGCCTGCCGCCCCTTGGCAGGTTGCGCGACCGGCGATGCCAAACTGACAGCCGGATTTCGCTTGCCGGCGCGCTACGTCATTCACACCGTGGGACCTGTCTGGCAGGGTGGACAGGCCGGGGAAGCGGCGTTGTTGGCCAGTTGTTACCGGCGTGCGTTCGAACTGGCACGGGATCATGGTCTGCGCAGTATTGCCTTCCCCAGTATAAGCACCGGAGTCTATGGCTATCCCAAGGATCAGTCGTGTCGAATTGCCTTGACGGTGATGCTCGAGAATGAACCGGAATTTGATCGGATTATCGCGTGTTGTTTTAGTGCCGGGGATGTGAATCTGTATCAAACGACGCTATCGGAGTTACGCCAGCAATAACAACACTGGCCACATTATCAGGCAATCGGGTCGA
>JBECKZ010000098.1:0-24447 GCA_040235555.1 Thiohalomonadales bacterium | reverse complement strand
ACCATCTCGGCAATATAGTGCGCTGTCGCTTCGCCTTCTACCGTGGTACCGGTAGCCAGGATAATCTCACTGATAGGTTCATTGGACAGGCGTTGTGCCAATACATCCAGACCGATCTCATTCGGACCCATGCCATCCAGTGGTGACAGGTGTCCCATCAAGACAAAGTACAGACCACGATAATCCGTCGCCTGCTCAATGGCCAGGATGTCTGCCGGTGTCTCGACAATACACAACACGTTATTGTCGCGTGCCGGATTGTTGCAAATCTCGCAGCGGGTAAGTTCAGTAAAGGTTCGACACCGATCGCAATGCCCCACTTGTTCCACCGCACTTTTCAGTGCATCGGCCAGGGTAATCGCACCTTCACGATCACGTTCGAGTAAATGATACGCCATGCGCTGTGCCGATTTCGGACCAACACCAGGTAGACACTTGAGTGCCTGGATCAGTTGTTCAATAAGTGGACTCACCTGGGTACTTTCTAGAACGGCAGCTTCATCCCCGGTGGCAGGTTAAAGCCAGCGGTGATGCTGGACATTTTTTCCTGACTGACCTTTTCCACCTGGCGTACTGCATCGTTCACTGCGGCTGCAATCAGGTCTTCCAGCATTTCCTTGTCATCCTGTAACACACTGTCATCAATGCTCACGCGTTTGACATCATGCCGCCCGGTCATGGTGACCTTAACCAGACCGCCACCAGCCTGCCCTTCCACTTCCATATTCGCCACTTCTTCCTGCATCTTTTGCATGTTGGCCTGCATCTGCTGGGCCTGCTTCATGATATTACCAATTCCACCCTTCATCGCTGTTTACCTCTGTTCATTTCGCTGGTTGGATTGTGTCTGTATTAATCTTCGCACCAAAGGTGTCGAGGATCTTCTGGACGTTAGAGTCGGATTCTATCGCCTGAGTTGCAGCATCCAGGCGTGCTTGTTGTTCACGTTGTGCCCGCAGCGCCGGCGTTTCTGCTTCCGGTTTGGCAACAGTGACATTCAGGATCACCGGTTTGCCGTAATGTGCTTGCAATGCTTCCTGTAAACGTTCTACGCGTTCCTTGGTCAGCAGGTTTTCGCAACTGGGTTCCAGGGTTAGCATAATTTTATTCTCTTCCTGCCCCTGCCATGCACAATTCATAGCAAATTGTTGCAGGATGCCACTGATCCGCAGTTGCGGTACCAGTTCGGTCCAACCGGTGGCCGCTCCCGTTACAGGTGTTACAGTAGTTACACTCGTTTTGACCGGCACTGCGTCCACAACCGGTTCCGGTACTGCGCTGGTTTGCGGCGCTGTCTTTGCAACCGGTGCAGAACGTGGTGTTTGGCCCGGCGCTGCTTGCAGAGCCTGTCCTTCCATTTGAGGTCGGAAGGCCAACATGCGCAACAATACCATTTCCACGCCACTGGCCGGATCGGGAGCATAGGGCAAGTCACGCCGTCCCAGCACACCGATTTGATAAAACAACTGCACATCTTCCGGTGACAGTTGCTGGCTTAATTTCATTAACCGGTCCTGGTCACCCATGCTTTCATCATAGGCCCCCGGGACCTGTTGCAGCACCGCCAGGTAATGCAGGGTACCCAGTAATTCCGCTAGTACCGCCACGTGATCCGGTGACTGGCTATTGAGCTGTTGCATGGTGGCCATCAGGCCGACCGCATCGCGCACGGCTAATTGTTCCAGCATCGTATAAATATGCGTCTGCTCGATGGTACCCAGCATCTGTTTGACGTCCGTCTCCTTGAGCTGGCCACCGCCAAACGCGATTGCCTGATCGAGCAGGCTCAATGCATCGCGCATACTACCATCAGCCGCGCGTGCCAGATGTTTCAATGCCGCAGGCTCAAACGCAATATTCTCGGCCTGCAATAACTTGGTCAGATATTCTGTAATCAGATCCGGGTGCAGGCGCTTCAGATTAAATTGCAAACAACGTGACAGGATTGTCACCGGCAGTTTTTGGGGATCAGTGGTTGCCAGCAAGAACTTCACGTGCGGTGGCGGCTCTTCCAAGGTTTTCAACAGGGCGTTGAAGCTGTGGTTGGAGAGCATGTGCACTTCGTCCACGAGATAGACCTTATAACGCCCGCGTGTGGGGGCGTATTGCACATTGTCGAGTAACTCGCGGGTATCCTCGACTTTGGTGCGCGAGGCCGCGTCGACTTCGATAAGATCCACGAATCGACCATCGTCGATCTCGCGACAGGTCTGGCATTCGCCACAGGGATGCGAGCTGATACCCGTCTCGCAATTCAGTGACTTGGCCAGTATCCGGGCCAGGGTGGTCTTGCCCACACCACGGGTACCGGTGAACAAAAAGGCATGATGCAGGCGGCCACTGTCCAGGGCATTGGTCAGGGCTCGCAGCACATGTTCCTGCCCTACCATTTGTTCGAAATTACGTGGCCGCCACTTTCGGGCCAGAACCTGATAACTCACGCGGACTCTCGTTTTATATAAATAAGTATTAGCATTCTAACCGGGTGAGTCGCTGCTCGCATCTTTGCTATGGGGAATCTGGTGAAAATGGCGGCAACCCGTACCCGCCACACTCCGGCGCCCGCTACCACCGCTACCGTTGCTCCCTTCCGGGCCTGGCGGGGTTTACGGTGTCACGTCGCGAAGGGACCGATACGGGTCACCATTGACTGATTTCCTCACGCTGAACCACTGACTTATAGTACGTCCTCGTGGGGCGTGCATGATGCCAGATTATCGGAATAAGTACAACACATTGATTTTAAAGAAAATCTAATATTCACTACGACAGCAAAGCCACACTCTTGACCTGTGCATACAGGTGCTGGCCTTCGTGGATACTCAGGGCCACGGCTGACCGACGGGTAATGCGCGATAACAGGGTCTGCCCATCCAGCAACTCCAGGCGTACCAAGACCTGGCTGGGGTTGAGGTCATGGGTATCAATCACCTTCGCCGGCAGGATATTCAGGATACTGGTATCCGAATGGGCACTGAGTGACAAACTCACGTCCCGTGCCCGAATCTGGACTCGGGCATGCTGCCCGACGGGCAGATCCTCTCGCACCACCGCGACACGACCACAGTCCATGGATATCCAAGTCAGGTGATACGTGTGATCGTGCGACGAAACCAGTCCTTCTAATAATGAGGCCGCATCATCATAACCTGCAAGTGGCAGGTCGAGCCGCGTCAACAGATTGGCTGTTTGTCCCTGGGCGATAACCTTCCCCTGATCCAGTATCACCATATAATCCGCTAACCTGGCTACTTCATTTGGATCGTGGGTCACATAGAGAGATGGTATCTCAAACTCATCATGCAGACTTTCCAAGTATGGCAAAATAGTCTGCTTCGCCCCGTGATCCAATGCTGAAAGCGGTTCATCCATGAGTAATAACTTCGGGCTGGTGAGTAATGCACGGGCAATGGCGACCCGCTGGCGTTCACCACCAGACAAGCGTGCCGTTGCACGTTGCAACAGAGGCCCAATACCGATCAATTCCACAACGTCATCAAACTGAATGCGTCGCGCATTTACCGGTGTGCGCCGCCAGCCATATTCCAGGTTATGTCGCACCGACAGATGCGGAAATAGACTGGCTTCCTGAAAAACATAACCGAGAGGTCGTCTATGGGTAGGTATAAACTGCTTCTCGTCCTGCCATACATCATCATTGATTCGAATCACTGCCTGCTTCGCTCGCTGCAGCCCCGATACAACTCGCAAGACACTGGTCTTGCCTGAACCAGAGCGTCCGAACAATGCCGTGATGCCTCGGGAAGGTGCCTCAAAGCTAACAGCCAGATTAAATTCTCCCAGTTGCTTCTGGATTTTAACTTCAATACCCGTCATGGTTGATGCTCACGATTGAGACGGCCATTCACCAGATACAAAATCATCAGCACAAGAAAGGAAAACAATAGCATGGCGCCTGCGATGAAATGCGCTTTGCCATATTCCAGGGCTTCGACATGATCATAAATAGCAACGGAGAGCACTTTGGTCTCTCCGGGAATACTGCCACCGATCATGAGCACCACGCCAAATTCACCCACCGTATGGGCAAACGACAGCACGGCTGCAGTCAGAAAGCCAGGACGAGCAAGCGGGACAATCACCGTAACAAACCTGTCCCAGGCATTTGCACCCAGGGTTGCCGCGACTTCAAGATGGCGATTACCGAGTGACTCAAAGGTATTTTGTAAAGGCTGAATAACAAACGGCATGGAGTAGATCACTGAGGCCACGACCAGGCCCGCAAAGGTAAATGGCAGAGTTCCCAACCCCATCGCCTGGGTCAATTGCCCTACCACTCCTTTCGGGCCTAGCATCAGTAACAGATAAAAACCCAGGACTGTTGGCGGCAACACGAGTGGCAATGCAACTATTGCTGCCAGCGTTTGTTTGTACCAGGCCGTGGTGCGTGATAACCACCACGCGATTGGGGTGCCGATGATGAGCAAGATCAGCGTGGTAAGACCGGCGAGTTTGAGTGTCAACCAGACAGGTTGCCAGTCTACAATCACGAGCCACTCCGAACACAGTTAAACATTGTTATTAGTTCCACAATTAAATTATTCCACCCCGTAGCCGAAGCCTTCGATCACCTTGCGAGCAGCCTTGCTTCCAAGAAAGTTGAAAAAGGCCATCGCGGCTGGATTGACAGCGCCTTTTTTCAACAGTACCACTGCCTGATCGATAGGTTGGTAGTATGCCATTGGTATTACCCAGGAGGTACCGGCAGGACCCTGCCAGGCCTTGACCTGTGAATAGGCAACAAAGCCGATTTGTGCATTGCCGGTGGCGACAAATTGGAATGTCTGTGCAATGGACTCACCCTGGACCAGCCTGGTGTGCAATTGAGACCAGATGCCAAGATGTTGCAGAACCTGCCGGGCCGCAAGACCGTAAGGTGCGGTCTTGGGATTGGCAAATGCCAGGTGTGCGAAATCTGCCTTTTTTAAATATTCTTCACCATCTTTGAACAAACCACTTTTGGCACTCCACAATACCAGTTTACCTTTGGCGTAGATGAAGCGTTTACCCGGGACAGCCAAACCTTCTTTTTCGGCTTTGATGGGACGTTTGGTATCTGCTGCGAGAAAGACCTCGAACGGTGCACCATTTTCGATTTGCGCAAACAATTTGCCGGTAGATCCAAAACTGAGCTTAACGCTGTGTCCTGTCGTCTTTTCAAACAAGGGTACAATTTTGCGAGTCGCAGCAGTAAAGTTGGCTGCCACAGCAACATTGACTTCCGCAGCACGTGCTTGTCTATCCATTGGCAACAACACCGCAAGACTTGCCATGACAATCCAAATTACTTTCATCATATATTTCCAACCCAAAAATACTGTCTAGGACTATGTAATGACTCGTTGATATCGCATTCCCGATCTAACCAAAATACTCTATAAACTCTCATCGTAAAAATTAACTTTAATTAAAATTTCCCAGACATCAGAATGTCTTTTCGTTCGGCATATAAATAAAGAATGCATATCAAAAACTTCATCACTCACCAGATTAATGCTGATTAATAAAAAAATACCTGTTTCTGGTTTCAGCCCTGTAACTTTGCCACATCACAAGCACAAACAATTGAGTCGAGTTCCGTCTTGTTAACCAAACCCTGATCAATTTTATGTCCAGTGAAACGAATAGAGTTAATTGATAAATATCAAATCAACGATTTAAATATTTATGCTAATCTAAAAACCAGTATACATCTGCCACTTCCTTGCACGAAGGAGTAAACCCATGCTCGACAAACTGCTGCAAGAAAATTATGTCGATCTTTACCTGGTCCCCTGGTCGATCAAAATTATTACCGCTCTACTGATATTCATTATTGGGCGTTGGATCGCCCGTTTCCTGGCAAATATGAGTCGAAAGCTCATGCTTAAGGGTAAACTCGATCAGATGCTGGTCAACTTTGTTGGCAATATTCTCTACGCCCTGATGCTGACGATTGTCGTACTCGCTGCGCTCGAACAACTGGGCATCCAAACAACATCCGCCCTGGCCATCCTAGGTGCTGCTGGCCTCGCAGTCGGTCTCTCACTGCAAAGCTCTTTGTCTAATTTTGCAGCAGGTGTCATGCTGATTATCTTTCGTCCGTTTAAGACCGGTGATTTTGTTGAGGCCGGTGGTATCGCTGGCATTGTAGAAACAATAACCATTTTCACCACCATCATGCGTACCGGTGACAACCGTGAGGTTATTGTGCCCAATGGCCAGATCTATAGCGGAACTATCACCAATTATTCTGCCCGTGAAACCCGTCGAATAGATATGGTGTTCAGTATCGGTTATGAAGACAACATCAAACAGGCCAAGACACTGATTGAAGAGGCACTCAAGCAGGAATCACGCATATTAGACGACCCGGCACCGACAATCATGGTGTTAGAACTGGGTGCAAGCAGCGTGGATCTGGCGGTACGGCCCTGGGTCAACAGTAGCGATTACTGGGCGGTGCGTTCCGATTTGCTGGAAAACATCAAAGCCGCCTTCGATGCCAACGGCATTTCCATCCCGTACCCGCAACAGGATGTCCACATCAAAGACATGCCGGTGACGGCTGTTAAATAAAATAATCATGTAGAGACAATACGTCGCTATTTTTTGTATATCCAATAAAAAAGCCACCCAGAAACATCAGGGTGGCTTTTTTATGTTTACTGGCGGAGAGAGAGGGATTACTCGGACTATGTCCTCGCCCTTCGGGTTGCTGTTGCTATCACGCCAGCGCTCGCCTTCCCGCCGGGAAGGCGTCGAACCTGCCTATTTATAGTCGAGGGCTCGAATCCACTGTGCTGAAAATACAAAAGGGGCCTTATAGGCCCCTTTTGTATTTTGGCGGAGAGAGAGGGATTCGAACCCTCGATACGGTATTACCGTATACACACTTTCCAGGCGTGCTCCTTCAACCGCTCGGACATCTCTCCTGAAACAAGGCGCGCAAGGTTATACCAGTTACTTTGATTGAGCAAATCTCTCTATTCGTGTTAACCGCTCATTCATGAAACTGATGCTTTACTCTAGCTGGATTAAGCAGATTCAAGTGAACAGGTTCACAAATATTTTTATCAAATTTCAGGAATTAAAAATTATTAATAGCTATAAAATACAAATAGTTAAAAAATATATCTAATAAATGGTATGACATTATCCGTATATCTAACGGAATCAAAAGCAGATAAGCAAATTTTATATTTAAAACAAATGATTACGGATAAATAACTGACTAAACTCTAAGGATAAAAGATGAAGACCCTACACAAATGTGTTAGTATTTTAGACTGCGCGAATATTAGAAATGACTAATATTTCTAATGAATCAGGGTCTTACAAATTTTAAAAATTTGTTTGCCCTCCGATAAATGTGATGGAATTCTCATTTTAGAGAGACGAGCATGCGAGTAATTGGTACCTTCATAGCTGCTGCAATTGCGCTGGTGATAGTGCTGAATGCATGCACCCCGCAACGCACTATTCTCGGCCAAGTCCTGGCCAGCGGCGAGCTACATGTTCTTACACGCAATGCCGGCACCACCTATTATCAAGGTCCCCATGGACCCGCAGGGCTCGAGTATCAATTACTGAAGCGTTTTGCCGACCATCTCGGGGTCAAGCTGGTGATCACCGTCCCGGACAGCTTCAACGAAATCCTGGAAAAAATCAGTAAAGGAGAGGCCCAGATAGCAGCCGCCGGTCTTACTGTGACCAAGGACCGGGAAAAACTGGTACGTTTTAGCCCCCCCTATCAGACCATCACTCAGGAAGTCGTCTATAACGCGAACAAACAAAGGCCCGCCAATGTCGATGACCTGGATGGCATCTTTGAAGTCATCGCGCATAGCAGTCATTCGGAACGCCTTGATGAATTACACAAGAAACACCCGAATCTGAGCTGGATTGAAAATCAGGAAGCAGACAGCACAGAATTACTCTCCCTGGTATCCGAAGGTTTGATCGATTACACCGTTGCCGATTCCAATGAAGTCGCGATCAATCGACGCTTCTATCCCGAACTGAAAGTGGCATTTAACATCAGTGCACCGCAGCACCTGGCCTGGGCCTTCCCGAAAACTGCCGATAGCTCTCTATACGATCAGGCCGTCAAATTCTTTGATGATCTGAAACAATCCGGTGAACTGGAACGTATCCTGAAAAACAATTACGAACACGCCAGCAATTTTGACTATGCGGGTACCAATGCATTTCTGGGCCAAATCCATAACCGATTACCGGTATACCGTGGTTATTTCGAAGAGGCGGCAAAACTCTATGATATCGATTGGCGACTGTTAGCGGCGTTATCGTATCAGGAGTCTCATTGGCGGCCACGTGCTATTTCCTATACTGGGGTGCGCGGTATCATGATGTTGACCAGGGCCACCGCCAAACATCTTGGCGTGGAAGAGCGGACGGATGCCCGGGAAAGCATTCTCGGTGGTGCCCGTTATCTGCGGGCCTTGATCGATAAACTTCCCGCAGACATCAAGGAACCGGATCGTACGTGGCTAGCAGTTGCGGCATACAATGTTGGCTTTGGCCACATCGAAGATGCACGGCAAATCACCGATACCCTTGGCAATAACCCGGACAAGTGGATCGACGTCAAATCAAGTCTGCCGTACCTGGCTAAAAAAAACTGGTATAAGAAATCGCGATACGGCTATGCCCGTGGCTGGGAGCCGGTTCGCTACGTAGAAAATATTCGCAGCTATTATGACATTCTGAACTGGCGGCTGGGACGAGATCAGCCCTATATGCACCAGTTAAAGCCAATCCTGGCACTGTCTTCCAGCGCACTTTAATCCTTCAGTCAGCGCATTCTGAATAATAACCATGTTGTTATTATTCTGCTGACGCACCACGCCGCTGTTTGAAAAAATCCTGCATTAATGCGGCGCATTCCTGCGCCATTACCCCACCGCGAACATTGACCTGATGGTTTAATTTGTTTGATTGCAGAATATCGAAGACACTGCCAACCGCACCGGTACGCGGTTCCGCAGCACCAAACACGACTTCATTAACGCGTGCATGAACCAGGGCCCCTGCACACATAACACAGGGTTCAATGGTGACATATAAAGTCGTATTCAACAGGCGGTAATTACCAATGCGTTGTGCAGCATCGCGCAAGGCCATGATCTCCGCGTGTGCAGTGGGATCGTGGTGACTAATCGGCGAGTTGTAACCTTCGCCGATAATGTGATCATCCTTAACCAGGACAGCTCCGATAGGAACTTCGCCCAGGGATTGGGCCTTCTTCGCCAGTTCCAGTGCGCGTTGCATCCAGAAAAGATCCAGCGATTCGCGTTCGTCACTCACGAGGACGCGGTTATTCCCACTCAATGGTAGCGGGTGGTTTGCTCGAAATATCGTAGGCAACGCGAGAGATGCCTGCGACTTCGTTGATAATCCGGTTGGAGACGAGTTCCAGGAATTCATACGGCAGATGTGCCCAGCGCGCTGTCATAAAATCGATAGTTTCGACCGCGCGCAGTGAGACGACATAATCATAACGACGACCATCACCCATCACACCCACGGATTTGACCGGCAGGAATACGGTAAAGGCCTGACTGACTTTATCGTACAACCCTGACTTGCGAAGTTCCTCGATATAAATCGCATCGGCCTGGCGCAACAAATCGGCATATTGTTTTTTGACTTCGCCAAGAATACGTACACCCAGACCAGGACCTGGAAAAGGATGGCGGTAGACCATGTCATACGGCAGACCCAGTTCAACGCCCAAGTGCCTGACCTCGTCTTTGAATAACTCGCGCAGAGGCTCACACAATTTGAGTTTCATTTTTTCCGGCAGACCACCAACATTGTGATGAGATTTAATCAAATGCGCCTTGCCGGTCTTGGCACCGGCGGATTCGATGACATCCGGGTAGATCGTCCCTTGCGCCAGCCACTTGGCCTTTTTGAGTTTGCCTGCCTCTTCCTCGAATACCTCGATGAACAGGTTACCGATGATCTTGCGCTTGCGTTCCGGGTCGTCAACGCCCTTGAGTGCTGTGAGGAAACGCTCCTCTGCATCGACCCGAATCACTTTCACGCCCATGTGTTCGGCGAAGGTTGCCATCACCTGATCCCCTTCATGCAGACGCAACAGGCCATTGTCCACAAACACACAGGTCAATTGATCACCGATAGCACGATGCAGCAAAGCCGCAACAACTGATGAGTCTACGCCTCCAGACAGGCCGAGAATGACTTCTTCTTCACCAACCAGTTGGCACACCTGCTCGATACTGTCTTCGATAATATTACCGGCAGTCCATAAGGCCTCGCAGCCACAAATCTCCCGCACAAAACGCTTAAGGATGCGCCCCCCCTGACGGGTATGGGTTACCTCTGGATGAAACTGCAAGCCATAGAAGCCACGCGCTTCATTGGCCATTCCTGCCAACGGTGCATTCTCGCTACTGGCAATGACCATGAAACCCTCGGGCAGTTTACGTACCCGATCGCCATGACTCATCCAGACATCGAGCAGGCCAAAACCTTCTTCCGAGGTATGATCTTCGATATCGCGCAACAACGCGGAGTGGCCACGCGCACGCACCTGGGCATAACCAAATTCCCGGTGCGTAGAGGTCTCCACTTCCCCGCCGAGTTGGGCGGCCATGGTTTGCATGCCATAACAAATACCCAGCACCGGTACACCCAGTTCGAAAATGATGTTCGAGGCACGTGGTGTTTCTGCCAGGGTGACTGACTCAGGACCACCTGAGAGGATAATGCCTTTGGGAGCAAACTCGCGTAAAGCCTGCTCATCCATATCGTAAGGATGCAGCTCGCAATAGACTCCAATTTCGCGAACGCGACGGGCAATGAGCTGGGTGTATTGCGAACCGAAATCGAGGATGAGAATCCGATCAGCGTGGATGTTAGGGTGTTGTGTCGCGTTCACACTCTTTAATCGACGCGGTAGTTGGGCGCTTCTTTGGTGATAGCCACGTCATGTACATGGCTCTCACGCATACCGGCATTGGTGACCCGCACGAACTGGGGACGCGTGCGCATTTCTGCCAGATCGTGGCAGCCGGTATATCCCATACTGGCGCGGATACCGCCGAGTAACTGATTAATGACAGGCTTCAATGGTCCCTTAAATGGAACCCGACCTTCGATCCCTTCCGGCACCAGTTTGTCCGGCTCGCTGCCTTCCTGGAAATAACGATCGCTGGAACCCTGCTGTTTGGACATGGCGCCGATGGAGCCCATACCACGATAACTCTTGTACGAACGGCCTTGATACAGCTCAACCTCGCCGGGGGATTCTTCCGTCCCGGCAAACATGCTCCCAATCATGACGCAGTGTGCCCCAGCTGCCAGGGCCTTGGCGATATCGCCGGAATAACGGATGCCCCCGTCGGCAATGGCCGGGATACCCGTGCCCTCCAGGGCGCTGACAACATTGGCAATGGCGGAAATCTGCGGGACGCCTACCCCGGCTACGATCCGGGTGGTACAAATCGAGCCCGGCCCGATACCAACTTTCACCGCATCGGCACCGGCATCAGCCAGGGCCTTGGCGGCATCACCGGTGGCGATATTGCCACCAATCACCTGCACATCGGGATAGTGTTTTTTAACCCAGGCCACACGATCCAGCACACCCTTGGAATGGCCGTGCGCGGTGTCGACCACAACAACATCGACCCCGGCCTCTACCAGGGCGGCTACCCGCTCATCGGTCCCGGCACCCACGCCAACCGCCGCACCGACACGTAAGCGACCGTGGTCGTCCTTACAGGCCATGGGGTATTCCGTGGCTTTCTGGATATCTTTGACAGTGATCAGGCCACGCAGCTGAAACTGGTCATTTACGACCAGGACTTTTTCGATGCGGTGCTGATGCAGTAAGGCCTGGATTTCATTACGATTAGCCCCTTCCTTGACCACAACCAGCCGGTCTTTGGGGGTCATGATGTTCTTGACCGGGTCATCATGGCGGGTCTCAAACCGCAGATCCCGGCTGGTGACAATCCCCACCAGGTCCTCACCTGCGACCACCGGGACGCCAGAAATGTTATGGGAGCGGGTCAGGGCCAGCACATCCCGAATGCTGGTTTCCGGGGCAACGGATATTGGATCCTTAATGACCCCGCTCTCGAATTTCTTCACCGCCCTGACCATATGAGCCTGGGCTTTTAACGTCATGTTTTTATGGATAATCCCGATACCACCTTCCTGGGCGATGGCGATGGCCAGACGAGTCTCTGTCACGGTATCCATCGCAGCTGAGACGATGGGGATATTCAAGCTGATATCGCGGGTAAGTTGTGTCTGAAGGCTTACATCCCGTGGCAGGACGGTCGAGTGGGCAGGGACAAGCAAGACGTCATCAAAGGTTAATGCTTCCTCGACTATTCGCAGCATTGGCGAAATCCACTTCCCGTTAAATAAAGTCGCGGATTATAAAGATTTTCTAATACAGCGACAATGGGAAATTTAACCCCAGAGAATCGCCTGCTTAACGTTGCCAAGCAGGGACTGAATCCGCATAATGGCTATTCGTGTGGGTAATCTTCGTAAAATTCAATCGCACTCTAATAAACAACACCCACGGTATTTTTCGTAATTCTTAATAATACACATATAAGAACTTGGAGGAGCTCATGAAGAAATTTATTCCTTTTGCTGTTGCAGCAGGCTTGGCACTGGGTGGTTGTGCAGGCACCAGTGGCGGCAACATGTCCAGTAGCTCAAGTGCCATGCACACCGAAAAGGACGCCTCAGCTGCCATCATGACCGCAGAGCAGGAGTTAAAGAAGGCAGCCGCTGCCAGAAATGAGTGGCGTGATACCGGCAAGATAATTAAAGCCGCACAGAAAGCCGAGAAAGAAGGCAAGTATGAAGAGGCCATCAAATTGGCAGATCAGGCCACCCGCCAATCCCAGAATGCCCTGGTCCAGGCTGAAGAGCAAAAGAACGCCGGACCACACATGTAATTACACATTTCATCATCAGCATAAAAAGGCCGGATTACCGGCCTTTTTATTTTCTGCATTCAGAAGATGATCTTCGTATAGGCTGCCGTTATCATGGCTGTCAATGCAAAACCCAATTGAATCAGCACAAACAGACCCGCGCACTATGCGCGATGTCTACACTGTCAGCCGTTTAAACCGGGAGGCGCGCTCCCTGCTCGAGGGCAGTTTCCCCCTGCTCTGGGTGGAAGGCGAAATCTCCAACCTGTCACGCCCCAGTTCCGGTCACTGGTATTTCACATTGAAAGATGAGGCAGCTCAGGTGCGCTGCGCGATGTTTCGAAACCGCAATATGCTGATTCGCTTCAATCCGGAAAACGGTACCCAGGTTCTGTTACGCGCACGTATCAGCCTGTACGAGGCTCGCGGCGATTATCAGATTATTGCTGAGCACATGGAAGAAGCCGGCGATGGTGCCTTGCGCCGCGCATTTGAGGTACTCAAGCAACGTCTCCAGGTCGAAGGACTGTTTAATAGCGAACATAAAAAACCTCTGCCAGCGTTTCCCAGGCAAATCGGTGTTATCACCTCCGCCACCGGCGCAGCCATTCGTGACATCCTCACTACCCTCCAACGCCGTTTTCCCGCGTTACCGGTTATCGTCTATCCGGTTGCTGTTCAAGGTACGGGTAGCGCTGAACAGATTGCGAAAATGATCGCTATTGCCGGGCAACGTCATGAATGTGATGTCCTGATCCTGGCCCGCGGAGGCGGCTCTCTGGAAGATCTGTGGTCATTTAACGAAGAGGTTGTAGCCCGCGCAATCTACCATTGCCCGCTGCCTATCGTCACCGGTATCGGTCACGAGATCGATTTCACCATCGCGGATTTCGTTGCCGACCACCGCGCACCCACGCCCACGGCCGCTGCAGAACTGATCACGCCTAATCAATTTGAATTGCGCAAACGTCTGCAACATCTCAGTACCCGCCTGCAGCATGTACAGAAAAGCCAACTGCAACGCGCCAGAGAAAAACTGCATTGGCTGAGCCGGCATATTCAGGACCCGGGGCGGCGGGTACAGGACTGGTCACAGCGATTAGATGAGACACAGAGTCGATTACATACTGCCCTGCGACACCAGCTCCGCCACAGTCAGTCGCGCGTTGCCCAATTACAAACACAAATACACGCACACAACCCCATCACGCGACTACAGGGGTTTCAAAAACAACTTGTGTACTTATCTCAGCAGGCTAGCACTGCCATGACCCACCAGTTGGAACGCAAGTCACGCACGCTAGTCAATCTGGTACGTGCCCTGGACACAGTCAGTCCACTGGCAACGTTGCAGCGTGGCTACGCCATCGTCAGTCGTGACCGCGATGAACAAATATTGCGTTCGTCAACACAGGTCCAGGCAGGTGAACGAATTCGCGCACGCCTGGCCAAAGGACAATTACTCTGCAAGGTGGAAAGCATCGAAAATGATACGGAATAGATTGATTGTTATATTGTTGTTGATGTTAGCGGGAAATGTCCAGGCGGCAGATCTTCCTGAAAGTTCACCGGTTCCCGGTGGAATCGCCGTCATTAAACTGGGGCAAGAAACTGGTCCGATACAGGCCTACTTTGACCAGCAACGGATTATGGTGACTAAACATCTGCAAAACTGGTATGCCATCATCGGCCTGCCCCTCAGCCTCAAACCCGGTCAACACCGACTGACATACCGCACACTGCAGGGAACCAAACACACCGTCGGTTTCCAGGTAAACAGTAAACACTACGCAGTACAACGGATTACTCTCAAAAACAAACGCATGGTTGAGCCAACTGCAAAAGATCTGGTTCGAATTCGCAAGGAGAGTAAAATTATTCATCACGCCTTGGGCACCTGGCGTGCCACACCTGAAGTTAATCTGGATTTTGAGATGCCAGTGCATGGCATACTGACCAGTCCATTTGGTTTGCGTCGATTCTTCAATGGCGAACCGCGAAAACCGCACAGTGGTCTGGATATCGCGGCTGCCGTTGGTACCCCAATCAAGGCACCAGCATCAGGGATCGTTGCTGCAACCGGTGATTTCTTTTTTAACGGCAATACCGTGTTACTAGATCATGGCCAGGGCCTGGTTACCATGTATTGCCACATGAGCAAGATCAATGTGAAGCCCGGGCAACACGTTAAACAAGGTCAGGTCATCGGGCTGGTTGGCAAAACCGGGCGGGTGACCGGGCCGCACCTGCACTGGGGCGTGAGTCTGAACGATACCATGGTGGAACCCCATCTGTTTCTACCGGCGCAGGCTCACTAAGCGACCGCCAATTTTTTACGAAATCGTCTCGCTAAACTGACTTATCGTAATGCAGGCATGACCAACGAGGTTTCTGCAGAGGCCTTCCCGAGTACACCATTTGCGGCCTGATATATAACACGATAGCGTACTGTGCCATGTCCGGGGGGATTACTATCGATTGCGCTATCTCCCGTTGCCGGCCCATACACAGTGCGCCAATGCAGCCCATCCATAGAAGCCTGAACCAAAGCATGCAATCCCGGTGGCGGAGTTTGAAATTTCAGCTTCACCGCACGTATCGGCTGCTTCACTAAATTTGCTGTCGGTTTTGCGGCAACGGGAATATCCGCATTGACTACATAGACGCGCACAGCATCGCTGGGCTGACTGCGATTTCCCGTCGCATCCACGGCAACGACCCGATACCAATAGTACTGCCCTGCCTCCACCCAGTCATCCGCATACTTTCGCGTCGACGCCGATAAGGGATCCCCCAATACCAGCCCAAGCTCATCAGCGCTGCCTGCGCGCAATACCATAAACTGATTGCTGTCCTGTGCCGGTTCGCCAGGCTCAAACTCTAGTTCGACCCGTCCGTTATCACTGCGTGCACTGATGATATTGGGTCGTGCTGGTGGTACGGAATCGTGCAAACGTACTTTGACGATTTCACTGGACTGGCTGTGCTGGTTATCTTCAGCAACCGCAATCACACGGTATTCAAATTCACCGCCATTACCGCTACCGATATGATCATCGTATCGCGGCTCGGGGGTGAGACGTTCATTCATGCGACTCCATCGCATCCCTGCCGGATCTCGACGTTCAATTATATAACCGGCACAGGGTACGGCCTGCCAGGACAGTCGAACCCGCGTCAGCCCGACCTGAGTACGCAATTTACTCGGTGTGAGCGGTGGATTTAGGCTACGCGGTTGCGCGGCAACCGGATCAGACGGTGGGCCAAGATCACCACGGGTATTCATAGCATATAGACGATAAAAATAATCCGTCCCGCCCTGCACACTGGTATCAACAAAGTGGGTACTGTCCGGTGCTAACGGTTCGTGCTGCAGCATCTCATAGGGTCCCTGATGCAGATAGGCGCGAGCCACGAAAATTCCGCGAGTATGTTTGTTACTGTACGGCTTCCACTTCAGTTTGATTTTGCCGGTGCTGGCTTTGGCGGTTAAATCAGCGGGAGGTCGCAGAGCATCGATATCTGCCACAAACAGATTCGCGGTAGTCGGTTCACTGCGCCGTCCAAGCACATCCACACTATATACTTGATAAATAACCTGCTGCTCCACTGGTGGTTCCGAGTCAACAAAGGTCGGTGCTTTATGGCGCTTTTTAAAATTAAACAATTGTCCATGTCCGGTAAGGACTTTTCCTGACTCAGTTTGGCTGCTGCGGGTCACGGCAAAGGTATACACCTTGTCATGCGTTCGCTGTGGAACAGGCTGCCAGTACAATTCGACCGCGGCCTCATGTTGTTTTAACTGCAGGTGCATCACTTGCTTCGGAAGTGGCGTGGCAACGTGCGCATCTATCGGGTCGGAGACCAGTTTTATTTTTGTGTTTTTACCATTTGCACTCAAGGCAATGATATTATAATGGTGTTTCCCTGCTGGCAGCCAATGTAGTTCCGTCGCCAGACCAACCGCCTTAGCAAATTCCCAGTCAGTAATCGCATACCACTCAGCCCTGTTGACAATTTGCTGGCGCTGTTTTGCAGTAAGCTGTTTACTGAGTCGTAACAATGACAAAGCCTGCTGTTTTTCTGCTTTACTAAGCCCATGTAATTGTCTGGCTTGTGCAGGTTTCAGTTGCTTGATCAAGATATTGCCCTTTTCATCCTGTATTTGCCAACCACCTGCCGGCCAATAGTGCGACTTCACCAGCCAGATCAGCCTAACATTACCCCTGCCATCTGAAGCGGCAGCGACTGAGCCAACCTTATCAGCAGCTAGTGTATTGCCAATTAGAATTATCAGGCAAAAACTCGCCACGACACTTCGCGCAATGCTTAAGAATATTTTTTCGTTATTCTTCATTATCATCAAAGCAAACTGCTCAGATCACACCAGTCTATAGAAATATTAGGTTTAGGTGTCGGCAAAACGCGCAGTCCAACCGTCACATCTGGTGTGGGACAACCACCAAAGCCCGTTGAAAATCCCAAATATGTATCCACGCTGCCGCCTTTGACTGCGGCCGACCCCTTGACATCGACACCGACAGACGCGCTTGCACACTCACCCAAACAGCCTTTTACACTTAAACCCATATTATTATGAAAACTCATTTTCGGTTGTGACGTGACGGCTGCATCGACAACGATATTGCCGGAAACGACTCCACAGTCACTATTACAAGTACCTACTGTTAATTTTTTATGTGAAGATGCCCCTACCTTCAAACCCGGGGTGGGATATATATCCACACCAGCATAGGCATTAGCATCAACGACAAAAACATGTCCTGTGACCGGGTTTGCCTTGCTACCAACGTGGATATATCCTGCATCTCCGGAAAAATGCAATTTAATCGCATCGTTGGCTGCTTCCACATAAGCCTGGTTGTCGAGGAAAGCGTATTTGCCATTGAGCGTGCCATCGAAGGAACCACCGGCATATTGGAAGTAACCATAAAAATCACCTTTAGCAGAGGAGGAAGAACTCAACATATCTATCCCGCCGTAGCTTTTATTCAGCAACCAGGCATCGTAATCCATGCGTGCGCCTTCACTAGGTTTGACCGTGAGGCAGCCCCGCAACTTGTAGGCAAAACCATCGGGCGAACCAAACAGGCCCTGGGCAAAAAACGCGGCCTGGCCATCGATCTTGGGCGTGATATTTTTGAGGCTTTGGCCTTCACACACATTGAGCGCGACGTTATAGCCCAGACCACCACCTACCTGATACAGGGAGACCATCGGCGGGAAGACCGGGATGCCACTGGGCAGATCCTTCAGGACCTTGGTGGCCCAATAGTCACTGCCCTGATAATCACCTAGGACAAATTCACCTGTGACCCCGGCCAGGGCATCGACGCCGAGCATCCCGAAATCAACATTGCCGTAATAACGCACATGCCCCGTTGCCGCCTGGGCATTCGGAATCATCCAGTCCAGTACCATGTTGTCATTTAGCGCAGTATTCGTCGATGCCGAGGGTGAATAGCTGGGTACGATCTTGACCGTGACCGAGGGCTGGGCATCGGGGAACGGTTTGGTGATTGGTTCGATGGTCATGAAGGGACCTTTATTAGAATACTTATTGTCCTGCTCGACAATGGCATAGTCGACAGTTGCTTTTGCATTCGGTAAGGCCTTGGAGATTTCCAGCGCAGTACTGAAATCAAATCGCAGACGTTCACTGGGACTGGCAACTGCTGTCACCAGGACCGATTTGTGATTGGCAATATCCAGTCCAACATGGCCACTCCTGCCAGCCAGGTTCACAGTCTTGTTACCGCCGCCTTCCTTAAAATAGGCTTTACCGTCCATGCCGAATAACAAATCATTCACCACGACATCCTTGGCAAACGACTGACCTTCTCCGGCAAAATCAAATCGTGTATCGCTACGCGCTACCCAGCCCACACCTTTTTCGAAAGTGAACAACAGGTTCTTGGCCTGCATGGTGATATCACCATAGGTACGTGACGGTGCATCGCCTGTTAACGAGAGAGATACCTTACCATCGTTAGATATCACTGGTGCGGTAGCTGCCTGTAACTTTGTATCGAGCCAGGGGACATTTACCCACATGCCGTTGTATGTCGCCTTAAAATCCCCATGCTGTGCAGTCAGTTTGACACTATCCCAATGCACTTTCCCTTTTTGCAACAGCTTGTCCAATGTGCCCGCTGAACCCGTCCCACACAACCCGGCAGCATCAATACCCCAGTTATCAACCTTCTTGATCACATCGCCGGCAACGTCAAAATTGAACACCGACAACTGTGCATCTTTACCGAGATGAACCCCCATCCAGGCCTTATCGGATTTACCACCACACACTGATTGAGCTCCATCACCACTGACGGCACTGAGATCCAGCGTGACCTCACTCGGCTCAATGGTGAAAGGCGTACCGTAGATATTGGTCTTACCCATCTTTGGAGCATTCGCATAGATCCAGTCACCCTGTGGGCTCAGTGGTGCCTTCAGATTTGTCCATGCGGCCACTTTATCGGGTGCTGCGCTCATCGTGAGCTGTTGATTGCTCAATCGCAGATTGAGTGTGGCGTCAAGGTGTTCGCCAGCCTTGCCACTCAGTGCTGTCACCGTTCCAATCAGGCCCGGTAACGGCATGTCACCGAGCGCCAGTTTTGAAACCGCGAGTGAACCCTGGATTACCTTGACGCTGTTATTATCCAGCGTCCAGTTAGCAAAATGTATCGGAACCTTGGTCTGTTTTAATGCCCCATTTGAATCCGGCAGGAAGATATTGAGATCGCCCATGCCTGTGAAAACGTGACCCTTGTGCGATACTCTGGGTGTCTTGCTGCCTGGTTTTTGTAAGCCCGTGATCAGGAATTGACCGCCCTGCACTGGAAATTCAAAGGTGCAGGGTTCATTCTCGTTAGCGCCGACAACACGATATGCGTCAGGTTTGGAAATGACATAGTTTGGTGGTCCTTTTTTCGGGGCATTTGCAGCCATGTCATTCAAGGCATCATTCATGGTCACCTTGCCTGGCAATTCCAGTTTAGCAAACACCATGGGCCTGGACTGCTCCGCCAAACGTAGAAGCGGCTGATTGAGGTAACTTACTGGTTTAATCCCGCCGATCGCGTGCGTGAATGGCGTCAACACGCCAATCTTTTCCTTGGGTTTCAGCCTGTTCATGATCTGACTGGCCGCTGCAGCATCGGGTTTGCCAGTATGCACGCCCATCGCCTGGCTGGCGTATTGGTAGAGTTGATTCAGTGCAGGAATGACCTCCGCCGACACTGTAACGTTATGTTTGCCAATGGTATCCAGGTTAATCGGGCTGGATTTTAGCGGGGCCAGGGTATCGACCTGTGGCTGGTTCGCATAGATGGCCATGAATTTTTGCCCGGAGTTGCCTTTGCTCGCGTTCTCCAGTTGTGCCAGTTGCTTGTCACTGCGTCCGAGTGACGGTCCGATATCATCTCGCTCTTCCTGGTAGACCTGCTGACCATCGAGAAACCAACGCAGGCGGGCACGGCCCTTGCCGTAATACGAAAGCCTGGCACCGGCGGTCATGCTGACATCACAGGCGGTAAATGCCGGTAAGCCCTGTTGATCCCTGCCATAGATCGGCGCAGAGTTCTTCGCGACGGCAACCAATTCTGCGGTCCCGTGCTTGTTCAAAGGGGACTTGCTGTTGATTACCGAGACTGACCCCGCGCTTCGGGTACCACCGTTTGATTGTGGGTTGTTAAATTGCGCCTGTGCCGGTTTCAACCCGACAGCACCAGGTGTACTCGCACGATACATAGTTAAATCCGAGGTAGATGCCGCCCCGGGGAATCCTTGTACCTCGATTTTGACCAGATGCAACGGCCCATCACTGAACGGATCATGACGTGGCTGGATATGTATATGTTTGCAGAAGAGCAGATAAGCTCGATCCGCCACGGCCCTGGCAATATTCAGTGTGTGTTCCGGCACGGCATTGCTGTTTCCGCCCCCGAACTTTGCGGCCTGTGCATACAATGATCCACTCATGCTCCCGGTGGCATACGACACGACCTGCTGACTGCCGGACTGTACATCATCGGAAGATAACTGATAGACACGAACGCTATAGTCGCCAAGATCAGTATAGGCATGATGGAATTTATTCTTGGTGTTATTCAGGGAGATGCTCATGCCATTTTTGTATGCCCCCTTGTCCCCGTTCTGGTTCACGATCAACGGTTCGACGGTACCATCGCCCCAGTCGATAAAGATATTTTCAAATTGCCAGGAAGTGGCCACGACCTTATCGTGACTGCTGCTATGCCCGAATGGGCCATAGCCACTCTTCTGGGTAATATGCACCGACGTCTGTTTGGTGGCAGCGTGCGTGGCATATGGACTCTTGGACAGATTAATCACACCGGATAACTGGAAACGATCCTGGGTATGATCCGCGGTATCGACTTGCACCGTGTTCTTGCCATTTTTGGTGGCCTTGCGATCGATATTCACGAGGTCAAGTTGCCCTTTCATTTTGCTGCAATCAAAACCCATTGGTTTATCGGGCGCGCGTAATGGCCAACGCTGTGACAATTCCACCTCTACCTCCACAGGCTTGTTGGCACGACCATTAAAGGCGCCTGTATTCACATCGGTCGTAATTTGCAGGCCTTGGTGATTGGCTGCCAATTGGAAGGGTGACGTTTTGGCCAGTGCTGCCGTGGTGACACCACTTTTTTGATAGGTACGAAAACCGGCGACTTCCCAGGCAATATCGGCCTTGGCCAGGGCCTTGTCGAGATCGGATTTTTTCGCACCGATAAAACCGGAATTTGCCGACACCTGATATTTTCCCGACGAGGTCTTGTTCGGTACCTTGGCCAGTATGCTTGCCAGCACCGGACCACTGGGCCGATACCAGGTAGGCAGGATTTTGAGATTTTTGATCGCCTTCACCGGTTTGATCGGGACCTTTTTCACCAGTTTGCCATTGACGTAAAAGCGAACTTCGAAACGTTCTGCCATGCCCGGATTCTGTTCTTTCCAGGTTAAGAGGGTGTCATCGTTGACAATGGGAATATCGGTTTTGTAATTCATCGTCGGCCGACCAAGCGGTTTGCCATCCGGGCCTTTTGCCGGTACGTTGCTACTCACGGCAAAATGCCACTGTGGCTCGATCTGGGTGATCACGCCCTTGAATTGGCGTATACCCTGCAAGTTGAGCCCGGGTATCTTGGGTTTAATCTTCACATTGACGTTCGTTTGCGTCACAAATCGGGGAGACTGCACCTGCAAGGTCGCCGTCTGAATGACCCAGGTCCCGCCACTACCAGATTGCAGCTTCGCATTACGCACCCCCACCGCGGCGTTACTATTGACCTGCACGTGCAAACTGGCCGAACTGGTATTTGTCACCACGGGCGCAGAGGTTGCGCTAATGCCTGCGCCCAGATCCAGTTTCATATCCGGCTTGAGATTTTGCCCGTATAGAGTGAGATCATAAGTTTTGCCGCGCTGTAATATATTCGGCTGGATCGACATGATACTGCTCTTTGGCTGCACAAAACGGTTGATCCCAAAACCACCGCGCGTCGGCTGGCTGGTGCTGGCAGGTGATTGATCGGGATTGCCATCGGGTGAAGGATTGACTGGCATACCATACGTTCGCACCGGCGCTGGCGTGATGATGAGTACCGCCGGGCCACTGGCGGTCATTAGCCGATCTCCGATGATAGCCGAAGCTTTGATGGGTCGGCTGCCTGGCGTGGCAGACTGTGTGGCGGTAATGCTGACGGTAGCCTGGGTAGACCCGACGATGGTCGGTGCCATTAACAAACTAATTCCGGGGCCAAAATCAAACTTCATCCCGTTGACAAAGCCCTGCCCGGTAATGACCAGGTTAATTTGCGCCCCCTGGGTAATTGTGGCTGGTGAAGCGGATAGCACGGTGAGCTTTTGCGGTGCCGGCACCATCAGCTGAGGTGTCGGTGTAACCGTGAGCTGGCGATCAGTCGTCACACCGGGCTGGACTCGCAGGGTTTCCTGTGCGACAACATGCGTTGACGATACCAGCAGGCTGCTAACAAACAGCATCAAGATAGTTGCAGCCAGCCTGTTATCTTGAACCCAATACCGCATGTTCAGATCCTTATCTCACGCTCATCACAGTATCAGGGAGTATGTAGCTCCCGTACCGGGCTGCGTCCGATAACCACGCCACTTTCGTCAATCGCCAATAGGCGCCAGTAATATATCTGTCCAGGCAACAAATGGGTTCGCACCATCGAAGATAGTGCTGTCTGAGTATTCCCGGCTGGGATCAAAACTCCGGTAAGTGGCCGTTGTGACAAGACTGTGCTGACTTCTTTCGCCGATGGCCCCTGTTCAGTGTCGCCCATGGCAGGCAACGTTGGTAGATTGCGTGTCGGAACAGCATAAATTTCCAACTGATAGATACGCGCTTCCTTGACGGGTGACCAAATGAATCGGGTGTCAGCCGCCAGTAAAGCGAGATTCCCCGGCTTAAGTACCGAGATTGGTGCAGGAGGCAGTCCGTGGCCCGGCCGCCCTTCACCTACGAAGTAACGAATGATGGGTACTTCAAACGATGTTAACGGTGTAATGATGCGCAAACGCACCAGATACAGTCCAGGTAAATTGGCCGGTAGTGGCGGACTTTGCAGTACGGCTGTTTCCCCAGCGCTCAGATGTTGTTGCACCTGGGTGAGCGGCAGAAAAAATGCCTCACCCTGTGTACTCGGGGGACTGGCCACCTCCCAGGTTGCCTGTAATAAACCGGTACCGGTAACTGTCAGTTCCGCGCGTGCATGCAATTTATCATGGACCTGGGCAATCCGAACAGGTGTGCCATCATCAAAGGACAGGGCCACGCGGCTGACACCGAACGTTGCCCCCAGCGCGGAGGTGAAATAAATCGTGACACTGCCGGTCGTGGCAATACCATCATCATCAACAAAATCGCGCGCATATGTAATCGAACTCAGACCTTGCTGTTGCGCCGCCACTGCGACGGAAGCAGGCACGATCACGGTTTCCACCAGCGACACGGGCGAGCCCGCAGTCGCAGTTTGATTCAGAACCGTATTCACGGTCGCAAAGATAATATCCGGGGTACCAAAGCGCCCGGAGGTGGAACGCAAAGGCGAATTAAGATTCGACGTCACCGTCCAGGTGACAGTGAACGATGTCGACTGGCCTGTCGCAATGTGCTGCATGCCGGGTGTCGCGACAATATTTGTAATTGCAGCATGCGCGGTTGACACGATACAAAGCATGCCTAGTGCTATAATTCCGCAAACCATGGCATTGATTGTCCGACACATCTTTCTCGCTCCTAGATTATTCATATTGATGATTGCCGATCCTGTCGGCACACACCAATTCATTTTTGTGATCCACACAGCATTGCTCCAGGTTAAATCCTGGGTGTCCAGCCCATACTGACTTTTACAAAGACCTGATAGCTGTCCTGATTGGTGATTGTGCTTGAGGTGCTAGTGATATCATGCCGTTGACC
>JBECKZ010000072.1:0-8313 GCA_040235555.1 Thiohalomonadales bacterium | reverse complement strand
TTTCCAGTTTGAAGGTCCACAATTTGTTGGCGGTAAAATTCCACAACAGCACAATCCCTGTCGCAACAATCTGTGCCAGTAGATAAAAAATCTGCAGGATATTAATACCGACATACATCAGGGCGGTATTAATCAGGGCACCAATTAACGCAACGATGAAAAATTTACTCATTGCTTCTTTATGCGATTTATTACTTTTGAAGGTGAAGTGGTAATTTAGAAAATAATTTATCACTGCACCGACGATGAAGCCTATAATCGAGGCGGGCAGGGCTGGCAATACGTTTCCTTCCACCAGTGCGATGAGCGTGACATATTGTCCACCAGTACCAATTCCACCAATGGCGGTGAAATATATGAATTGCCTGAGGGTGTGTCTGGAAAGCAAGCGCGTCTGTCTACAGATAGGATTATGGATTTTTATCTTTTTCAGCGTTACGGCACGGCTGGTATTCATTGATAAAATACAAAGGCCTGCGTTTGGTCTCGGTAAAGATGCGGCCGACATATTCACCCACTATTCCGATAGCCATGAGTTGTACCCCACCCAGAAACAGGATAATTACGATCAGGGACGGATAACCAGGAACCGGGTTGCCGTAGACCAGGGTGCGCACCAGCATATAACTGCCATAGACAAAGGCAACAAAGGCTGTGAGAAAACCGATATAGGTGGCAAACTTAAGTGGTGCAGTAGTGAACGAGGTAATGCCATCAATGGCAAAATTCCACAACTTCCAGTAATTCCATTTGGTTTTGCCGGCGAAACGTGGGTCGCGATTATAATAGACGGCTTTTTGTTTATAACCAATCCAGGCAAACAGCCCTTTCATAAACCGGTGTTGTTCAGACAAGGTATTGAGTGCATCCACTGCGCGCCGACTCAACAGGCGAAAGTCCCCGGTGTCTTCCGGAATACGGACTTTACTCAGGCGCTGGATCACCCGGTAGAAACCTGTGGCACTGGCCTTTTTCAACCAGGTCTCGCCCTTGCGCTGGGTACGGCGGGCGTATACGACGTCGTAACCGTTATTCCACTCTGTGATGAGTTGCGGGATCAGTTCGGGTGGGTCCTGCAGATCGGCATCAATGACCACCACAGCATCACCTTGTGCCTTATGTAGACCGGCTGTAAGCGCAATCTCCTTGCCAAAATTACGACTTAAATCGACTATGGTGACACGGGGGTCACTGGCATACAGGTCTTTCAGGATTGCCAGGGTTTTGTCAGTACTGCCGTCATTGATATAGACGGTTTCGATGGCGTAGTTGATGTCGGCAAGCGCTGCCGTGAGGCGCTGATGAAAGGTCGCTAGCACCTCCTGTTCATTATACGCAGGGATAACGATGGAAATCAGGGTATTGGAATTCACCTGATATACTCTCCTGGGGATTTACAGCAATTGCCGGTTAAGACCAAAGAAAATAAACAACTCGCTGGTAATACGTTTACGCATTTCAATCGCCATCCATTTATTCAGGAGAGCCAGGCTTTCAAAATTCTTTATCCCGTGCAGCTCACCCATGACCCATTGACAATCCTGGAGGTAACTGTCAGGGATACTCGTAAGAATGTCATATTCTGCACCCTCGGTATCGATTTTAAGCAGGTCAATTGTTGTGATACCAAGTTCAGCCAATGCATCACCGGCCTTGCGAATCTGAATCTTGCCGACCGATGCGGTATTGGTACCCAGATTGTCCGGATCGTCATCACGCTGATAGATTGAAAAGCCGCCCCGATTGTTAGTATCCACGTTGGAATAGATATCAAACTCCCCATCGGTATCACCCAGACCAAAATTAAAAGCCTGAATGTTTGCGATGCCGGCAATATTTTTTTGCAGGATCTCAAAGTTATCCCGCATGGGTTCAAAGCTGTAAATTTTGGCATCAGGGAATTTCCGGTTCAGCCAAACCGAGGTAATCCCAATATTGGCGCCGATATCAACAATCACTTTCGGATTTACCCGGTCGTCGACGTGGTATTCAGCCTTATGCGGTTTGCGTATCAGGATTTCGTACACCAGGCCGCGGTCGCTGGTACCCGGCCGATAATATACCTGGCGGTCATGCCAGCGATAAACAAAGAGAGGTTTGTCATAGTTTTCCGAACCGGGTTTCCAACCGCGCATGAAGTCCCAGGAACCGGAACGCAGGAGAAGTTTGATATCGTGAAATAAGCGCATGTTAATGACCGAATGGTTAAGTGTCACTTAGCAAGCGATCAATTACGCCAGTGACATCATCTACTTGTATACGCAACATTGTACCATCGTCCCTTACCCGTGTCCCCCAGGGTAATTCTGCAACAGTTTTACCAAATTTGCCTAGTATGGCCTCCGGATATTTATTGACGACTAACTGCGGCCAGTTATATGGCCGTGCCCGATCCGGGTTGGTTGTGGCATATAAACCAATCACCGGTGTCTCTACGGCATTGGCCAGATGGGCAGGACCTGCATCCGGCGCGATGACCAGTTTAGCGCCTTGTAACAAGGCCAATAATTGCTTTAGCGTGGTCTTACCAATGAGATTGACCACTGCGCACTGGCAGTGCTCGCTGATAATCCGCCCAAACTCGTGTTCGATCGCACTGGGTCCACCGGAGAGTACGATAGTCAGTCCATATTTCTTGCTGACGTAATCAGCCACTTCAGCATAACGCAGTGCATCCCAATTGCGATAAGCCATGCTCGAGCAGGGGCTGAGTACCAGATAGGGCGTTTCGACAGGTAGCTGCTCCTGCAGCGTCTCGTATGCCTCATTCGGAATCGGGATATTCCACTCTAGCCGTTTTTGAGGTATCCCCAGCGCCTCGCTGAAACCAAAAAAACTATCGATGACGTGCTGCCCCGGCTGATAGGCGATCTGGTGATTGGTGAACAACCACTGCAAGTCCTTGGCGCGTTGCCGATCGAAACCCAGTTTAATCGGACTGTCCACGAACAGTGACAGCATACTGGCCCGTAGCGACATCTGCATGTGCAACAGGACATCGAAGCGACGATTACGCAGATGTTTGCGTACATCCAGATAACCGCGTAGTCCTGCCTTTTTATCAAATACGATGAACTCAATATCCGGGATGTCATAGACAAGTTGATATTCGCTCTTGCCAATGATCCAGGCGAGACGTGTGTGCGGCCAGGTATGTTGAATGGTGCGCACGACGGGCAGGGTATGACTGATGTCACCCACGGCGGAAAGGCGTAGAATGCACAGCGATTCAGGAGGCGTGGTCAGTGGCAAACTCATCAGAGATCAAATCCATCAGCGAACGGGTCAATAACGGCTACATCATATACGATGCGCAGCTCGCAGGGCAGATCTCGATGCAATGGTTTGAGCCCGAATACTGGCGTACCCTTGGTGAGATACAGAGTGTTTCAGCCGGCCGTGGCCGAGCCTGGTTCATCCAAAACAAAGAACAGAGTTATGTCCTGCGGCATTTCTGTCGTGGTGGTCTGGCTGCCAAGATCACAGCGGATTGGTATGTGTGGACAGGGCTGGAGAAAACGCGTGCCTGGCGTGAATATCATCTGTTAGTAAAACTGCAGGCGCTAGGTTTGCCATCACCTTATCCGCTGGCGGCTCGGGTCCTGCGCTACAACGGGTTTTATCGGGCGGATATGCTGATAAGGCGCATTCCCGACAGCGAACCATTATCTCGCATACTGTCTGAGCGTTCGCTCGACAATACCCTCTGGCGCAAGATTGGAGAATGCATTCGCATGTTCCACCGCCATGATATTTATCATGCCGATCTCAATGCCCATAATATCCTGCTCGATAAGCAGATGCAGATTTATCTGATCGATTTTGACAAGAGTGGTGTCGTTCAGCACGGCAGGTGGAAATATAATTCATTGCAGCGATTACGGCGTTCTTTCATCAAGCTGCTAACTCTGGATAGCCAGTTTCATTTCAATGAAGGGAACTGGCAGGCGTTGATGACGGGTTATTCTGCCTGACCGGGTTCGGCCAGCCACGGACAATATACCTGCAAGCGTTGGAGGTAGTCGGTTGCAATGTGCTGATGGCGTGCCACCAATTGTTTACCGTGTTCCCCCATCTGTTGGCATTGTTTGGGGTTGGCTAACAGGTCTGCCAATACCGTAGCAAGCTGATGGATATCCTCGACCTGGCGTGCGGCGCCTGCGGCGATTAAGTCCTGCGCCTCACTCTGAAAATTTTTCATATGTGGGCCAAACACCACTGCCTGGCCGGCATTGGCGACTTCGATGATGTTTTGTCCGCCGAAGGGGGCGAAGGAACCGCCCATAATCACAAAGCGTGCGCCGCTGATAAAACCCTTGAGTTCACCGAAGGTGTCAGCCAGATAGACCGCCGTGGTGGCGCATATACTTTCCTGACGACTGCGCACAGCAATTGCCGGGGTCAATGTCTGTAGCTCCTGAATGATGCTGTTGGCACGCTGGATATGGCGCGGCGCGATCACCAGCAGGGGTTTATCACCAGGCAACGACAGCCAGGTTTGGATAATTTGTTTTTCCTCTGTATCACGGGAAGAGGCGAACAGCACATAGTCGCGTCCCAGTTCAATTGCATCTACTGGCTGGGTCCCGGTTGAGGCATATTTGATATTGCCTAGCACCTGTACATAATCAGGTGCGGCGCTGAGCGCAAGGTAACGTCTGGCATCTTCTTCGCTACGGGCCAGGATCGCATAGGTAAACTGGATGGCCTGGCTTTGCCATAGACGTATATGCCGGGAAGAATTGATACTGCGTTCTGACAACCGTGCGTTGATGATGATGTTATGGATACCGCGGTAATAACAACACTCAGCAAAGTTTGGCCACAGTTCGGTTTCCATGATCAAGACACATCTAGGTGATACCTGCCCTAGGTATCGATAAACCAGCCAGCGCCAATCGACAGGCATATAGGTATAGCGGACCCGATCATCCAGGCGTCTTTGCGCCGTGTTGCGACCACTTGGCGTATTCACACTAAACAGGATGGTGGTCTGTGGTCGGTGCGACAGAATCATCTCAATTAACGGGATCACCGCATTGACTTCACCGATGGAAGCGGCGTGGATAATCAACTCGGCAGAATCCTGATGTGCCAGTCCCAGACGTTCACGCAGATAACGGCTGTCACGTTGTCGTAGTGCCGTCCATAATGTATAGCCGATAACTGGCAAGGCCAGCAGGGCGTGGGTCAAGGTGTAGCGGCGCAGGTGTTTGCGTTTCAGTTTATAAACCTGTTTATCGCCATGTGGCCGGGTTTTGAAACGGCGATGCCCCCACAGGTATTGCTCAGGGACGCGTCGTACCTGTCGTTCGATGGCGGCATTGATAGCGGTGGCATCCCGGACATCATCGCCACTGGGAAAATCCGGCAGCGGTGCCCCAATTCGCATGACATAACCTTGTGTGCCGGGCAGGCGTTCACAATACAAGGGCAGCATAGGGGCGCCGGAGACCTTGGCCAGGCGCGCGGTCATGGTCAGGGTGGCGGTCTGCACACCCATAAACGGCGCGAACACCGAACGATCAATTCCAAAATCCTGATCCGGGGCATACCAGACGATTTGTTTTTGTTTAAGCAGCTTGAGGATACCGCGCATGTCGCTACTGGCGACGAGTCCTTTATTCATATGACGACGGCTGTGGGTCATTACCAGTTCAAACAAACTGTTATGCGCCCGCTTGTAAGTGGGATACAGGTTCTCTACTTTGTAGGCCATGAAGCGACCCTGTATCTCGAGCGTCGAGAAGTGTGACCCGAGCAAAATGACCCCTTTACCCTGAGCCTCGGCAGCCTGCAAATTCTCCAGGCCTTCGAATCTGACCAGGGGCTGAAGTTTTCTATCACTGCCCCACCAGGCCCAGATCATTTCGAACAACATCAGGCTGGAGGAGAAAAAAGTTTTTCTTATCAGTTGGCGAATGGTTGTGTCATCCAGTTGCGGGAATATCAGGCGCAAATTGGTACGGATGATGCGCCGCCGTTGCGGCAGCAGATAAAAACCCATCCAACCGAGAATATGGGCCAGCAACAGGATCATGCGGTATGACAACAGCGTGGTGAGATACAACAAGCCGAGCAGCAGCCACAGGGGCCAGTGCAGCGGGTTTAACAAATAGCGTGCTTGATAAGGACTGGCGTTATCCGACATTTAATTATCTGGATTGTGAAATATTTGTATTTTAGCGGATAAGTCTTGAAAGTGTTTTAAACTGCGGATGACTTGCATCGTGCAACCATTCAAACAATACCGATTCGACATTGCTAATGATGATCCCCGCCTGCTGTATGCGGGCAAGTGCGTTTTTAAAATGTTTTTTACGGCGGGAACACACCGCGTCCTGAACCACGAAGACCTGTTTGCCCTGCTGCTGCAATTCGATGGCGGTCTGCAGCACACAGATATGCGTCTCCATGCCGGTGATGACGATTTGTTTGCGTGTCGCATCATTCAAAAAAGACTCGATCCCGGCAGCGCCGCAACTGGAGAAACAGGTTTTCTCATGCGCAGTTTGTCCTGCAGGTAATTTAGCAGCGATCGCCGGAAGGGTGGGGCCCAGGCCCTTGGGGTATTGTTCTGTTCGCAGGATGGGGATCTCCAGCGTCGTTGCGGCTTCAATCAGGATATTGGTATTGCGTATGAGTTTGTCCAGGACGTCGTCGTCCATGGTTTGGGCAAGACGTTCCTGGACATCGATAATCAGTAACTGGCTGCGCTGGGCCTGACAAAGCAATGATGTTGTCATGGCACTGCCGGATCACTGCAGCCAGTTGTTAATGCTATTTATGTCCGTTTCGGTTAAGGTCCCGGCAGATTGCTTCAGCAGCAACGTTTCCAGGATGTAATCGTAACGGGATTTGGCGTAATTACTGCGTGCCTGAAATACCAGTTGTTGTGAATCCAGCACTTCCACGGCGGTTCGTGTGCCTACATCGAATCCGGCCTTGGTCGCTTCCAGTGCCGTTTGGGAAGAACGCAAGGCCTGCTTGAGGGCATTAACGGTGCTGATGTCGGCAATTACAGTCAGATAACTGTTGCGAGTGCCACGCTCGGTGGCGCGACGCTGCTGTTCATACAGTTCTCTGGCCTGTTGATACTGAGCGGCGGCCTGGCGTGATGCGGAGCTCACACCGCCGCCGGCATACAGGGGAAAGTTCAGGACCAGTGCCACCGTGGTGCCTTCGGTTTTGCTGGTTAAACCACCGCTCGCCTCGTAGTTGGTGTAGTCAGCTTTTAGGTCGAGTGTCGGCAGGTGACCAGCCTTCGCAATCCCCACGCCATACTGGGCAGCATCCATGGCCTTTTGCGCTGCGAGCAGTAAGAGGTTGCGATCCAAAGCAGTTTTGACCCATTTCTCGACATCCGCCGGGTCTGGTGTCACCAATGGGCTGTTGTCTTCAAGCGTGGCCAGTTGGCCGGGTGCCTCGTGGGTGATCTCACGCAATTCTTCCTTGCTGATATCCAGCTGATTCTGGGCGGTGATGGCGGAGGCTACCGATGCATCATAGCGAGCCTGGGCCTCGTGTACATCGGTAATCGCCGTCAGGCCCACGTCAAAGCGTTGTTTGGTTTGCTGTAATTGTTGTTCGATGGCTTCCTTGTTGGCCTTGGCAAAGACCAGGTTGTCTGCTGCCGCGAGCACGTTGAAGTAACGTTGTGAGGTGCGGACGATCAAATCGAGTTTGGCGCTGTTAAATTTGGCTTCGGCCTGTGCCACCTGGGCATCGGCCTGACTAATGCGATCAAACTGTTCCTTGTGGAAGAGGGTTTGGGTCAGGCTCAGGCTATAGCTGTCGGTGTGATATTTTCCGGATAAGGAACCGAAAGTCGTGTCGTATTTCGTGTTATTGATTTCGGAATGGGTACCACTCAGACCTACGTGTGGTAGCACGGCCGACCAGGCCTGATTGCCGGTTTCCTTGGCCGCATTGTACTCAGCCACCGCAGCCAGGTAGGTCGGATCGTTTTGCCTGGCCAGCTTATAGATATCTATCAGGTTTTCTGCCCTTAGTGGCGTGACACCGCCGAAGCAAGTAATCAGGAAGACAAGTATTTTTGTTCGTTTTTGCATCATTTCAGTACCGTTCCATTGTTGGGTCGACATCCTGGGCCCAGGCTTCGACACCGCCTTCAAGGTTGATCAGCTTGGTGAAGCCCAGACGCTCCAGATAGTATGCAACCTGACGACTGCGAATACCATGGTGGCAGATCACCACGATTTCCTGCACCGGGTCCAGTTGCGCTGCTGCAGCGGGAATCTCGCGCATCGGGATTAACTCCGAGCCTTCGATGTGACAATACTGGAACTCCCA
>JBECKZ010000006.1:0-3701 GCA_040235555.1 Thiohalomonadales bacterium | reverse complement strand
GAGTTAAAACAGGCCTACCAACACACCCCGACGCATACTTACGTCACCGGCATCAATGCCAAGGAATATCGTTTCGCCAGCTACATCGAGGCCTGGCGCGATAAGGTCGAGAAGTTCGGCAGTCTCAATTACCCGGAGGAGGCGATCCGTCGCAATATCAGCGGCAACCTGCTGCTGGACGTTGGTATCAACCCTGACGGCAGCATTGAATCCATAAATGTGTTGCGGTCTTCCGGCCATAAGCTGCTGGACAACGCAGCGACCCAAATCGTCAAAATGGCCGCTCCATTCCCGCCATTGACCCAGGCGATCTTGAAAGATACCGATGTCCTCCATATCTCACTGGTATGGCGTTTCCGGGTCAAGCAGGGCCTGTCCACTACATTTAACTGATATGACACCAGCCGACGACTGATCATGACAGACACCGCTAACCTCACTAACCAGTTCCTGATCGCCATGCCTTCGCTGGCGGATCCCAACTTTCAGCAGACTGTCACCTACATGTGTGATCACAACACAGAAGGCGCCATGGGCCTGGTCATCAACCGGCCACTGGATATCGAGTTTGCCGAACTCCTGAGCTTTCTCAAGATCGACGACACCCGAGATCAGCATCCGTATATCCCGATATACCAGGGTGGACCGGTGCAAACTGAACGCGGATTCGTGTTACACGAGGGCATCGGTCAGTGGGAAGCGACTATGCCGATCACCGATAATATCGGCGTGACCCTGTCCCAGGACATTATTGAGGCAATTGCCAGGGGCAATGGGCCCGAGCGTTTCCTCATTACTCTCGGTTATGCCGGCTGGGGTGCCGGGCAACTGGAGAACGAACTGGCGGCCAATGCCTGGCTCAATGGCAATGCCGACCCGGCGATCATCTTCGATACCCCCATCGAACAACGCTGGACCGCCTCGGCCCATTTACTCGGCGTGGAACTGAAAAACCTGTCCACGGACATCGGCCACGCGTGAGCCAATACCGCACCCTGCTGGGGTTCGATTACGGCAGTAAGCGTATCGGCGTCGCTGTTGGTCAGGAATTGACCCGCACTGCGCAAGGCCTGCGCACCCTGCACAACAACCAAAGCGGCCCGGACTGGCCCGCGATCAGTGAATTGATCCAGGAATGGCAGCCTGATCTGTTGGTCGTCGGTATGCCGCACAACATGGATGACACCCCTCATTCCCTGGCCCCACTCATCGAGGATTTTGGGAAACAGTTGCAACAACGGTACAATCTGCCCGTCGTCTGGGTTGATGAACGCTTGAGTTCTCTGGAGGCCGAGGCACGGCTGGCAGGCAGCGACCGCTCCCGCAGTCACAAGCGCGACAAGGCAAATATCGATAAACTGGCAGCCGCCATTATTTTGCAGACCTGGCTCAACAATCAGGCAAGTTAACGAGAAAACACAATAACGATGTCATCCCTGCCAACACCACAAGCACTGCTGAAGTACATGACGAACACACTGCATCAGCTATTGGTGAGTCGTGGCATCGTCGAACCGAGCATGATTGGTATTCATACCGGTGGTGTCTGGATCGCCGAGGCCCTACACAAGGCGCTGAATCTGAAACAACCCCTGGGCACCCTGAACATCACATTTTATCGCGACGACTTTACCCGCATCGGCATGCACCCGCAGGTACAACCCTCTAACCTGCCGTTCGAGGTTGACGATCAACATATCATCCTGGTTGATGACGTACTGCATACCGGGCGCACCATTCGCGCTGCCCTGAATGAAATTTTTGATTACGGCCGGCCAGCCTCGGTAATATTGGTCACCCTGGTGGATCGCGGTGGACGCGAACTGCCGATTACCCCAGACGTCACCGGGGTACATGTGCATCTGGCCCCTAACCAGCAAATCAAGCTCACCGGCCCGGACAAGCTGCGGCTGGAAATACAGGAGAGCGCGTGAGTAAGCAGGATATTCAATTCGATCAATCCGGCAAGTTGCGCCATTTCCTGACGATCGAAGGCCTGCCCCGTCAAACCATCACCGAGATTCTCGATAACGCCGAGAAATTCACTACGGTTGGCACCCGTTCGGTAAAAAAGGTGCCCCTGCTGCGTGGCTATACCATCGTAAATCTGTTCTTCGAGCCCAGTACCCGTACCCGCACCACCTTTGAACTGGCGGCAAAACGCCTGTCTGCCGACGTGCTCAATATCAACATCAACACCTCGTCCACCAGCAAGGGTGAAAGCCTGCTCGATATGCTGCGCAACCTGGAGGCGATGCACTGTGACATGTTCGTGGTGCGGCACAACCAAAGTGGCGCGGCCCATTTCATTGCCGAGCACGTCGCCCCGCACATCAGTGTCATCAATGCCGGTGACGGGAGTCATGCCCATCCGACCCAGGGCATGCTGGATGTCTTTACGATACGCAAGCACAAACCGGACTTTCAGAACTTAAGTGTTGCTATCGTCGGCGATATCAAACACTCACGGGTGGCGCGTTCCGAGATCCATGCACTGAACATTCTCGGTGTCCCGGAAATTCGTGCTATCGGTCCACACACCCTGATCCCGCGTGAAGCGGCCAGCCTGGGTGTGCACGTCTTTCACGACATGCACGAAGGCCTGAGGGATGTGGACGTAATCATGATGCTGCGCCTGCAACGCGAGCGCATGCAGGGTGCAATGTTACCGAGCGAGGCAGAGTACTTTATGCAATATGGTCTGACCCAGGAAAAACTGGCGCTGGCCAAACCCGATGCCATCGTGATGCACCCCGGCCCGATCAACCGCGGGGTCGAGATCGAATCTACCGTGGCTGACGGTCCGCAATCGGTCATCATCGAACAGGTGACCAACGGCATCGCTGTGCGCATGGCAATCATGTCCATGGTCCTCGGTCGCAAACAGGAAGTCTGACATGCGTATCGCGATCCTCAATGGCCAGCTCATCGACCCACGCAACCAGATCGATACGCATCAGGATGTCTATGTGGCCGACGGCAAGGTCGTGGCAGTAGGCGCAGCACCGGATGGGTTCACTGCCGATCAGACCATTGATGCCACCAATCAAATCGTCTGCCCCGGATTCGTTGACCTCGCCGCACGCCTGCGCGAACCCGGCCAGGAACACAAGGGCACCATTGCCTCGGAGACACGCGCGGCAGTCGCCGGTGGCATCACCAGTTTGTGTATCCCGCCAGATACGACGCCCGTAATCGATACACCGGCGGTGGTGGAATGGATTCATCGCGCCAACCAGGACGCCGGTTATTGCCGCGTGTTTACCCTGGGTGCCCTGACTCTGGGACTCGAAGGTGAACGTCTGAGTGAAATGGCCCACTTAAAACAGGCGGGGTGTGTCGGCGTTAGCAACGCCATGCGTAATTGTGACAATCCGTTGGTATTGCGGCGCGCGCTGGAATATGCCGCCAGCATTGACATGACCGTATTCCTGCAAACCCAGGTGAGCATGTTATCCAATTCCGGTGTCGCCCACGAAGGCGCAGTCAGTCTGCGCCTCGGCCTTGCGGGGATACCAGAAGCAGCTGAGACCCAGGCGGTAGCCAATTACCTGATGCTGGTCGAGCAAACCGGTGCGCGTGTGCATTTCGGCCGCTTGTCCACTGCCCGTGCGATTCAGATGATTGGCCGCGCCAAATACGACGGGCTCAATATCACCGCCGATGTGGCGGCCCACCAGTTACACCTGACGGAAATGGAC
>JBECKZ010000230.1:0-5488 GCA_040235555.1 Thiohalomonadales bacterium | reverse complement strand
GTTGTGGACAAACAGCAATACAGACAGACGGCGACCCAAAAATTCATCTTGTGTGCCACTGCGATAACTGTAAGAAACGCACTGGCAGCGCCTTCGGCATCTCCGTGTATTTCATGGATTCACAAATCGTTGGTCGGCAAGGCGAAACTGCCATCTATGAGATTGACACGGAGGAAACATCCCAGCAACGGCATTTCTGCAGAAACTGCGGCACGACATTATTCTGGAAAATCTCACGATTTTCAGGATTACCGGATATTTCAAAGATGACAGGTATCGCGGGAGGCTGTTTTAGTGAACCAGCACTCCCTCCACCAAACATTACCGCATACAATAGTAAAAAATGCGCCTGGCTCGATTTAACAGAAATGCGAATTGTCGAACCAAACAATTAGATGCAAGAAAACCGAACAACAGTAGATTGCATTAACTGGATTTAGAACTGAAATTTAACAAGGAGTTTTATGGACACTCCCATCACCAAAGGTGTACACCATGTTGGCCTGACCGTTTCCAGGCTTGAAGAGAGCGCGGCCTTTTTCACCAGTTTACTCGGCTGGCAGGAGGTGCGCAGAAACGATGAGTATCCCGCGATATTCGTCAGCGACGGCACCAACATGCTAACGCTGTGGCAAACCAAGGAAACACCAGCCACTTCATTTGATAAGAACCGTAACGTCGGCCTGCACCACATCGCGTTCCAGGTTGATACTGAATCTGATCTGGACACACTCCATGAAAAACTCGTCAATCAGAATGTGCCGATTGAATTCGCCCCCGAGCTGGTACGGCAAGGCCCGGCCAAACACATGATATGTTATGAACCCAGCGGTGTCCGGGTGGAATTTATCTGGCCGGGTAACACCTAGCGCAATCCATTGCTGCAACATTCTTCATTGCATGCCTGCTGAAACCTGGTCGACAAAATTCTGGTGGCGATGGATTGTAGCCAATAGTCTCGCCGAGTTCATTGGACTGGGCAGTGTCGCGGCGGTGGGTTACCTCTTTGTCACGCAACTCGGTGAACCCCACAGCGTGTTAGCCGCCCTCCGCTTCGCTGTGATCTTCATTCTGTTGGGTGCGTTCGAAGGATTGGTAGTTGGGTTTGCCCAGTTCCGAGTACTGCGACAAAAGCTCCCCACGTTACGCGGCTGGATTCGTGCCACCGTCGTTGGGGCTATGCTTGCCTGGATCCTCGGCATGTTCCCCAGCACTTTGATGAATATCGCTAACTCTGGTGAGGCCACGGCACCTCCTGAGATCAGTGAATGGCTACGGCTGTTATTCGCCGCTGGTCTGGGCATGATAGCCGGACCGATCCTGGCATTCTTTCAGTGGCGTTGCCTCCGCCAGTGCCTACGCACACACAGTGGCTGGTGGTTGCCGGCCAATGCCCTGGCTTGGGCAGCGGGGATGCCAGTCATCTTTGCCGGTGCACACATCAGTGCCATCATTACAAACCCGCTACTCATCGTCATCGCTGTTGGGTTGTCATTGTTACTCGCTGGCGCGATTGTGGGAGCAGTGCACGGTCGTGTACTTGTCTGGCTACTCGTAACCGACGATGATCAGAGCGGATGATGATATTCAGCCTGGCCATCAAACAAAATGCGATGGGTGTGCATAAGGCCTGACTCTATATATATAGGGCTTTTAACGCCCTGCCCGTTTATTTTCACGGGCCCGTATGTTTCGTCCTCACCTGCCCCAGCAGGCGCCACTCACGTCAGGCACTAAGCTCTTGAACAGTAAATGGTTTAGTGCAAAAAACCGCATTTAATGGTATTTTGTGCCCCGATTTTGGCCAGTGGCGCCGGGTTGCTGAAGAACGGATAAAAGCCCGGATATTGCGTCATGTGATGAGAGCAAGTTGGTGATTTTTTACACAAGGCCAGCGTAATTCACGAACATATTCAACTCGTTACGTTATACCCATTTAATATAAGGTTTCTAATTCTATGCACATCCGGAGTTGCCGGTAGTGGACATCCCTTTTCTCCCATTCTCCAAGCCCTCGATCACTGAAAGCGAGATAGCCGCGGTTAGCGACGTCCTGCGTTCCGGCTGGATCACCACTGGTATCAAATGCACGGAGTTTGAACAGGGTGTGTGTGATGCCACGGGCAGCCAGCATGCGATAGCCCTGTCCTCTGCGACTGCCGGCATGCAACTGGCCCTGCATGCCCTGGGTATCGGACCCGGTGATGAAGTCATCACCCCGTCGCTGACCTGGGTCTCCACCGTCAACCTGATTACCCTCTGCGGTGCGACCCCGGTGTTTGCCGATGTCGATCGCGATACCCTCATGATCACGGCAGAGACGGTTGCACCGTTGATTAGCGAGCGTACCCGCCTGATTATCCCGGTTCACTACGCAGGGGCAGCCGCCGAGCTGGATCCCCTACGTCAGCTGGCCGCCACACACGGCATCCCCCTGATCGAAGACGCTGCCCATGCCATCGGTACCCAGTACCAGGGCCGCGAGATTGGCCGTGACGGCACGGTGATCTTTTCTTTTCATCCGATCAAGAACATCACCACCGGCGAGGGTGGGATGTTTTGTACTGATGATGCGGCGCTCGCGGATCGGATCCGGAGACTCAAGTTTCACGGCCTTGGCGCCGATGCATTTGACCGTCAGAGTCAGGGACGCGCCCCCCAGGCAGAAGTGCAGGAGCCAGGTTACAAATTCAATCTGCCGGACATGAATGCGGTTTTGGGGATTGGCCAACTCGCCCGCCTTGCACAAATGAATGCACGCCGGGCAGAACTCGCGCAACAGTACTTAACCCAATTGGCAGCTATCGATGCGGTCTTGCCGTTGACGACACCGGCGACGACCACGCGTCATGCCTGGCATTTATTTATTGTGCGGGTCGACACCGACAAGGCCGGTCTGGATCGGGATACTTTCATGGCAGAACTCAAGGCCAGGGGGATTGGCAGCGGGTTGCATTTCAAGGCCGCGCACCTGCAAAAATATTATCGTGAACAGTATCGGCACCCCTATTCGCTGCCGAACACGGAATGGAACTCGCATCGCATTTGTTCGTTGCCCTTGTTCCCGGACATGCACGACGATGACGTCACCCGCGTCGTCGAGGCAATCAAAGACATTGTAAGGAGCTCATCGAAATGAATTCGGTGTATTTATCCCTGGTCATCCCCGTCTATAACGAGGAGGTGAATCTGCGCGAACTCATCGAGCGCTGCACCACGACCTGTGATGCTATCGGTAAATCCTATGAGATCGTGCTGGTCGATGACGGCAGTCGTGACCAGTCCGTGGAGATGATCAAACAAGCCAGCCAGGACAACGCCCATATCGTTGGCGTGATCCTCAATCGCAATTACGGCCAACACTCCGCGGTGATGGCCGGTCTGGCCCAGTCTTGCGGGGAGGTGGTAGTGACCCTGGATGCCGACCTGCAGAATCCACCGGAAGAGATCCCCAAGTTGCTGGCCGAGATCGACAACGGTGCCGACGTGGTGGGCAGCGTGCGCCAGTTACGCAAGGACAGCCTGTTTCGTAAATTTTCCTCATTCCTGGTCAACAAGGCCGTGCAAATGGCCACCGGTGTCCTGATGCACGACTATGGTTGCATGTTGCGCGCCTATCGTCGCACGGTCGTCGATGCCATGCTGCAGTGCCATGAGCGCAGCACGTTTATCCCGGTGCTGGGCAATATGTTTGCGCACAAGACCGCGGAAGTGCCGGTGGAACATGCCAAACGCGAATTTGATCAATCCAAGTACAGTCTGCTCAAGTTAATCAACCTGCAATTCGACCTGCTGACCTCGATGACGACCTTCCCCTTGCGTCTGTTGAGTCTGATCGGTGGCGGCCTGGCGATACTCGGTTTTATTCTTGCCGGATTATTGATCGTATTGCGTATCATCTACGGCCCGGAATGGGCGGCACAAGGCGTGTTCACCGTGTTTGCCATCCTGTTTATTTTCATGGGCACGCAGATCCTGGCGATGGGTCTGCTGGGTGAATACATCGGCCGCATCTACAACGATGTGCGGGCGCGGCCGCGTTACTTTATTCGTGAAATTGTTTCTCAGCAGGCAGCGTCGCCAAGAGAATAATTTTTATATTTAACCTGGCCAACACAGCTGGCTGAAGAAAAATTGAAATATGGAGAATGCGTTATGAAAACAGTGGTCGCAGCGTATCAAAATGTTGGATGTGAAGGCATTCGTGCCCTCATACGCAACGGTTTTGAGATCCAGGCCGTTTTCACTTACCCGGACTCACCGGAAGAAGCGATTTGGTTTTCATCCGTGGCGGAGGTCGCGGCTGAGCACAACATCCCCGTGTACACCCCGGATGACATCAATCACCCGCTCTGGGTCGAACGCATCCGCGCCATGCAGCCGGATGTCATCTTTTCCTTTTACTACCGTTCCATGATCAAGCAAGCGATCCTGGATATCCCCAAATTCGGTTGCGTCAATTTCCACGGTTCACTGTTACCGAAATATCGCGGCCGTGCCCCGATCAACTGGGCCCTGCTCAAGGGTGAAAAACAAACCGGTGGTACCCTGCATTATATGACCGCCAAGGCCGATGCCGGAGACATCATCGCCCAGTACAATTTTGCCATTGACGATAACGACACCGCTATTGATCTGCATCGCAAACTGGTCGCTGGTCTGGGCCCCATGCTGGACGAATACCTGCCGCAGTTAAAGCAAGGCAAGGTCAAGAGCACACCGCAGAACGAAGCCGAGGCCACCAGCTTTGGCCGCCGCACACCTGCCGACGGCCTTATCGACTGGAGCCAGTCCAATGTTGAAGTCCGTAATCTGATTCGCGCGGTAACGACACCATTTCCGGGTGCGTTCACCTATAGCCGACAGGCGAAACTGACGATCTGGAAAGCCAGGTTAAGTGACATGGCCTCTGCCGGCAAAACCCCGGGAACGGTGTTATCCACTGAACCGCTGGTCGTCGCTTGCGGTAAGGGTGCACTGGAAATCGTCTCTGCACAAAAGGACAGCCAGATCCCGATGAGCGGGTCCCAGGTGGCAAAAGTCCTGAGTCTGGTAGCAGGCAGTCACTTCGAACGGGAAACCGCGCAACAGCTTTATAGCAAGCGCAAGACCCGAGTCCTGATCCTGGGCGTCAATGGTTTCATCGGCAATGCCCTGACCGAACGCCTGTTGCAGGACGGCAACTATGAAGTCCACGGCATGGACATCAACAGCAATGCCATTCAACGGTTGATGGACAAACCGGATTTCTATTTCCATGAAGGCGACATATCCATTCACAGCGAATGGATCGAATACCACATCAAGAAGTGCGACGTAATCCTGCCGCTGGTGGCCATCGCCACCCCGATCGAGTACACCCGCAATCCGCTACGCGTGTTCGAGCTGGACTTCGAGGAAAACCTCAAGATCGTGCGTCACTGTGTGAAATACAACAAACGCATCATCTTCCCGTCCACCTCGGAAGTGTATGGCATGTGTGATGACC
>JBECKZ010000177.1:0-8877 GCA_040235555.1 Thiohalomonadales bacterium | reverse complement strand
GAGTTATACCTTCATCAGCCTCTCAAGCACCACCGACGATCTCGAGTTCTCCAATGACAACGGTGCTACCTGGGCGTATACGCCGGTACCGGATGCTAATGGCTATGACGCCAATGTCACCAATATTCGGGTTAACCCCAAGGGCACGATGAATGCCTCGAATGGTACTAACAATCCCACTTTTACCCTGAGATACAGCGTGAGGATACAATGACACGGTATCCTTCCTGCAAAAACAGTGTAAGTCGTGGCATCGTCGCGATATTGCTGTTGTTGCTGTTGCAAAGAGTGGCACAGGCGGCGGGAACCAGTGCTGGGGTAACGATCAGCAATACGGCGACAGTTGATTATGCAATTGCCGGCGTCACAAACAGCGTCAAAAGTAATAGCGCAACATTTACCGTCGATGAAAAACTCGACGTCAATGTTGTCTGGCAGGATGCCGGTAACGTTGTCGTTAATACACCAGACAGCAACAAAGTCCTGACTTTTCTGCTCACCAATACCGGCAACGGTAACGACAGTTATTCCCTCAACGTGCAGAACAATATTACCGGCGATCAATTCAATCCTTCGCCTGTGGATGTCTACCTGGACGCAAATGGTAACGGGGTCTTTGATGCTGGTGTGGATACATTGTATGTCGCAGGCAGCAACGATCCGGTGCTGGCAGCGAATGCCTCGCTGATAATTTTTGTTCGCAACAATATTCCTTCAGCTCTGAATGGCGGCGATCGTGGAAAAAGTCAGTTGCTTGCCACCTCCAAAACCTTAAGCGGTACGCCCGGTACCGCGCAAGCCGGTGCGGGCGATGGTGGCAGTAATGCCGTGGTCGGCACTTCAGGCGGCAGTGCAAACGCAACCGGCATTTACCAAATCACCAGTGCAGATGTGTCGCTCGTCAAGTCCGTGGTAATCAACGATCCCCTGGGCGGCAGCCAGCCCATGACGGGTGCTACCCTGACTTACACCATTGCTGTCAATGTGACCGGTAGTGGAAATGCCACTGGTGTGGTCATCACCGATCCGGTTCCGGCTAATACCACTTACAGCGCAGGCAGCCTGACGCTGAACACAACCCCGCTTAGCGATGCGATCGATAGCGATGCAGGCGATGTTGGCGGCACCACATCAAATACCGTCACCGTGAAGCTTGGCGATCTGAGCCCGGCCTCACCCACACAAACCATCAGTTTCAAAGTCATCATCAATTAAATGCAAAGGAGGCGTTATGAAATCACTCATCAACATCAGCAGCATCCTGTTCCTGCTCATGGTCAGCGGACTGGCACAGGCAGATATCAAGCTAACAACAAGCGCGGAGATTGAAGTCACCAAGGTTAATCAGCAAGGTATCAAGCGCGTTAAACGCGTGCCTGCCAGCCATGCCGTGCCCGGCAATGAGGTGATTTATACCATCACCGCCAAAAACACTGGCAAACAAGCAGCTGACAAAATCGTGGTCACCAATCCGATTCCGCAACATACCGTTTATGTCACAGGCAGTGCCTTCGGCAAGAACACCGACATCACCTTCTCAGTCGATAGCGGCAAGACCTACGCCAAAGCTAATCAACTGATCGTCAAGGGTCAAAACGGCAAGACCCGTCGTGCATCTGCAAATGAGTACACCAATGTGCGCTGGGTATTCGGTTTTGATCTGAAACCGGGTGCACAGGCCCAGGTAGGTTATCGCGTCAAGGTGAAATAGGACGATTGAACAAATGACAACAGACATATCTTACGCACAACTGGGTCAGGAGCGCATTCGCGCGGGTCCATGCGCGCGCGCAAGCCCCGGGCCGCCGGCCCGTGCAGAACCATTCCCTTAGCAGGAATTAAGAAAGTACTACTTATTTTTTTCAGGTAACAAGTAAGGAGTAATAACATGCAGCACTTAAACATGCGACAAGCCATCGGCCTGCTACTGGCCCTGGCGTTTTTCAGTGGGGGAACGCAAACCGCGCTCGCAGTTGGCACCGCCTCAGGCACGACGATCACCAACACCGCTACCGTTGACTACCAGGTGAATGCCAATGCACGCAGCGCATCGGGTAGTGTTAACTTCGTGGTGGATAATCGGGTTGACCTGACTGTTGCCAACACCAATGCCGGTAATAACGTGAACGTGATTCCCGGTTCCACTAACCAGGTACTGGCCTATACCATCACCAACACGGGTAATACGACACAGGGTTACTTGCTGAGTGTAGCGGTACCCACCGCGGGCATTCCGATGGGAAACATCCGCATCTATATCGATACCAACGGGAATGGAGTCTACGATTCCGGCGTTGATACCCTGTATACCGCAAGCACCAATGCAGGCAACCTCGCTGCGGATGGAGTCATGCATGTATTGGTGGTTGCCGATACACCGGCAGCAGCAAGTAACGGCACCATCGATGATATCCGCCTGGTTGTGCAAACTACGGATGCAGGTACGGCGACTGTCACGGTTGCCTCTGCTACACCGACGGCAGGTGTGGATGTCGTGTTTGCCGATGCCGCCGGTACCACCAGTGATGCTGCACGTGATGGTCAGTACTCTGCGGCCGCCACTTACACCGTCACCAGCGCGACTCTTGGTGTCACCAAAACCATCCTCGGGACCACCGATGAGTTCGGCACAGGATTCGCCATTCCGGGTGCACACGTGCAATATCAGGTCCGGGTAACCAACAGCGGATCCACAACCGTGGACAGCAATACGGTGAGTGTGACGGATCCGTTACCTGCCAACACCAAGGTCTGTGTCGCCGCAGCTTGCGGTGGTGCGCCTTCCTTCGTGGACGGTACAACCAGCAGTGGCCTGACGGCAGCAGCCTTTGAGTATTCGACGGTTGCAGCACCAAACGAGTGTGCATCGGCCAGCTTTACAGGCTACACGCCAACGGCGGATGCCAGTGGTGCAGATGCTGCAGTAACCTGTATCCGGCAGGCGCCGACCGGCGCCATGAACGGTACCAACGCTTACTTTGACATGCGTTACAACGTCGTCATCAAGTAAGCGCTGTTGGTAAGACACTTGATGTTCCACGTCGTTATTGCTGCATGGCGATATGCCGCCGGCCAGTTGGCTGGCGGCATTTTCGCGTCAGCACACAAGGAACAACGCGTCGGCAAGTTACCCACGCACGCAGACAGCTTGATCACCAGTGACAACCGGCAAGCCGGTCTGCCCGTGATTGTGCATCAACAGCGCAATCACCGGCAGATCGGTTTCTGGTGCCTGTTGATCAGCCTGTGGATGTTGCCACTGAGCAGCCACGCGGTGCCGGCCGGGACGGTTATCAACAATATGGCCACGGCAAGCTTTAATGGCGGTATGAGTAACACCTCCAACACAATCAGTACCGTAACGGTGACAGTGAGGACGCCTTCCACGCTCGAGTTCCTGCAATACGCGCCGGGATCAGCAACCGCACAGGCGGTACCCGTGACCATCACCGGTTACAGCACCAGTGGTACAACGTCCGGTCCTTTTGTCGCGATGCCAGCACCGACGCCAGCGGCAAGCGCAACACCGATAGATCTAAGCAAGCCGGTGCCATTAGAACCGGTGACGCTATATCACCAGGGTGATCCCATTTTTGTGCGCCTGACCGACCTGGATCAAAATCAGGATGCGACGGTGGCGGAAACAGTACTGGTTACTTTGAGTGTCAGTGCCACCACTGATAGCGAAGTACTGCGCCTGACCGAAACCGGCCCGAATTCCGGCGTGTTTACCGGATACATACAATCGTATATCGGTAATACCAGCCCAGGTTCGGCCAGTCGTGCCAACGGTCAGTTAGGTTTGGGTGCGGATGTGAATATCGCTGGTAATTATATCGATGCAGCTGATGCCACGGATAGCAACAATATCAGCGCTATGGTGGATCCCTATGGCCGTGTGTTCGACAGCACAACCGGTCAGGCCGTGAATGGTGCGCAGATAACCATTATCAATGCGACAACCAACCTGCCAGCCACTGTTTACGGTGATGATGGCATCAGCAGTTTCCCGTCAAGTATTACCAGCGGTGGTACGGCCACTGACAGTAGCGGCACGGTCTATACTTTCGCGACCGGTCAATATCGTTTCCCGTTTGTAAAACCCGGCACTTATCGACTGCAAATCACGCCGCCTGTTGGTTACAAGGCACCCAGCGTGGTACCGAATGCTGTCTTGCAATCCCTTCCCGGTGCACCCTTTAGTATCGACGCACAGGGATCCTACGGCCAGTCATTTACTGTGCCACTGGGTCCCGCCATTCAGATTGATATCCCGATCGACCCCGGTGTGACCGGGCTGTTCCTGACCAAGCAAGCCAACAAACAAGTCGTGGCGGTTGGCGATTTTCTCGGTTACCGCCTGCGCTTGACGAACAATTCAGGTGCCACTGCTACAGGTACACATATCACCGATACCCTGCCAGTTGGCTTACGTTATCAAACTGGTTCCACCACATTGAACGGCAATCCGATTGCGGACCCAGTCATCAGTGCCGATGGCCGCACTTTGAGCTTTAACCTGAATGACATCAATAACGGCACAGCGAGTGACCTGCACTACGTCGTGCAGGTTACCGTTGGTTCGCAAAGCGGTGATGCCATTAACCGCGCTATCGCCGGCGCCAATGGCGGTGCGCTGGTCTCGAACCAGAGTTCGGCCAGTGTGCATGTCGAGGAGAATCTGATTCGCACCCACAATATTCTGATGGGTAGAGTCATTGCGGATGACTGTGGCGCAATCGAAAGTAACAAGGCCAAAGGGCTCGCCGGTGTACGCATTTATCTCGAAGACGGCACCTATGTCGTTACCGATGAACAGGGTATGTATCACATCGAGGGCGTCAAGCCTGGCAGCCATGTACTGCAAATGGATCTCGATACCCTGTCATCACATTTTGAACCGGTTGTCTGCGATGAACATTCCCGCTTTGCCGGACGTAGTTTCTCACGCTTCATCCACCTGCAGGGTGGCAGCCTGTGGCGCGCCGACTTCCATGTCAAGGCTCTGTCACCACCAACAGCGAAAGTCGAGCTCAAGCTGAACAACCATGTCAATGATTACAGGGCGACGTATCACCTGACATTACAAGGTGGAGACGTACCGTTGCACAACATGCGACTCATGATCAACTTGCCACCGGACGTCCAATACCTCCCAGGTAGCAGCGTGTTGAACAACAAAATCATTGGTGACCCGGAAATCCGAGGACCGGTGCTAATCTACAAACTGGATAAGGTCAGCGGCATCTGGCAAAAACAGTTGAACTTCCACGCCAAGCTAAATGAACAAGGCAAATCTGGCCTGCTGCTTAGCAAGGCATTCCTGATGTTCGATAGCCCGGGCAAAGTCAATCAACGTACGCCCGTGGTAAAAACACTCATGAAGCGTTTGAGTAATGGGAAATATACCAATGGTGAAGAGAGCAAAACGGACATCGTGGTTGTGGGCATAGGGAAAAATCAGCCACCAGCAGACAGGAAAACCTCCAGCGAAGAGGTCAGGCTGGTCACCATGCCGAAGTATGACAAGGCCTGGGTGGAAACCGCTAAACCGGGGGTGGAACTGCTATGGCCAAAGCCGGACTATGTCCCGCCCATCCCCAGCATCAAGATTGCGGTCAAACATGATCCGTCCCAGCAACTGACCTTATTGTTGAACGGCGAACGCCTCAATTCGCTTAACTATGCAGGCCAGATCAAAAATACAAACGGTACGGTCGCCATCAGTCAGTGGGCCGGTGTCGATATCGAAAAAGGTGATAACAGTCTGGTCATCGAGATTCGCGATGCTGCGGGCAAACTGGTGAAACGCCTGCACAGCGAGGTACATTTCTCGTCGCTGCCGGTACGGGCGGAACTGGTTGAAGCAAAATCACGCCTGGTCGCAGATGGTAAACAAACACCCGTGATCGCGGTGCGCCTGTTCGACAAGGATGATCACCCGATACGCGAAGGCCTGGTAGGTGAATTTCGCGTCGAGTCACCTTATGTTGCGCAACAAAATATCGATGACCTGCAACGCCAGCCCCTGGCTGGCCTGGATCGTGGTAACCCAAAATATCGCGTGGGTAAAGATGGAGTCGCGCTGATCGAACTCAAGCCAACAAGCCGCACCGGTGAGGCGCGGTTATGGATTCCCCTGCAAGGGCGAGAAGTCAGCTTGCACCCCTGGTTAAGTGCGGCGCAGCGCGACTGGATTATGGTCGGTCTGGCCGAAGGCACCGTCGCCCACAATACTGTCAGTGGTAACATGACATCCCTGGCTGCAGCCAATATTGAAAAAGACACATACAACAACGGCAAACTGTCGTTTTTCGCCAAGGGCAGCATTCAGGGCAAATGGTTACTCACCCTGGCCTATAACTCCGACAAAGATATAACGGAACGCACCACACCGTTCCAGGCGATCGATCCGAATGCCTATTACCCGGTTTATGGTGATAAAACCGTGCAGGGCTATGACGCCTCCAGCCGGGAAAAACTCTATGTCCGCCTGGAACGTCGTCAATTCTATGCCCTGTTCGGCGATTACCAGACTGGCATGACCGTAACCGATCTGGCTCGTTATGATCGTACCCTGACTGGCTACAAGTCCGAACTGCGCAGCGATCACTACAAGCTCAATGTGTTTGCCAGTCAAACCAATCAGGTGTTTGTCAAAGACGAGATTCGTGGTGACGGGACTTCCGGCCTGTATCACTTGCGCAATCCTGCTGTGATCGCGAATTCAGAAACGATCAGGATTGAGACTCGCGATCGTTTCCGTCCGCAAATTGTGCTGTCCAGCCAGCCGATGACACGCAACCTGGATTATGACATCGATTACACCAGCGGCAGCGTGTTCTTTAAACAGCCGGTAGCCAGCAAAGACGCCAATCTCAATCCGATTTTTATCGTCGTTGATTATGAAACCAGTACCAGCAACGCAAAGAACTGGACATATGGTGGACGCGGTGCAGTGAAGTTCATGCATGACAAGCTTGAAGTCGGCGCAAGCTATGTCAATCAGGGCAGTCCCAGCGGCAACGATACGCTCAAGGGCGTTGACGCCACGTTGGCTATCAGCAAGGCTACGCAACTGAAACTGGAATACGCCAACAGTCGCGCTGCCGGTACTCAGGCCAGCGATGCTTACCAGGCGGAGCTGCGGCATAACTCGAATAAACTGGAAGGAAAAGTCTATTTCCGCGAGCAGGAAACCGGATTTGGTATTGGGCAGCAAAGCACGATCGGCGCCGGCAGCCGTCTGTACGGTGCCGATGGAACTTATCACCTGACCGACAGGATGGATGTCACCGCACAGGCTTTTCGTCAGAGCAACCTGGATACCGACGCCAACCGCGATGTCACCAAGGCCGGAGTCAAATACGAGACTAAGAATGCCGGCGCGTCCGCGGGACTGCAGTCTGCCCGTGACAGTTACACAAACGGCCTGGACAACACCTCCACGCAATTGCTCGTTGGCGCACACAAGTCCTTGCTGGCTAACCGGCTCAACCTGCGCATCGATCACGCGCAGTCCTTGTCGGATAATGCCAACCCGGATTATCCAACACGCACAGTGCTGGGCGCAGATTATCTGCTGAATCCCTCCACCTCATTCTTCATTGAACAGGAGTTTACCTCCGGTGCACAGGTGGATACCCGTGGTACCCGGATCGGCATGAGCAATCGACCGTGGACCGGCGCCATGTTCAGCACTTCCGTAGAACAACGTAGTAGTGAAAATGGTCAGCGCCTGTTTGCCAATGCGGGCCTCAAGCAGACCTGGCAGATCACAGACAGGTGGAGCATGGACGCCAGCCTGGACAGCAGTACAACTCTCAAGGGCAAGAATGTGGCACCGTTCAGTACCACACTGCCTACTGCCTCCGGGAATACGGAAGACTTTACTGCGGTATCGCTTGGCACCACTTATCAGCATAGCAACTGGTCATGGACCGGCCGGATCGAACGCCGTATCGCCGACAGCGAAGACAAGTGGGGGATTTATTCCGCCAGTGTGGGTGAACCACACGCAGGCCTGGGTCTGTCCGGCCGCCTGCAATGGTATGAAACGCAAAGCAGCAACGGCACCAGTGGCTCCCACGCGGATCTGCGCCTGGGCCTGGTGCGCCGGCCGTTCGGTCGAGAGTGGACATTCCTTAATAGAACTGATCTCGTGGCCGACCGTCAGGCTGGCAGCAGCAGTGACTTCGACAACCGCAAACTCGTCAACAACCTGCTAATCAATTATCGCCGCGATTCAATCCAGGTCAGCACTTACTATGGTGCCAAATATTCGCGCGATACTATTGATAACGCAGTCTATTCCGGTTACACCGATTCACTCGGGGTAGAGTTGCGCAAGGATCTGAACAAGCGCTGGGATCTTGGTGCAAGGATGAGTACCCTGCATAGCTGGAACACACATCAGTATGAATATACTTATGGCCTGTCTGTCGGGTTTAATCCCGCCACCAATCTCTGGTTGAGCCTTGGTTATAACTGGGCAGGTTTCGATGACAATGACTTTTCAATGGCGGGATATAACGCCCAGGGTGTGTATCTCACACTGCGCTTCAAGTTCGACCAGCAATCAATTCGTGACGTGGCCGGTTGGTTCAACCGCCAATAACACTCTCGTGTATGCGACTCAGCTGTCCAGCTCCGAATAATGCCTGAAGATACCGTCCTGGTTAAACGGCAGTCGCCGCTCGGAAGAAAGATACACACGGATATTGGGTTGTTGCATTACCCGATCATGCAATGCTACCAGGCCAGATATGCTCGGCTCCAGGCGCGCCATCATCTTTGGAAATGCATAACGTAATCCGTCAATAACCTGAAACATGGACAGGTCGACGTAACTGAGGCTTCGGCCCACCATGTAACCAC
>JBECKZ010000169.1:0-4758 GCA_040235555.1 Thiohalomonadales bacterium | reverse complement strand
ACGCTATGCCTTGCCGCATTCCCGGACGATGATTCACCAGCCATTAGGCGGGTTTCAGGGCCAGGCTTCGGATATTGAAATCCATGCCAAGGAAATTCTCGAGGTACGGGAACGATTAAACGCGATTTTGGCAAAACATACGGGACAGCCACTGGAGCGTATTCAGCAGGATACCGACAGGGATTTCTTCATGAGCGCCAAGGTCTCAGTTGAATATGGCCTGATCGACGAAGTCATGGAAGCCCGGGGTACGGCAGGTAAATAGGACACCGGTGAAATCCCCTGAAAGCCTACCAGGAGTGTGGGAATTGATTTGCCGCACGGGTACTTGAAATAATTCGAAAATACACGCATGGTTAAGACAGGCGGATTGTAATTGTAATAGAGGTAACACCATGAGCGAAGACAAAAACAATACAGGTGATAACGGGAAACTCCTGTACTGTTCATTTTGCGGCAAGAGTCAGCATGAAGTGCGCAAGCTGATTGCAGGACCGTCTGTCTTCGTTTGTGATGAGTGTGTCGAACTTTGTAATGACATTATCCGTGAAGAGGTTCAGGAACAATCCGCTTCCGTTACGGGTAGCGAGCTGCCAACCCCGCATGAGATCAATGCCATTCTTGACGAATATGTGATCGGTCAGGAACGGGCCAAGAAAGTCTTGTCGGTTGCGGTCTATAACCATTACAAACGACTGGAAACCGAACAGAAAAAAGACGACGTTGAACTTGCCAAGAGTAATATCCTGCTGGTGGGACCAACAGGCAGTGGTAAAACGCTGTTGGCGGAAACCCTCGCACGGTTGCTGAATGTGCCGTTCACGATTGCGGATGCCACGACGCTGACCGAAGCCGGTTACGTAGGTGAAGATGTCGAGAACATTATCCAAAAGTTGTTGCAAAAATGTGATTACGACGTCGAGAAAGCACAAACCGGCATCGTGTATATCGATGAAATCGACAAGATTTCGCGTAAATCCGACAATCCTTCGATTACCCGCGATGTGTCCGGCGAAGGTGTGCAGCAGGCACTGCTGAAGCTGATTGAAGGCACGGTTGCCTCGGTGCCGCCACAAGGCGGGCGCAAGCATCCGCAACAGGAATTCTTGCAAGTTGACACCGCCAACATACTTTTTATATGTGGTGGTGCGTTTTCGGGCCTGGACAAGATCATTCGCGATCGTAGCGAAAAAGGCGGCATCGGGTTTGGGGCCGAGGTCAAGAGCAAGAAGGATCAAAAGAGTGTCAGTGAAGTGCTGACGGATGTTGAACCTGAAGATTTGACCCGTTACGGCTTAATCCCCGAATTCGTGGGCCGGTTGCCGGTTATCGCCACTTTGCAGGAACTGGACGAAGATGCACTGGTGCAGATTTTGACTGAACCCAAGAATGCCCTGACCAAGCAATACACCAAAATGTTTGAAATGGAAGGTTGTGAGCTGGAAATTCGTGAAGATGCCTTGCGTGCAGTCGCCCGCAAGGCGATGGAGCGCAAGACCGGCGCACGTGGGCTACGTTCCATTCTGGAACATATTCTGCTGGAACCCATGTACGACCTGCCATCCATGGATAATGTTGAAAAAGTGGTGATTGATGAGCCCGTTATCACCGGCGAAGGCGAGCCACTGTTTATCTTCGAGGGCTCGGAGCAACGGGCCGCCTCATCAGACGAGTAAAATCACGGGGACCAGTATTATGGTCCCCCATCTGATTTTACGGGATATTTTCATTACTCAGCCCGGTTGAAATCGACCCGGGATAACCATACCTTAGTAAAAGTCTCCGCTATCTACGGATTAGCCAACACGAGAAGGTATTATGTCTGAATTGATTGAAGAACAACTTTCCACCATTCCGGTACTACCACTGCGTGATGTCGTGGTGTACCCGCATATGGTGATCCCGCTGTTTGTCGGCCGTGAAAAGTCAATCAAGGCGCTGGAAGCCGCGATGGAAAACGACAAGCAGATTCTGTTAGTCGCGCAAAAAAGTGCGGCCGAAGATGATCCAAATATGGATGATCTGTATCGGATCGGGACAATTTCCAGCATCCTGCAATTACTGAAACTTCCAGATGGTACCGTTAAGGTGCTGGTCGAAGGCAATCGTCGTGCGCGGATTGTGACCTATCTGGGTGAAGAAGAGTATTTTACCGCCCAGGTAAAACAATACGAAGAAGAAGCGATTGACGAACGCGAATCAGAAGTATTGGTACGGTCCTTGACCAATCAATTCGATCAATACGTCAAGTTGAACAAGAAAATCCCACCAGAAATTCTGACATCTCTTTCCAGTATTGAGGATCCCAGCCGCCTGGTGGATACCATTGCGGCTCATATGTCGCTCAAGATCGATGAAAAACAGAATATTCTGGAATTGACCGACTTGCGCGAACGTCTCGAACACCTGATGGGCATGATGGAATCCGAGATCGATCTGCTGCAAGTGGAAAAACGTATCCGTGGCCGTGTTAAACGTCAAATGGAGAAGAGCCAGCGCGAGTATTATCTGAATGAACAGATGAAAGCGATCCAGAAAGAACTGGGTGACATGGAAGATGTACCCAATGAGCTGGAGGAACTGGAAAAGAAAATCGAAACCGCCGGTATGTCCAAGGAGGCCAAGAACAAGGCCAAGGCGGAACTGGGCAAGCTGAAAATGATGTCACCCATGTCAGCGGAAGCGACAGTGGTACGGAATTATCTTGACTGGCTGGTCAACGTGCCATGGAAAAAACGATCCAAGGTGCGACACGATCTGGCCAAAGCAGAAGAAGTTCTGGAAGCGGATCATTACGGTCTGGAAAAGGTCAAGGAACGGATTCTGGAATACCTTGCTGTACAGCAACGCATGAAAAAGATGAAAGGCCCGATTCTGTGTCTGGTTGGGCCACCTGGAGTGGGTAAGACATCAGTTGGTATGTCCATCGCACGTGCGACCAACCGTAAATTCATTCGCATGGCGTTGGGTGGCGTACGGGATGAAGCCGAGATTCGTGGACACCGACGTACCTATATCGGCTCCATGCCGGGCAAGATTATCCAGAATCTGTCCAAAGTCGGAACACGCAATCCACTGTTCCTGCTGGACGAGATTGACAAGATGGCCATGGATTTTCGTGGTGATCCGGCTTCGGCCTTACTGGAAGTGCTGGATCCGGAACAGAACCACACCTTTAATGATCACTACCTGGAAGTCGATTATGACTTGTCAGAAACCATGTTCGTGGCCACTTCGAATACGATGAATATTCCCGGGCCCTTACTGGATCGTATGGAAGTGATCCGTTTGTCCGGGTATACCGAGGATGAAAAGGTCAATATCGCGGAACGCTACTTGGTCAAGAAACAGATCAAGAACAATGGTTTGAAGGACGATGAAATTACCATCAGTGAAGATGCGGTTCGCGATATTATCCGTTATTACACTCGCGAGGCCGGGGTGCGAAACCTGGAACGTGAAATTGCCAAGATTTGCCGCAAGACAGTAAAAGACATCCTCCTTGACAAGAGTATCAAGAAGGTTGAGGTCAAGCCGGAGAACCTTGAAAATTTCCTCGGGGTTAAACGCTTCCGTTTCGGTCGAGCAGAAGAGCATGACCAGGTTGGACAGGTGACCGGACTGGCATGGACTGAAGTCGGTGGTGAACTGTTGACCATTGAAACAGCTGTCATGCCGGGCAAGGGCAAGCACAGTGTGACCGGACAACTTGGCGATGTGATGAAAGAATCAATCCAGGCGGCCATGACCGTTGTTCGCAGTCGTGCCAAGGTATTGGGAATCGAAAACGAAATCTTTGACAAGAACGATATTCACGTTCATGTACCGGAAGGTGCGATTCCAAAAGATGGGCCCAGTGCAGGTATTGGCATGTGCACGGCATTGGTTTCTGCGCTGACGGAAATTCCGGTGCGGGCTGATGTGGCCATGACGGGTGAAATTACTCTGCGTGGTGAGGTCTTACCTATCGGCGGCCTCAAGGAAAAGCTACTTGCCGCGCATCGAGGCGGTATCAAGACGGTGTTAATCCCCGATGAAAACACGCGTGACCTGGCCGAGATCCCGGAAAATATCAAGGAAAATCTCGAAATACGTCCGGTAAAATGGATCGACGAGGTGCTTGAGGTGGCGCTGGCACGGATGCCGGAACCATTGAGCGATACCGAAAAAGAGGTTGTCAAGACTGGCGAAGGACAGACAGCCGAAAGTAGTAATTCAATCCGTCCGCATTAATTGTCAAGTCTTTCTGTGCCCGGTTTGCCTTGTTTTTCCCGGTAAGCTGGGCTGTTTCCTTGACCAAAAGGCAGGGCAGTTGGTATAAACTCTAACACTTGAAGCCACGAATACCGCCATATTAGTTGGCGGTGTTTTTCTTAATAACAATTCTAAGGGGGAAGTCTGTGAACAAGACTGAACTAATTGATGCGGTCGCAGAAGGCGCCGATATTTCCAAGGCAGCCGCTACTCGTGCTGTCGATACCATGCTGGATAGCATTTCAAAATCACTGGCCAATGGGGATCAGGTAACGTTGGTCGGTTTTGGTACCTTTTCTGTAAAAGATCGTGCGGCTCGTACCGGTCGCAATCCGCGGACGGGTGAACCAATCAACATTCCGGCAGCAAAAGTTCCTGGATTTAAGGCTGGTAAAGCGCTCAAGGATGCCGTAAACTAGCGCGCCTTCGACAGGGGTGCTTAGCTCAGCTGGGAGAGCATCGCCCTTACAAGGCGAGGGTCGCAGGTTCGATCCCTGCAGCACC
>JBECKZ010000127.1:0-7655 GCA_040235555.1 Thiohalomonadales bacterium | reverse complement strand
CTATATGATTGTACGCCAATCCGATGCGCATGCCTGGTCGGAGATTTATTTGAAGGGAAAGGGTTGGTTGCGCGTAGATCCTACGGCGGTTATCCCGGCGGGTAATATTGAAGATGTTAATGATGCTAATCGCTTACGCAATGAACAGACAGATAATCATATCCTGTCCGGACAAAACTGGTTTACGGCTTCGGTAAGACAATTACAGTATGCATGGGATATGGTCAATAATGGTTGGAACCAGTGGGTGATTGGTTATAGTAATCAAAAACAAAAATCAATCTTTCAGGCTATAGGTATACCTGAAATTACCTGGCAGGGATTAAGTTATGTGTTATTTGCCACGCTGGGCATTTTTACGCTGCTTATTGCAGTCAGTATTTTCAAGGCCCAACGAGTCAGGAAAAATGCCATTGAGAAGATCTATCAGCAGTTTCTGCGAAAGTTACGACCATTACACCTAGAGAAACCACCGTTTGAGGGTGCCTTGGATTTTTCGCGGCGTGTTGCGCGGCAGCTTCCGGATCACACTTCAGAGCTCTTGACTATCGCTAATTTATATAATCAGTTTCGTTATGCAGATGCGGACCAGGACATGCTCAGCAAGTTACGCATGGTTATCAAATCCATACAGATAAAGGATGAGCGTTATAAAGGAAATAACCCAAATATAAAATAGTGAAAAGGGTGGCGATTAAAATTCAGGAAGTTAACTGTTAGCAAAAAAAATTGCCATTGCACATGATCAACAGTCATGATTGTATAATATGGACAAATTAAAGGGTCGGTGAGGCATCTTCTCAGCTACCGACCCTTAAAAAATGTACGATAAAGTACTTCATTAACGACGGAACAAACTGATTAATCGCCCGCCGACGGCACCACCACTGAGGAGGAGGGAGGTGCCAATAGCCAATAAAGCGACTAATACTAAGATCGTTGGTGCTACTCCGACCAGAGCCAGGATTCCCAGAACGCTGGCCGTCATGCCAATCAGGATCTGGGTACCAACAGCCGCCGTAACTGCCTCATGCGCCAGCTTTTGTACGCGTTGATGTGTTTCAGTGGATTCTTCAAGTTTGAACTCATTGAGGCGCATTGTCATACCGCTACTTAATGTTAGCGCTACGCCATAAACGATCACTGCAGATGCAGACAGTATAAGCGGAACAAGGCCTAACAAGGCCAGAATTCCGAGTACGATACCTGCAAGACCGGCAATCATTTCAGCAGTCATACCACTGCCAAGCTCAACTGTTTGAAAGGTGTTATCGGCAGTTCTGGTCACAAGTTGTGAGTATTCTGCCGCAATACTGCCACCTTCGAAAAGCATTGAGATACCGATCGCGATTGTGGCGACGGCCAGCATTAGGTTTGGTGCAACATTTGCCAACCCCAGTATGGTCAAGACAATTACGGCGGCACCACCGATAATCTCGGCTGTCGATCCAGTACCAACAGACATGGCGATATGTCGGTCTTCAGGTGATGTGATTACAGTAGACATAACAGATTCCTCCATGACTTGGTTGACGTGCATTAATTCCAGCCATTTATCTGACTCGTCTTTGCAATTTACCTTAAAGCTGGAATGGTGACGAGGATAACTAAACTTACACCCAGTTTGACAGGATCGAGAATATAAAATTCAATAATGTGGTAGTAATAAAGGAGTGAATTTTGAACAAGTTAGCTGTTTAATGTGTTGCATTTTTTGTAGGTTAAATGAATACAGGAATCATTTGGTTAACATTTGCGTATCATTCCTGTATCAATAAATTGCAAGACTATCTGAATGTAAGATTTAAAACGTAACTTGACTATGCAAAACCCGGTTTAGAATTGAATTTATAATTTTCTAATTTCAGAGGTACTTCAGATCAGATTGTATGTAACATTGTACCTGCAATACATCAACTATTATTGCAGAAACAGACTTGTATATTACTGGGATTCAAATTGTGAGATGGCATAGTATCATTGTGCGGACAAGCATTGCTCGCGCAACCAGCCAACTAGAGTCTCGGCCAGCATGGGTTGGCCCAGAAAATTCCCTTGCATTTCCTGGCAACCGTGGTTGCGCAAGAAATCTAATTGCGCCTTGTTTTCGACACCCTCAGCAACGACGCGTAATCCCAGGGTCTGCCCCATGCGGATTACCGCTTCGATGATTGCAGCGTCATCCGGGTCATTGAGGATATCCAGCACAAATGACTTGTCGATTTTTACGGCATCGATGGGAAATCGCTTCAAGTGGGTCAGTGAGGAATAGCCAGTGCCGAAATCATCCAGGGCGATATGTACGCCAAGCGCCTTTAATTGCAGCAACATTTTGCGGGTATCCTCGCTGTTGGTAATCAAAGCGCTTTCGGTTAATTCCAGTTCCAGATGCCGGGGTGGTAAACCGGTTTCCTTTAGAATCGAACCAATCTGAGATACAAAGGCGGGGTAACGAAATTGGCGAGCTGAGATATTTATGGCAATACGTTTCGGCGCGTAGCCTGCTTTTTGCCATTCAAGGAAATCCAGACAGGCCTGTTTCAGCACCCATTCTCCAATAGGAATGATCTCACCGGTTTCTTCAGCGATGGTAATAAAACTGGCAGGCATCATACGACCCAGTTCCGAATTCTGCCAGCGCAAAAGCGCCTCCACCGCAGTAACACAACCGGTTGTGTCGTTTATTTGGGGTTGGTATTCAAGTCTTAATTCCTGTTGTGGCAAGGCGCGTCTTAATTTACTCTCAAGAGTGAGACGTTCCAGAGCCCGTGCGTTCAGGTCCGGCGTAAAAAACTGGTAGATACCACGACCTAGCTCCTTGGCGCGGTACATTGCGGTATCGGCGTTTTTCAACAGGCTGGAGGCATCTGCTGCATCGACCGGGTACAAACTAATACCAATACTGGCCGAAATCACGACCTCGTGGTTCTCCAACTGGACGGGTTTGGCCACCTGTGCCAGGATGTGTTCAGCTACCACAGCGGCATCATTCTCGTCTTGTAAATCGTGGAGTACGATAATGAACTCATCGCCTCCCTGACGTGCGACAGTATCACCCCTGCGAACACAGTCCAGCAGTCGTTGTGCAATTACCTGCAACAGTTGATCTCCCACTGCATGACCCAGGGTGTCATTGATACGTTTGAAGTAGTCGAGATCCACAAATAATATCGCCGTAGGCTTTTCATGCCGTTGTGCGTGTACCACGGCCTGACCCAGGCGTTCGTGCAGCAAGGCCCGATTTGGTAATTGCGTCAGGATATCGTAATGGGCCAGATGGTAAATACGATCTTCGCTTAGTTTCTTTTCGGTAAAGTCGGAGAAAATACAAATATATTGCGCAGGGTTGCCATGTTCATCCTGGACTGCACTGATATTCAGCCATTCTGGATACAATTCACCATTCTTGCGCCGACTCCAGATTTCGCCTTGCCAGACACCACTAGCCTTAAGTTCTAACCATATTGTTTTATAAAAATCCTTATCGTATTGACTTGAACGAAGCAACTTGGGTGTCCGACCAATGACTTCTTCCTGGTTGTACCCGGTGATCCGGGTAAAGGCTTCATTCACGCGTAATATTCGGCCACGGGCATCAGTGACGATGATGCCTTCCTGGGTGTCGCGGAACACACCTGCTGCGAGCATTAATTCTTTTTCCTGTTGCATACGCTGGTTGGTAAGTAGTTGCGTTTGCACCGCCAGTGCGGCCTCGCGCGCCATGGCTTCCATGATGGTTATCTCATGTGGACTATATTTATGGCGGCGCTCATGATTGGTGGACATGAGAACACCGATCACCTTGCCATCGGCTTTCAGTGGTGCAGCCAGTGAAGACAGAATACCGAACCGCTCAATCATGCGGGGACTGCTGAGGGGATCGCTCTGCGCATCATCCAAAGCAATAGTCTGGCCCGTGCGATAGACCTCACAGGCATGCGAAACTTCATCAGTTTGTAGCTGAAAATATCCATGTGCATTATATGCAGCACCGGTCTGTGCTACACCAATTAATCTATTCGACTCAGAATCGTGCAGGATCAAAAAACATAGGTCGTCACCCAGTGCTTTGGTCGTCAGGTCAATAATGGCTGTTGCAACATCCTGCAAATTGGTCTTCTGTCCCATTCCGACCAGCAGGCGAAGGTTGGTCTGCAGGATTTCGTTATACAAGTTCAAATCACGAAGCATGTTGCGGAATCCGCCTGTCAATACACCTAGTTCATCACTGGATAGGGGTCTGAGCTTATCAATGTGCTTGTCACTGAAGGATAGAGGAGCTGCAATGATTTCCTGTAATGGCGACAGGGATTGACTGATACTCCGCACAAAAATCAAACTGCCTGCAATCGCGAGTAGTTCCAGCATCAGCCAGACTAAAAAGGTTTCAAAATTGAAATAGCCCGTGCGAGTCCAGTAATACTGGACAAGCATGGTGTCTATCAATAATGGTACCAAGGCACCAATCAGGAACATCTTGAGCTTGATTGTGACGTGTGGTTTTTCCAGGGTAACCCTGGACATTATTTGTCCGAACAAATCCAGGATCATAAAGAAGATTGGCAGGCCGACGATGATGGAGACAATCAGGGCTACCAGATGGATGCGAAACCAGTCCAGCCCACTAGGGACATAACCGGTAAACAGTTGGGCACTAATGAGGACACTGGTGGGTGCTAACAACAGGTAAATCAGAAAGATGGACCAGTAGTGCAGGGGGAAGCGTTGCATACGCAGAATGGCTGCGCTCTCTGTCTCCGATGTGGGAGTTTCCAGGTACAAGCGCACGGGCAGAATAAAGCGCCGGAAATACCACAATGCAAAACCCAGGGTAGCGAGTATGAAGGCCGGTTCCAGTGGTGTGATCAGGATCTCCAGCATTTGCTTCGGCGAAAACATTTTAATAAACAACAGGAAACCCAGGCCAAACACTGGTGGGATCATCCAGGACAAGGCGATCAGGACATAGAAACGTCTAATATATAGTGGTGCTGGCATGGGGTACTGATTATATTTCTTTTTTAGCCTCGAATATTGGATATCGGTGCTTGCTAGAACAGAGCTAAGGCATAAGATTTATATTATAAATTACATAAATATTATATGGTTATAACTGAGGGTAAAAAACAGATTGACATGTAAGAGTATTCTTATCATTTGCTCTATCTAAAGTAAATTTATTGTAAGGTCCCGCGAATGAAATTTAATGTTCAGGACGGAGTTTGATACTTTACCGGAGGTGAAACAAAGATACACGCAAGGTGCTGTTCATGTTATATCGATCTTTGTACGTTTCGGCCAGGATATTGAAAGGTGCCGAGTCAAAAACAGAATTATAATGGCTATTCAAATTTGGCCTGATTCCATTATTCTAACGGTTAGGCTGGGTATTACTTCCAGCATCAAATACAGTTAATTGGTCATTTAGTCTATTCTTGAGAGTTGATCTGAATTACGTAGATTTTAAAAGTTATTCTGTTTACGTGGCATAAGGTGGCAAAGATGAATATGGATGAGTCTATTAACGTATTAGGCGAAGCCCTGGAGATCTGCGGTGACGAACCCGCTACCGGATATTTTCGGGACAGTAAATGTAATACCTGCGATCAAGATGTCGGATTGCATACGGTGTGCATCATTGCGACTCGAGAATTTCTCGAGTTCTCCCGTCGTAAAGGTAATGATTTATCCACACCTGCACCTGAATATGGATTTGAAGGTATCGAACCAGGTAATACCTGGTGTTTGTGCGCGGCCAGGTGGTTGGAAGCCTATAAAGAAGGGATGGCGCCGAAGGTATATTTAACCCGCACTCATCAACGTACTTTAGAGGTGGTGCCGTTTGATTTGCTTAAACGATTTGCAGCGGATTTAAACTAGCAGCAGTAGTAGTAAAATTAATTTTTCTCCGATACCCAGCGGTTTAATATCCGATCCAGGGCATTTGCAAACTCACGTCGTTCAGTCTGACTCAAAGGTGGAGGACCGCCTGTTAACACACCACTCCCACGCATTTCATCCATAAAATCCCGCATCGTGAGTTTCTGTTTGATTGAGTTTGGGTCATAGAGTTCACCGCGGGGGTTCAATGCCTGGGCTCCTTTTGCAATCACCTCAGCAGCCAGGGGGATATCGGCGGTAATGACCAGGTCGTTTGCTGATACGTGTTGTACGATATGATTATCTGCGACGTCAAAGCCCGGGTTTACACGAACGGACTGTATAAAAGGCGATTTAGGTACTGCTAAATTCTGGTTAGCTACCAGTATCAGATCGCATTTCACTCGCTCCGCCGCCCGATAAAGAATTTCCTTGATGACCTTGGGACAGGCATCAGCATCTACCCATATCTGCATTATTTAAGTCTCTTTGTAGGATAATTCCAGTTTGAATGCATGTGTTGAAAACGAATAGTATGACATGATTTGATATGCGGATAGGCTAATGGATACGGCGAAAAGATAGGGTTCCTGGATAATTTTAATGTTCATGATCAAATTAATCCAGAATCAAAGGCCGATGTGAAAATATCTAAAATGGCTATACTAACAAATTAGAATATGACCTCAGATTCTTTCGACAATATACCAGATGTACGGGATGGTCTAACTCGCAAAGACCGGATCATTTTGTATTGTCTTGAGCAGCTTCAAAAAGAATGCAAGGGTCGTAATGTGCTTTCTGCAATGCTTTACGGTCGGGTGAGCGAGTATTTGGATATAAGTATGGATGAATATCAGACTGCAATAGCAAAGTTGGCGGACAGGGGCAACCCTCTTTAATATTGACGTATAGTATTAACAGATTCAAACCCGTCAGAGGCGACAGGACATGAATTTGCTAGCAGCAAGTTAATTACTTCTGCAGGGCAAGAGCGTGAGGCAGGATATTTACTCCGGCTAACTCTTGGAGATTACTCCTCTCCTGGATCTTGAATCAGAGTTTCACGATGCTGCGATTTGTTATATTGGAGAGGCCGTTTATCTGCGCCTGGAGGCAAATTATCACCAACACCATATGGTTCAAATTCATCGTTCGAATTAAGAAACATCTCTATAAAGCTGGAATAATTGAACGAATTATTCATCTTGCATCCCCTCATACTATGTACAGTCAAACCTGACCAATCAATATTCATGCCAGTCCTGAATTTTGAGCTCAGATAAAGCCACAATTTCTTGAATTACAGAGACTTAATATAAAATACTAGTGGGCATCGCTTGGTGACACAGGTATTCACGTTCTCTCAGCCAGGTACCATATCTGTAAATTAAGCGGTCATCGTGGCCCAAAACTGTGCAATTTCAAGGCTAATGACTGGATAAAATTCTGGTAGAAAATCCCGAATCATAGGGAAACTCGCTAAATAAGCCATATCTCAGTGTCTGATGCATGCTTTCCACTCTGGTGTGATTAATATGCTTGAAATAATCTGCCTGCAATAACTATTGTTCTGGTATGAGCCATAAACCCAACCCCAGGCAATTGGTGTTACGACGTGATACCGCAACAGGCCTGACACTCGTCGGATGGGAGTCAGATCTCCCTGTTGGGCGCTTTGAACACCTTGGACTGATCTGTGAGCCGGCTGAACATATCCTGCCAGACAGCAGGAGTAAGTATTACGGTGCGTATCAGTCTGCCCTGCGCCAGGC
>JBECKZ010000080.1:0-25450 GCA_040235555.1 Thiohalomonadales bacterium | reverse complement strand
GTATTCCACCACGGCCTGACCATTAAACAGGACCACAAGTTTATCATTCATATCGGGTATTCCAGCTCAGATAACTTTCTCAGGCGGCTACTATAACTAAACTACGGGGATAAACAAAATACCGGGTGTTTAACCCAAGATTTTCTCGATTTTGTAGGTTGCAAGATAATGTTCAAAATCCGCCAGTGACAAGGGGTGGCTGATATAATAACCCTGTGCATAATCACAATCCCAGGTACGCAGCCAGCTCCAGGCCTGATCATTTTCCACACCTTCCGCAACAGTCTGCAGTCCAAGGTTGTGTGACAGCTCAATGATCGAGTGTACGATTGCAGCGTCACTTTCATCCCGCATCATATCGATGACAAAAGATTTGTCGACCTTGAGCATGGACACGGGTAATTGCTTCAAGTACACCAGGGAGGAAAAGCCGGTCCCAAAATCATCGATGACGACCTGCACACCCATGTTATCCAGTTCAGAAAGCACCATTCGTGCACGTTCAGGTTCAGCCATCATCACCCGCTCGGTAATCTCCAGGGTCAGGTAACGTGCCGGCAGACCCCACTTTTCAAGCTTTTGAGTAATAGTCAGCCCGATATTCGGATCCTGAATGTCCCAAACCGACAGGTTAACGGACATATTGATCATGTGTCCCTTTTGATGCAGATACTGACAATCACGAATTGCTGTGTCCAGTACCCAGTTGGAAAGTCGTTTGATAAGACCCGTTTGTTCTGCTGCATTGATAAAACTATCGGGCATGATCAGACCCTGTTTCGGGTGTTTCCAGCGCAACAAGGCCTCTGCACCTTCTATGTTGCTGTCACGCATGGTGAGTTTCGGCTGATACTGCAGGATGAATTCCTCATTATCCGCCGCACTGCGTAAATCCGTGAGGACGGAGAGATGGGTTACGCTGTGTTGATCGCGCTCAACATCGTATAACATGATGCCGCTGTTATTGCGTTTGGCCATATACATCGCCACATCTGCGTGCTGTAACAGAGTTTCTGAAGATTCACCATGTTGTGGAAACACTGCAACCCCTATACTGACGCCAACATATAATGAATGTTCATAGACTTCATAGACTTTTTCCAGGCGTTCATGAATGGCTGCGGCAATCCGCAGCGCATTGGTATCGCTCACGTTAGGCAATAATACGGCAAACTCATCACCGCCCAGACGCGCCACCGTATCCGAATCGCGCAGGACATTGCGCAGACGCGCGCCGACCTGTTGCAACAAGGCATCACCGGTCAGATGTCCCAGGGTATCGTTAATTTCCTTGAAACGATCCAGATCCAGCATTAACAGCGCCAGCGAACGTTTACGTCGCTGTGCATTGCTGATCGACTGATTGAGTCGATCCATTAACAATGTGCGATTAGGCAAGGAAGTCAGTGCATCGTGCATGGCGATATGTTCCAGTGCCAGCTGGCGTGAATGCACCTGTTGCCGTAAATCACGAAAGGCGTCGGTAAGGTCGCGAATTTCAATTGCCTGTACATCCGGCAGTTCCGTTACCTCCTGGCCCTTAGCCTCTGCCTTAAGGCTGCGTGCAACCTTGGCAATAGGTCTAATAAAATTCAGTTCAAGCACGATATAGGCAACAACACCGATGATGAGCACGAACATGGCCATGCCCCATAAGGAATTAATAATCGATTTCGATACCCGGGTCTGTTCAACGATGTCGGTATCTGATGCCTGTTTCAGGTCGTTATCTAGCAGATCAAGTCTGTCGTAGATTTCGTTAAATAACGGATTGATCTTTTTATTTATAAGTGGAATATCACCGCGCCATCGTCCCTCGGTGTAAATCGAAAGAACGCTCTTCAGATTCTGATGCCAGTGATCCGACAACTCCACCATATTATCGATAGGGTCGGATACCTCCAGGTCGAGATCATATTTATCGTTGTACGACTGCAATTGCTTAATCAGAGCTTTAGTTTTCGAAAAGAAAAGTTCCACGTCATTAATCTGCTTCGATGTTGCCTCATCATAGAAATCACCGATTCGGTTGGCGATAAACAGACGGTACAAGTTGATCATACGCAGCCATTTGTCACGAACATCCAGCAACAGGTTATGCACCCGTTTCTGGACTTTATTGAGTGTTTTTTTATGAGAATAAAAAGTGATGGCCGTATCTGTCTGAGTGATAAAATTACGACTGTTCACCAGCATCTCGCCATTGGTATAACGCATGGCGGGATACATCAGGTTCGTATCCTGCCTGACTTTCATAATTTGTGTTGCTGCAGTCTGAACATTATGGAATATCGTTGTCAGTTCACGCAGCTTGGGCAAAATGGCACTATTACGTGTCCAGTCTGCCCGCAATAAATCTGCCAGCAGATCGCTTGCACGCTTGATCTCCTCATCAAACTTTTGATGACTTGTATTCGAAGGTGCAAGCAGAAACAGGTTCAGGGCATTGTCTGCATTGATAATGGCGCGCCGGATTTTATAAGCGAGATCGGCCACGAGAATGCGCTTCTCTATCTGGTGCACACTGGCCTCCCCGGTGCGCCCCACCCAGATGCCGCTGTACCAGGTGTAGGACAATACGACACTGGTCATCAGCAGACCTAGCAACAGGTACTGCTTGCGGACACTTTTAATAGTTATTAATTTATTTAATGGCCACATAAGTTAATCATGAGATCATAACAGATCCATGTAAACTATAGGCAAAATTTCGCTCTCCTCGGCACGATTGGGGAACAAATCCGGGATTATTGGCCCTGATTTGCAGACTTTGAGTTCTGCTGAATGAATTTTTCAATCAGTTCGGGCGGGACCGCACCCGCCTGGGCAGCTAATAACTTTCCCTGTGGACTGTAGACCAGAAAGGACGGCGTTCCCACCCATTCATTGCTGGTCAGGGTTTGATACAGATTCGCGATATCTTCGGGTTCACCAACCAGGTTGGGAAACGGTACAGCGTGACGCTTGATGAAATCTCGCGCGGCATCGAGTCTGGCCTGACCATCCAGACTGACTCCCAGGATACTCGCATCCTTGTCCTTGTGGTCCTGATGAAACTGGATGTATTGTCCAATCTCGGCATTACACACCCGGCAATCGGAGGCCCAGAACATAACGACAGTCCATTTGCCCTTGCCGGTAAATTCCGTCAACTGATGCGGCTTACCATCGAAGTCCTTGAATGCCGCCCAACTGCTGGTAACTATCAGGAATCCCATAATGACAAATAAAAACCGGACCGTCTGTTTCACTCGCAAAGCCTCTTGTATATAGTTGTGGTTAAGACTCAATTCGTATCGGCGAGTTCAGTACGGATTGTAACCATGTCCTTGTGCTGTCGGGAACTTTTCTCATGCAATACGCCACGCCGCTTGAAGCTGAAGATGCATTTTATCATGCATTCTCACGTTGTGATTTGAGCGCGATGATGCAGGTCTGGCTCGATGCCGGGCACGTGGAATGTATTCATCCTGGCAGTTCGCGCTTGCAAGGACTCGCGGCAATTCGCTATAGCTGGGAACAAATCTTTTCTGCAGGTGAACGACTCCAATTCAATATTGTTCGCCACAACTGCACACAGACCGGAAACCTCGCCATCCACAGTATCAGCGAACAAATCAATACTGACCACAGCAACCCGGGCGCTATCGCCGAGGTGATCGCCACCAACATCTATGAGTTGACCGCTGATGGCTGGCGCATGATCCTGCACCATGCATCACCTGCGCGTGCCATGCCACAAACAACCAGTTCCACCATGCATTAAGTTTGTGGAGTCACTGCATTCAGACTCTGTACCGTTGCCGCGCTACCGCTCACAACAAAACGAATATTGACATCATACAGACGCATACCATATTCATGCATTTGCGCATCACGTTGATATGCTGGCCGGGGGTCCTGAGCGATCAGGGCCTGCACCAGTTCCTGTAAGTCAGGATATAGTCGGCTGAATTGGGATAAGTGTTGTTGTGCCTGCGCAGACCAGGTCACTTTTAGCAATTCGCGCGGCACTGCATCGGTGAAGCCGGCACGGGCACCGGCAATGTAATCGCTATATGGCAGATAAGGTTTGATATCGAGTACCGGTGTGCCATCCACCAAATCACAACCACTGATCGTTAAGGTCAAATGTCCCTGTTTACGCGTGATGTCATGTAAGGCGCATAAAGACATCCCGATGGGATTCGGACGATAAGGTGCCCGGCTGGCAAACACACCGACTCGCTCATTGCCACCAAGGCGTGGCGGGCGTACGGTGGGTTGCCAGTGCTCGCGCACTGCAAGATGGAACACACTTAAGATCCAGATATGCGAATAACCACTGAGTTCCGCAAATGCCTCCTCCCGATCATAGGGAGGCAGAATTTTGATTTGCCCTTTTAGTTGCGGCACCAGACCGGGTTGCCGTGGCAAGCCAAATTTCTCCTTTAACGGGGATTGCACGTGCCCGATGGGATGAAATGTCCAGGTTTGTTCACTCACACTGATTACAGACGCATGCGTAACACGGTTTTGATTTCGTCATCCGTGAGTACGATGGGATTGGTCTTCATACTGCTGCCTCGCGAATGGGCAACGATGTGATCGAGTCCATTTTCCCCAACGCCATATTTACTAAGTGGCGGTAATCGCATGCGCGTGGTCCAGTTCTGCAACAAATCGATCAAGGCATTGCGCGCAGCCTCCGGCGAGGGATGACGACGCTGGCATAACACCTCACCAAGCCGGGCATACTTTGCCAGCGCCGGATTCTCCGGTTCACGTACCAGCATGGTGTGAATGTTGACCTCCGTCGCAGCAGCAACCAATGTGCCGCAGACCACCCCGTGGCCGATGGGATAGAACGCACCCAACGGTGATGCCAGACCGTGTACCGAACCCAATCCAACCTGTGCCAGGGTAATGCCGGAGATCATGGCGGCATAGGCCATTTGTGCGCGGGCCTCGTGGGCGCCAGCTGGATCGTCATACCAGGCTAACAAGCCATCGCGTGCAGCGCGCAAGCCACTGATTGCCAATGCATCGGTCATCACATTGGCACGTATCGAGACATAGGATTCAAGTAACTGGGTCAGGCCATCCATGCCGTTGGCCGCAATCAGTTCCGGCGTACAGCTCGCTAACAGATCCGGATCCACGATCGCGTATTCCGCCACTAACTTGTCATGTCGAAAGGATTTCTTGAATCCATCGGAACCCTGCACACTCAACACGGCATTCTTGGTCGCCTCGCTACCGGTTCCCGCTGTGGTAGGTACTGCGATAAAAGGTACTGCCGGCCCTTCATATGGTAACTCGGGCCCGACTCCTTCAAGATAGTCCATCACGCTGTGTCCCACCCGCAACAAACCGGCAATGGCTTTTGCTGCATCGAGCACACTGCCACCGCCAATACCAAGTACCACGTCGACTTGGGCGCTGGCATATTGTGTTACCAATTCATCGATCAAGCTTGGTGAAGGCTCACCACTAATCCGACAGTGTTGCCACTGGATGTGTTTGTGTTGTAGTTGTGCCGTGAGCGTAGCAAAGTGGGCACTGGCTTCAAACGATCGACTACCCGTTACCAGCAAGACCTGCTTGCCATACCTCGCACACAGACCCGGCACTTTCGCCTGGCTGCCACTGCCGAACTCAATGCGCGGCAACCGTGCGATGGAAAAGGGCAAATAGGAATGCATACTAACGTGGGAATAAACCGTCGTAGGCAATGCCCTGGCGTGGTTCCGCCATCCACTCGGCGACGATATCACGCCATTGCAAATAATGCGGAGTTTGTTTGTGGGCCACTGCATCTTCCGCAGACGCGTACGCCTCATACAACACGAATCGAGCGGGATCGTCAGCAGACTGCAGGACATCAAATCGCCGATTACCGGATTCTTGAATCGACGCCTCGTGATTCTTGCGTGTTGCTTCGATAAAATCCTCGACCCGATCCGGCTTGACGTGTACATGCACAAGTGTGACTTGCATGACCCGCTCCTCTGGCTATGAATATGATGTTGTCTGAGGCAGTATACTCACTTGTCTGCATACCGCAATTACCCGACATGTTTATCTACCTTCACGGTTTCAACAGCAGTGGCGATTCAGCCAAGGGGAAATTTTTTGCGCAGGCCCTGGCACCGTTGGCAGTACATACACCCAGTTATCCACCGGCACCTGACGCAGCCATTCATATTTTACAGTATGAGCTCAAGAAGCATCTGGCAACAATCGCAAACGACACCATCACCTTGATTGGTTCATCCCTGGGTGGGTTCTATGCCCAGTATCTCGCGCAGCAATACCACCTCGCCGTAGTGTTGATCAATCCTGCGCTGCAGCCCGAACTGTCACTGCAGCCTTATCTGGGCTGGCAGACAAATTACTACACGGGTGAGCGCTACTTTTTTGGCGAAGATGAACTACAGCGCCTGCAGCGCTATAACGTTCCGGATCCTTGCAACAATATGGTACCAACGCTGGTTTTGCTCGATGCCGGGGATGAGGTTATTGATTACCATGTTGCCCAACAGCGCTATTGCGACTGTGCCAGGGTGATTGTCTTTCCTGATGGCAACCACCAGTTCCAGCATCTGACCGACGCTGTAGTAGCAATAAATGAATTTCACAATGAAAAAGTGCGATCAAATCCCCAGATTTAACATAGTTTTACAGATAATCGTGTCCAACAATTACAAATCGTTATACCCTATATTTAAGTAATAGATTTATTATTGTTTTATAACATTATGATTAATAGGCTATTTAGCTTATTCAACGCCAATAGCGAGTTTTGTGTACGACCTAAGCTGAACTGGCTAGAATTAGGATATACCAGGGTGGGAGAAAACAATGGAAAGAAAAACATTCTTCAATAACCTGTTTTCACGACGAACTTCGGGGGTGGATCGCCGGGCAAAACCGCGTATGCCTAAAACCCGGGTTATCAAAGTGCTGGTTGTGGATGATTCCCGTACCGTGGTCCATAGCCTGCGAACCGTGCTGGAACAGGACGGGTATTACGTTATGGAGGCCTATGATGGCATGACGGCGATTGAGCTAGCCAAGGCACACCAGCCAGACCTGATCCTGATGGATGTCATCATGCCCGGCCTCAACGGTTTTCAGGCTACCCGCAAGATTCGTAAGGATCCGGCCACCCATGCCATTCCCATCATCATTATCAGTGCTACTGAACAGCCAACAGAACAATTCTGGTTGAGTAAGCTGGGTGCCAACGATTTTCTGGGTAAACCCATTATTCGTGGCGAGCTGTTTACCAAGGTCGAAAGCCAGCTCTACCCACGCCAGGTCGTCGCCTAACTATCCGCTTGTCATATTCCCCTATTCTGCAATCTGGCAGCAGGTTGCCCCTATTCTGTTATTCAATATCTTTTTCACTAAGGGATTTATACCGTATATATTTTGATGATTATGGTAAACTTTTAACCTATTGTGGCCGTTAGCTGAGGGAGGGATCGGCCTAAATCAACCGTAAGGTATTGTTTACATGTATTTATATAATAATTATCGAATTCATTATTTGTTCCTGTTTATCACACTGTTCACTGCCACCCAAACCGCTTCTGCCAGCCAAACCCTGACCTGGGCGGGTTGCGGAATTACCAAAAAGGCTTTTATGTCCGAATTGGCAAAGGCGTACCAGAAGAAAACCGGGATCAAAATCCATCTCGAGGGGGGTGGTGCGACGCGCGGGATACGGGACGCCGTTAGCCGACATGTCGATATTGGCGGTAGCTGCCGTATGACACTGCCCAGTGCGGATCGCAGCGAACTCTATGCCCAGTTACACCCGGTCGCCTGGGATGCCCTGGCCGTAATCGCGCACAAATCGAACCCGATCAATAACCTCACTTCTGCTCAGATTCGCGCCATCTATACCGGCAAAATCACCAACTGGAATCAACTGGGGGCCAGTAAAGCACCTATCCATTTGTATATCCGGCGCGGCAAGATTTCGGGTGTGGGCTACGCTATTCGCCAATATATTTTCAAGGATTCCAATAAAGATTTCGTCACGCAATCCAAGTACATCGTGCGATCCTCCGGCCCATTAGAAAAGGCCATTGAAACGGATCCCTATGCCCTGGGGATCACCGGTATCAGCTCGGCCCGCAAACGCAAGGTCAAAATCATGAGCATTGACGGTAAATCACCGACCTACGAAAACGTCAAAGAAGGAAAATATGTGCTGTATCGTCCCCTTTATCTCGTATCCAGGCCGGGGCCATCACAGGCGGTCAAAGATTTCATTGCCTTTGCTATGTCCAAAGATGGACGTGCCATCCTGCGTCACAACGGCACTGTACCTTATCAGGATGCACCGAATCTGATGTCGAAGATGTTAATTTACGGATTTGATGTGCAATAACACTGGTGTTGTATCACATCAGGCGTAGCCCAGGCTCAAGGCTTATGCGCCAGCGCCAGATAATCCGTACTTCCCATCTCAATCAGACGACTGATAGTTCTATCAAAGGCGCCCTGTAATAATCGCCCCTGGTACAGCTCGGCAGGCTGCAGGCTGGCGCTGGCAATCATTTTGACCCGGTGATCATATAAGGCATCCACCAGGTGCATGAAACGCTTGGCTGCATTGTCCTGGGCATCCGCCAGGCGTGGAATATCACTGACAAATACGGTATGGAATAAACGCGCGATTTCCAGATAGTCCTTCGCAGCCCGTGGCGTGTCACACAATTCGTGAAAATCGAACCACACCACATCATCCGACATAGCAACGGTATTGATTTGACGATCATGGATTACCAAGGGTATGTTATAGATTACATCGCCAGGGGCCAGTGCCTTGAATTTGGCGGAAAGCCACTGCTGTGAATTCGCGTCTGCTGGTAGATAGGTCTCACCTCGTGAGAGATGCAACAGCCGGTAATCCTGGCCCAATTCCAGATCAATTTCTACCGTATAGTCATGCAACAAACTAATCGCCTGCATGAATCTCTCGCGTTGCAGGCCATTCAGGTAAAGACGATCAATGCGTATATTTGATGTCGCTATCAAAGTGACACCGTTACTGAACAAGGCACGCAACAACCCTGCTAACAACATGGCATCAGCGACATCCGTGACATGAAATTCATCAAGGCACATCACACGGGTGTGACGCGCAATGCTCTTGCCAATAATCTCTAGCGGGTTAGGCGATTTGGGTAATTTGCGCAACTGCTCATGAATATCCAGCATGAATTTATGATAATGCACACGCTGTTTTCCGATATCCTGCAGGGAATCATAAAACATATCCATCAGATAAGTTTTACCACGTCCTACACCGCCCCAAAGATAAATACCGGGAATTCGCGGTGTACCCAGTAGCAAGCGACGCATCATGCCCTCTGAAGACTTTCCCACCTTGTTCAGTGTATCGGAAAGATGCTGTAGCGAGACAATGGCCTGCCACTGCACAGGATCAGGAACAAAGCCCTTGCTATTTAGATCTTGCGTATATCGTTGTTCTAAGGACATACACTAATAAACATCCAACCCTATTAAAGCCCAGATTCAGGTATTGCCAACTCAATAGGTAATGCAATCCAATACCCTCCACATTCGACAGGATTGCCGCCGTGTTACTGCCATAGACTTTGCCACTTGAATCAATCAGTAGACCGTGATTATCACCGGGATTAAATTGCTGCGTTTACGCTCAATGTATTACGTGTCGTGGTTTATTGTTGACGATTTTTATATTTGGCAAAATCGACCCCACGAGGTTCACCTTTTACAGTGTTGTCCTGTTGCTGACCGTACCCAGGACATTGCATAGTTCCCTCTTATGAATATGTCACTTACTGCAGCTAATTTTCTTCCGCTATGATACTGCCATGCCAGTATAGCCAAGATAACGGTTAAACCACCATTTTCTTGAATCCAGAGAGCTAATATGCACATCTTGTTTATGCGCCACGGCCAGACCAATTATAACTTGCTGGGTCTGTGTAATGATGACCCGGCAGACGATGTCTATTTGACAACAACCGGTATTGCCCAGGCTGAGACCGCGGCGGAAAAATTACGAAAAACATCGCTGAACATGATTGTGACATCAGAGCTGCCCAGGACCCGGCAAACCGGGGAGATCATTAATCGCTATCATTCCCTGAAAATACAGACACATCCAGCGCTCAACGACATTCGCTCGGGCTTTAATGGCAGACTGGTCAGCGAATACTTTGCCGCAATACAGGCTGATCCTCTGCGTATGGCAGTAAATGGCGGCGAGTCCTTGTTAACGCACAAGCAACGCGTCCTGACCTATCTCGATTGGCTACGGTTGCAGACTGCCGATACGATACTTGGCATCGCACATGAAGAGACCTTGCGTGTGTTTTATGCCTGGTTTCATGGCGTACCCGATGAAAAACTGCGTGATCTGCATTTTGCCAATTGTGAGGTTGTACAGTTTGATTTTAACCCTGCGAATTAAACGATACTACAGGCCTCGGTAAAATCCAGGCGTGGTCCACGCGGATACAGCCTGTTGTCGTCACCATAGCCAATGGCACAGATAAAGTTGGACTTGATCTTGCCATCCGGGAAGAAGGTCTCATCCATCTTGTCAAAATTAAAGCCAGTCATCGGTCCTGCATCCAGCCCCATACTGCGTACCGCCATAATGAAATACGCACCTTGCAGAGTACTGTTACGCGTGACAACTTCCTTGACCTTCTCCGGCTTGCCGATATACCAGTCAGGGGCCTCCGGTTGATGTGGCCATAACTTGTTAAGCTTGGTATAGAACTCCATATCCATACCAATCAGTGCAACCACTGGAGCTGTCATCGACTTGGTGACGTTGCCCTCATTGACGCATTCCTTGAGTCGCAGTTTGGCCTCCTGGCTCTTGATAAAGACAAGTCGGGCAGGACAGGAATTGAGTGAGGTTGGCCCCATCTTCATCAGATCATAGATCTGTTGCAGCTGCGTATCGGTAACCTCGCGATCCTGCCAGCCGTTATGACTGCGCGCCTGACGAAATAGTTGATCCAGGTACTGATCAGGTAATACTTGTTTAGTCATCGCCACTCCAGGTATAAAATTAAATTTTAATCGAGCTCGGCGGGACGAATGATCTGTACTAGCTCACCCTTTCCCTTCAAATCCTGCCAGTTATCCGGTAACTTGAAATGTGCCAGGCAGGCTGTCGTCATTAGCTTGCCGGATTCGGTCAACATGATGGGTGATTGACTCAAATAAGTGACTAACAGATCAAGCCCCGGGTTATGTCCCACGATCATCACGGAATTATCACCGTCAGGTATACCACGCAGGACCTCCAGCAGCGTTTCCAGATTTGCGAGATACAGCTCCTTCAGATAGTGGATGCGCTCCGATGGTAATGCCAGTTCTTCGGCTACCGCATCCAGTGTCTCGCGCGCCCGTACTGCGGTGGAACAGTAAACCACACCGGGATATAGATAATGTTCACGCATCCAGGCACCCATCCGCGGTGCATCTTTTCCTCCCCGCTTGTTGAGCGGGCGTTCGCTGTCCTGCCTGGCACCACTGCTCCAGTCTGATTTCGCATGGCGCATAACAAATAATTCACGGCTCATAGTCTTGTTATGTATCTACATTTCTGATTAATGCAGGGATTTTTGTTGGGTTTGCAGGGAATCAAGCAGGGCCTCAATCACACCGCGTTCTTCGGCATCCGGCACCAGCTTGAGATAATGCGTCAAATCATTGATCGCACCCTGGGTATATTCGATGTGCTGATAAATCATGCCACGATCACGCAGCTCATCCGGCGCCTCCGGGATAATGGACAGAATCATTTCGATGCAGGCCAGCGACAATTCCACTTTTTGAGATTCAATATAGATCTGCTTGAGATTCCGCAGCATACGGACGACAGAATCGGATTTGGCTGCCGGCAACAGATTTCTTTCCAGCACAATTTCATCAGGATGCTCATGTGTCAGCTGTTGCAGCATGTTGCGCAGCTGGCCATGATTGAGCGTGCGTCCCTGATCAAAGGGATCAAGAATAATATCATTGTCATCGGCATGGACACCAACCAGGTAATGGCCGGGAAACCCGATGCCGTAGGCATCCAGTCCTATTGCATCGGCCAGTTTGAGGTAAATGACCGCAAGAGTGATAGGAATGCCGCGCCGTCGATCAATAACCTGGTTCAATAAACTGTTATCAGGCAGGTAGTAATCCTGCTTGTCACCGGCAAATCCAAGGTCAACATAGAAATAGTTGTTGAGCTGCTGGATCCGGTCCGGCACATCCAGCTCACCTTGCATCCGGTCCTGGATACCGGTAACTATCTCATCCAGCTTGTGCTGATAGGATCGAATATCCAGCTCCGGTTGTACTTGTTTGGCGACCAGCAGTGCTGCATGGCACAGGTCCCAGCTTTCTTCCGGTTGTTGTAGCATGGCCTGCCATGGCTGCCCCAGATTGACTTGCTCGTTCATTTTAGCCTGCAATATGTCCAGCGATCTCGATCTTAACCTGAGGCAGACATGTGTTTCCATGGTATTCTGAAATTGACATTTGCAAATTTTCCGATGACCACGAGTGACTTGCATTTTCACCTACACTTCGTATGCACATGCCGGCCATTGATGCACACTATTATGCCACGCGTTTGTTGAATCCGTTTCACGGCGTTGCGCAAATTATTGAGAATGGACAGTCCCGTGCCGTCAGTACGGATGGCATCAACTGGCGAGTGCAAATTCACAGTGAAATTTATAAATCGCCCTGGAGCAGTCTTGCCATTCCGGCACAATCAGATCACTATTTTGTCTATGGTATCTGGTCCGAGGCTGAAGGCCTGGCCCGTGTTCCCGTACACCCGAGTTTGTATCAGGAGCACGTTGAACAGGCTGCACAGGATCTGCTCACACAATTAACATCTGCCAGTCGCTTACTACCATTTCCACTACAAGACACAATTGAATTGTGGCTCATGGATGCAGAAGGCAAAAAACCTATTGCCTTACTTGCCAGTCAGTTATCGCATAGTGAGCCTCCTATGCAAAAGTATCTCCAGTGGTATCCCGCAGTTAACGCCGAAACCACGTTTACCAGCGAGGCCTTCGCCGCCGATCAGGCCAGGGCCACCATTAAATGCCAGACTCAGGATTACCTGGTGCGCATCATCCAGCAACGCTGCAAGTTACCCTATCAGGCCCTGTGGATCGAACGCCAGGTCGATGGCAGTGGCCAGATCCTGCACACGCACAGCGGTAAGGCCACGCGTTGTCATGCACAGCTGGCGCCTGGCGAATTTCCACCTTGTCTGCTGGATGAAAACTGGCAGGCGCCTCAATCACAACAATTAATTGTGGATTATCTCAACTGGCTGGCGCCGCTGTTGCTGATGTTGCCCCTGCCATCACAGCGCCGTCGTGAACTCGAGCTTAAGGCACAGCAACGTCCATTGGCTGTACATCGCTATTACCGGCTGTATCCAGATGTGGTCAATGAGACACTACTGAACAAGATTCTGGTGGAAGCCGTCATGCGCCAGGCTGTCGTAAAATCGTGAGAGACTGCAAAACGTACAATACGCTAAAATGCAGACGGTATGTTGACAGGCAGCTGGCATGATTCCCATCCACGATGATAACCCGACGCGCAGGATCGCCGTCGTCACCATCGCCTTAATCATCGGTTGTACCCTGGTGTTTTTGTGGGAGCTCACGACACCCATATCACACGAACGCCTGGTCTATGGCCTGGGTGTTACCCCTGCCCTGTTGTTTGGCAACAAATTGCAGCCACAACATTTGTATATGGTGCCAGCCTGGCTGACAATCTTTACCTCCATATTTATGCATGGTGGCTGGTTACACCTGATAGGCAACATGTTGTTCCTGTGGATCTTTGGCAACAATGTGGAAGACCACCTTGGGCGCACACGTTATCTGCTGTTTTACCTGCTCTGTGGCGTGATTGCAGTCTTTGCCAATGCGCTGCCCGATATCCATTCCACGGTACCAATGATCGGGGCAAGCGGCGCCATCGCCGGTATCCTCGGTGCCTATCTGGTCCTGTATCCACGTGCGCGGGTCCTGGTCGTCATCCCAATCTTCTTTTTCATCACGACGATGTGGTGGCCGGCCTGGGTTGTTCTGGCTATCTGGTTTGTATTGCAAATCATCAGTAGCCTGATAACATCAGGTGGCCATGGTGGTGTTGCATGGGGTGCACACATAGGAGGCTTTCTTGCCGGAATGTTACTGATAGTTTTATTCACCGGCGGTCACCGTAAGGCCTGGCGCCCGTCATGAAATCCTTCAAACAACGCCTGCACCGTATCCTCACTTATATATATAGTGTGATCCTGATCGGGCTGGTCTGGTATCTGTTCAATCCGTTTGCCTCGATCAGTGACCTTGGCTCTCTGCGTTATATTGGTCCCTCTGCCGGCAGGCTGATGGAGACACACATGGAGTTTTATGCCGGTTATGAAAACACCGGTATCCTGGAAAGGGCACTGCACGAATTTCTGTTTGGGACACAACAGGCTGTGGTGAAGCAGGCCATCCATGTGTATGACGAGGTACTCAAGCATTATCAGGAAAACCCGGATACCGCCCCTGAATGGGGTATTCTCAACACCAAATCCCGGCGCCTGATCGTCATTGCCGAAAAAGAGGATAAACAAAGCTTACGTGCCGCCCTGAAAAATTTCGGCGATAACCCCGAAGAAGAAGTGATTGCCGAAGCTGTCCGCTACGCCTATCTTCCCGAGGATAAGATTGAGTTCTCGCCTGAGATCTTTACCGGCGCCAGCCTGTTGCCGGTCGGCTGGGCTTCGGATCAATTACGCCTGCGCATAGCGATGAAACTCGGCGATAACCGCCTGGCCAGTTTCCTGCGCGACCGCATCGATTCACGCGGGGCTCAGCTACGCCTGCATGTCCTGCAACTTTCCCTGGTTATCGCCCTATTGATCATTAGCGGCCTGTTTTTCCTGATTCGCTATCGCACTCTGTTTTTACCTTCACCGTGGGAGCGCAGTATTCTCAACCAGCCCTGGTCAGCTTACGCGGGGTATGCCATCACCGTACGTGCTGCCGTATATGGTTTGTTGATCTGGGTGGGTCTGCATCTAATATCTCCCCACTTCTTTCGTCCTAGCGTATTTACGATGTGGAGTACCCTGTTTGCCTCTATTCCGATGCTGCTACTGATCCATTTTTATTTACTCAAACCACGTGGACTGAATCTGAAAAAGGCCTTTGGTCTGTCTATCTGGCAACCCGGACTGCGCCAGTTTTTCCTGATCACCCTCGCACTCCTGGCCATGGACATGTTTGGCCAGATGACGATCGGCTGGAGCACCTGGAAACTGGGTCTGGGCGATCACTGGGCGGCGGGTATCCAGGAACGCCTGGTGTTTGGCCCCCAGACTACGGTCATCTGGAGCACCATCAATATCGCATTATGGACACCGATCATGGAAGAGATCGGCTTTCGCGGACTGATTTATACAACAATGCGATCGCGTATCGGTCCAACCCTGGCCATCGTTGTTAGCGCCTTGCTGTTCAGTGCCCTGCACCTCAAATCCATTACAGGTTTTCTGTCGATCTTCTGGAGTGGCCTGTTGCTGGCCTATGCCTATGAACGTTACCACAGCCTGTTACCGGGGATTGTCATGCATGCTGCCGGTAACCTGGTTTACCTGAGCACCATCCTGCTCTTTTATCGGTAAGCCGATTTGGGCATAATAGCGCCAAGTCATGAACTCCCATTCACGAGGTTTGTATGGCACGTGTCAAAGTCTATAGCACCGGTATCTGCCCTATCTGTGATAACACCAAAAACCTGTTAAAGAAATGGCGCATCCCATATGACGATGTACGTGTCGATCGTGATCGTGAACTGCTGCAAGAAATGCTTGCCGTTGCACAGGGCACCCGCCGGGTACCACAGATCACCATCGATGGCCTGTGGATTGGTGGTTTCAGTGAACTCACCGAATTGCACATGGAAGGCAAACTCGACGAACTTGTCAGCGAAGCGGATTTATCTGCAGCCAGCTAAGGCTTGTCTTCAACCTGCATTAACGCTTTTAGATCAAATTCTCTTGCAGCCTGTGTCAAGGGACAGGTAAAACCCAGGCGTACTGCCGTCAGTTGTAAACCTTGAGCGCTTTTGTTACCGCGACCGTAACGGGGGTCCCCCATTACCGGATGGCCCAGCAAGTCCAGATGGCGGCGGATCTGGTGTGTACGTCCGGTTTTGATCCGAACCTGCAAGACACTGGTGTTGGTCTCGGCATCATAAGATTGCAGGACATATTCCGTCAGTGCCGGTTTGCCATCGAGCGGCTGCCGGATTTCACCATGTGCATGCGTGGGTTTACCCAACACCCGGACTTCGTATCCCTTACTGACCTGCTGGCGCTGGAATAATTGCGACAAGTGCCGCGCCGCCGTTTGGGTGTGTGCAATCAGCATCAGGCCCTGCGCCTCTCGATCCAGACGATGGATCAGATAGACCGGCTTACGCATGGGATCAGACAATTCTGCCTGGCGCAGCAACGAGGCATGATCACCGAATTCATTACCCTGTGCCAGCAAGCCGGGTGGCTTATACCAGAGGCTGTATTCCCGGCAACGCCATAACAGAGTTGCGCGTGGAGGCTCACGCTCCAACAACTCGGGATCGTAGTGCAACGTCAGTACATCACCAGCCTGCAACAGTGTCGTTGCACGACGCAGGCGTTTGAGCTTGCCGCGGCCGTGTCGCAGCCAGACTGCCCCCTTGTTCATCGCTTCCTTGAGTTTACGCTTGCTAAGACCGGTATGTTGCACCAGGAATTCCACTGCCTCACCAGCGTTTTGTGGCGATACCTGCCATTCCCAGGACTGTTTGCGTTGGGTATCGTTCATGTTGGTATGACCTGAAGATACTTTAACAGTATGCCGATCGTTTCGCGGGTATACGCATGCGCCTGTGCCTGTTTACTCGCACGCGGGCCGGCGACATTGAGGATTGCAATGTTGTGTTGTGCAACAAACTGTTCAATTAATTTCGCCGCCTCAGCAGGTACATGTTTCTCGGCATCAAGACAGATACAGGGTTTATACAATGCATGGCAAGATTGCAGGGTGCGGGCAGTGCCACCTTCGAGTGCGCCAAAATAAATAATCAAGGTGCCATTGCTGTCGATGACATTCTGGCGGGTACGCACGACATACTCTTCACTGGATGTCTCCTGCAATGGATAAATCGACGCAATGGGACCGTCTTCGGCACGCCGGCCGGCCGGGCACCAGCCACCACAGGGAGCGCCTGCCGCTAAGGCAGCGTCCAACGCACCACGATCCACACCGGTCTGTCCACCGGAGACGATTTTCAATTGACTAACCGACATCAGCGCTGAAATACGGCAATTGCCTCAACATGTCTGGTCTGGGGAAACATATCAACGATGCCGGCTTTACTTAAGGTGTAGCCAAGGCGATGGACCAGATAACGGGCATCGCGGGCCAGGGTCTTGGGCAGACATGATACATAGACTATCGTCTCCGGCATCTCCTCAGACAAGCGTTTAATCACCTCAATAGCACCCTCCCGCGGTGGATCGATCAGTAGCTTGTTAAATGCTGTATCCGGAGACCAGTCATCGAGATCTGTCTGCTGAAAGTGTGCATTCCGTAGTCCATTATGAGCGGCATTCTTGCGCGCCCGCCCCACTAATGCCGGATGACTTTCTATGCCGATTACCGAATGGACATAACGCGCCGCTGGCAAACTGAAATTTCCGATCCCGCAGAACAGATCCAGCATCACATCCTGTTCCTGCACATCCAGCTGCGTCAACACCGCATCCACCAGCTGCTGATTTATCTGGGCGTTGGCCTGGATAAAGTCCGTGGCGGCGAAGGTCAGACGAACCTGATGGCGCGGAAAGCTGTACTGTAGCGTCGTCACCTGTTCTTTCAACAAAGGCTGGAACGATTCCGGACCGCCAGCCTGAGTGAAGACCAAAACCTCATGCAAGTCGGCAAAATCCTGGAGTAAAACCCGATCATTTTCCGATAACGGCACCAAGTGGCGAAACACCACTGCCACCTTCTGTTCACTACAACTCATTTCAATTTGTGGCAGGCGATGCCGGACCGAGAGCTGCTTCACCAGCAGGTGCAGGGGTTCAAGCAACATGTGTAGACGTGGATCGAGTACCGGGCAAACCAGAATATCAAGCAGGTACGAACTGGATTTGCGATGAAAACCGATAATAACTTCTCCGTTATCAAATGCTCGTACGCCAAGACGCACACGCCGACGATAGTGAAACGGGGCATTCGCCAGGGCGGAAAGCCATTGTTCCGGTGTTACGTCACCATACTGCAGCAGACTGCGCTGGAGAAAAGTCTCTTTATAGGTCAATTGTGCATCGTAATGTGCATGTTGTAACTGACAACCACCACATTCGCCGAAATAACGGCATAAGGGTGGAATGCGTGCCTCGCACGGTTTTGTTACTGAATACGCCTGCGCAACCAGTAAGTTACGACGCTGCCTGTATTGGCTGACCCGGACCACTTCATCCGGTAATGCACCATCACACAACATTAATTTGCCATCGACACTGGCGATACCGCGCCCGTGACTATCGAGTTGCTCGATCCGCAGTTCTATGGGTGCATCAAGGGAAATGCTATTCAAGATTTGACGGCATCCAGACTGACAACACTGTCGTGACCAATCACTTCGGCACTGTGCTGAACGCCCCTTGGTACGACCAGGGTATCTCCGGCTTCGAGGATCACGCTACTGCCTTCCAGCTCGAGACGAAAACGACCTGCCAGGACTGCATCGATCTTGTCAACCGCGTGACTGTGTTCCGGGAAACAGGTACCGGGAGGATAGACATAACGCGTGACGGTATAGCCACGCGCCTCGAGTTTGTGCCGCATGGCAACTTCCGTTAAGGCACCATCCTTGACTGGATTCCAGTGCTCGACATCCATTACGCCGGCTCGACAATTTGTAACACGATCTTGCCCTGGGTCTTGCCCTGTTCGATCAAACTATGTGCCTGCGCTGCCTGTTCCAGTGGTAACACCTGTGAGACATGCAGGTGCAGCTGATCGTTTTCGATCATGCGTTTGCAGGATTTGAGAATATCGATCTGATGTGCGCGTGCCCTGGGTAAATCCCGTAGCATCGGGGTGAGCATCAATTCAAAACCGAATCGCAGATTGCGCGTCCGTGCCTCTTTCCAGTCAATCTCCTTGCCCGGGTCCAGCAGGGTAATCATGCACCCATAGTGCGCCACCGACGGAATGGAATCCTTGAATACCTGGGGGCCCACTGTATCAAAAACAGCATCGACACCCTGGCCATCCGTCCATTCAATGATGGCATCAACAAAATTCTTTTCCCGATAAGGAATCACCAGCTCGGCACCCAACTGCTTAACAAACTCAGCCTTCTCCGCACTACCCACGGTAGTAGCAACACGTACACCGCGCTGCTTGGCCAACTGAATGGCGACATGTCCAACCCCGCCAGCACCGGCATGGATCAGCACTGTTTGCCCGTCACTCAATTGTGCCCGATCAAACAAGGCCTCCCAGGCAGTCAGTAACACCAAGGGGCCGGCAGCAGCGTGCACGAAATCCAGATTGCGTGGCATTGCGCATACTTCACTGGCTTCGATCACTTTGGACTGTGCGTAATTACCTTGTTCGCGACCCAGGCCACCGTGACAAAACCAGACCTTGTCACCTGGCTTGAAGTGCTTTACCTCGTCACCAAGCTCTGTAACAATACCGGCGCCATCACAACCCAATACTGCTGGCAGGCCATTCTCGAAGAACACCCCACGGCTACGTATTTTGGTGTCGATGGGATTGATCCCGGCAGCATACAGCTGGACCTTGACCTGGGTCGGCGTAGTGAGTTGCGGCTCCGCAATCTCCTCCACGTGCAAATTGTCGACACCTCCCGGCGCCTTCATGATAACGGCTTTCATAGTTCCCTGACCTCGATCAAACAAAAGCAAGTTAGACCCTTATCCTAGCCATAACTTGCACTAAGATAAAGCTATTCAATCTGGGACAGCGCAAAATGAAAAATCAATTGCTTGCAGCTATGTGTTTGTGTCTGAGCACCGGCGTCGTATTGGCTGCAAGGCCCGCAGAATCCCCAAAATCCCGTGGTCAGTTATTGTATGAAAATCACTGCACGCACTGTCATGAAAGCGCTGTACATAAACGCAACCCCGCCAGGGTCGCAAAACTCGATGACCTTTACCACTGGGTCGAGAAATGGGCGACTGTGCAAAGACTCGATTGGAACCAGAATGAAATCCGCGATGTCGTGGATTACCTGAATCAGGAATATTATCACTTTAAAAATTAGGCTCTGACGTTTAGCTTATTCGGCATCAGTGTGTTCAACCAGGTTTCTGACCACCGCACACCAGGCCTGTGACAGATTACTCAGGTTGTAACCACCTCCACCCATCGCCACCAGCCGTCCCTCGCACAGCTCGTCCGCTAATTGGCACAAGCGTGCCGCAGCATAGCCGTGGCTCTCACTGGAATATTGCAGGTGGGTAATGGGATCACCACGCAGGCTATCGGCACCACACTGGAACAGGATGAATTGCGGCCTGGCCTTACGTAAAAACTGCTCTACCTGCGGCCAGACCTGCAGAAATGTTTTGTCATTGGCAAACATCGGCATCGGAATATTGAGCTTGCTACCGGCCGCGCTGCCCTGCCCGGTTTCGCTGCTGGTACCGGTTCCCGGATATAAAAAGCGGCCATCTTCATGTAGATCAATAAAGCACAGATCCGGATCATCCTCGAAACTGTAAAACACACCATCACCGTGATGCGCATCAATATCCACGTAGGCTACTTTGTCGATCTGATACCGCTTGCGCAATTGTTCGATGGCAATGCCGCAATCGTTGAAAATACAAAAGCCGGCAGCTGAATCTCGCCGGGCATGATGCAGGCCGGCAATGGGACTAAATGCCCGGCGGTATTCACCTGACATAACACGCCGAACCGCATCCAGGGTTGTGCCCACAACCTGTAAGGTTGCTTCGTACATTCCGGCAAATGCCGGGGTGTCACCGCAATCGAGCATGCCGCGGCCCTGTTTCGACATTGCCTTAACCCGGGCGACATAGCCCTCAGTGTGAAAGCTCAACAATTGCGTTTCGTCACCCAAGACGGGTGGTAGTACATCAACCTGTTGCTCCAGTGACTGTCTGTGAAATGCCTCGGCAAAGGCATGATGGCGCTGCGGGCCAAAGGGATGGCTGTCGCCAAAATTATAACTGGCCAGTGCCTCTCCCAAATAGACACAAACGCGATGCGGCATAAGCGTAACTATTTATAATGCTGGCCAATCAATTTGGCTTCCGGTATACACTCGTGTATTAATGCGGCGATCTCCAGTCCCAGGCCCGGTCGTGGCCGGTGACTGACCCAGAGGGTACCCAATTGTATGTTGACCTCGGCAAATAAAATCACGGATGCATAAGTATTGAGGATTGCGTGTAGCTGGGAAAAGATCTGCTGTTGTTTCTGAAGATGTAACTGCTTCAAGCGCTTGATCAACATCATGAAATCCGCAGTCAGCTCACCATACTCGGTGCGCGTGGGAACCCGTTGCCATAAGGGTTCGGCGGACTGTATGGGTGTGGTTTTTATCAGCGAGAAATCCATTCCTGCCTCCCTGATGAATGTTTGACAGCACTCTTATCAGCGTAGCCGATTCACTGGGTGAAACCAACCGGTCAGGTGATATTTATCAGCCGGGATCAACAGCCGACACGTCCAGCGTCCATTCTGCGCAGCCATAATCGTGGGTGATCTCTTCGCCCGGATAGATATCCCGCAACGCGCAGACTTCGAGGGTATCGTACAAGATAACATTGGGGACATCACTGTGATTGATGTACTTGTATTTACATAGCATACGTACACCAGTGAATTCATCCAGCCACAGGACATATGCATCGTCTCGCACGGTATGAATGCCCCTGATCTTGCCCAGGATTGTACCCTGCTTGATTTCTCCGCGAGCAAACAGCCCCTTGCCGTGGATAGAACTGTTACCGACTGACAGTCGAACGTTATCATTTGTCATGAATATCATCGGTCTTCAACCCTTAAAGGCATCCTTGCTTGCCAGCCAGGCAAGTTCCTCTTCGGTACTTTCCCGGCTTAGAATTTGATTGCGATGGGGGAAGCGTCCGAAACGGCGCACGATTTCACGATGATGATTTGCAAAACGCAGATTGTTACTCAAGCCGGCGCGGGTAAAGAGATCGACCGAGGTATCCTGGTCCACCAGATTTTCACTGTGCATGTATGGCATGTATAAAAACGCCTTTTGTGGTTCACTGAGTTTAGCATCGAAACCACGTGCAATTGCACGACCAGCCACCTGGCGCGCACGGGCCTCGGTTGCAAAACTTTGCGCTTGACGTCGAAAAATATTCAGGGGGATCTGGTCGAATAAAATCACCAGTGCCAGGGCCCCGTGAGGAGTATCTTCCCAGTCTCCCAGAACACCCCGGCACGCAGCCTGATAGGTCTCTGCAAATAACTCTCGCAGTTCATCATCAAATGCAGGCGTGGAATTAAACCAGCGTTTTGCCACGCGTTCCGAGAACCAGAAATCGATCAGGGTCTGTACAGTTGCAATTTCATTATTCACAGACGGCACAATAAATCATTCATCCTGTTCCTGGCAACGTGGCCAGCCGTAACCCCAGCGCCAGGGAAACAAGGTACACGGCTGGCCCCCAATACGCACAGCTCGATACATCAGCGTCGCGACAATTTTAAAATTGGATTCGATAGATTCTGGCGTCAGATGGAACTCCCGCGCAAACGAATCGCGATGGGTTCTGCCGTACTCGGCGACACACTGTTGCAGGGTTTGATCCGCGTGCAGACGCTTTGCATAACCGTTTTTTGTTTCACCGCGCCAATAAGCGCGATCATGCACGACACAACAACCCTCATACGGTGGTTTGTCGCCAAATTTTTGTTTGAATATAGGCAGCGCCCTGGCCAGAAAACGCCAGCCGTCAGACAAGCCACCACTGCAGCCATCCGTGGTAAAGGTAGCCAGATGATTGGCCGAATTTGCCTGAATCCGGGCCAGGGCCTGATAACGTGCGAGTTCATGGTTGGGTTCGCTTTGCTTGATTCTGGGCTCCACCACTTCTGCCGCGTGACACAGGTACGGCAGAAAACTCATTATCACAAACAAGATCAACCCGCTACGCTGCAACATAACTTAGTCGGGATAGCTCACACCGGTGCCACCCAGGCCGCAATAACCGCCGGGATTTTTAGCCAGGTATTGCTGATGATATTCCTCGGCATAATAAAAAGCCGGTGCCTCGATAATCTCTGTGGTGATCATGCCCTGACCGGATTGATTCAGCACCTCTTGATAACGTTTCTGGCTCTGTCGCGCAGCTTCGCGTTGTGTATCGTCGTAAACATATATCCCGGATCGATACTGCGTGCCCACATCATTTCCCTGTCGCATGCCCTGGGTTGGATTGTGTGCCTCCCAGAATACTTTCAACAATTGTGCATAACTCACTTGCTGCGGATCGAATACGACCAGGACAACTTCATTATGACCGGTAAAACCGGTGCAGACTTCCTGATAACTGGGATTCGGTGTGTAGCCGGCAGCATAACCCACTGCCGTGGTGTAGACCCCCGGGGTTTGCCAGAACTTGCGTTCGGCCCCCCAGAAACAACCCAGGCCAAACATCGCCTGCTGCAAACCTTGGGGAAACGGCGGGGTTAACGAGTTGCCATTGACATAGTGCTGTTCCGGTACAGTCATTTCTGCTTCCCGTCCTGGCAAGGCTTCATCTGGTGTGGGCATTGACAACATTTTTCCAAAACCCGACATACTGCACTCCTCCTGCAATGTGGTCTGTTAGTGTGCCCGGGCTTGGATGACGAAACAAGGGGAGTAAAGCCATGCTTCTAGCATGGACACTGAATTTTCTTTACCGCAAGGAGATTTTTTAGAGTAAATCTAAATCACACAAAGACACAATTGTGCAGATCGCACAAGACAGGCAAAAACCAGGTGCAACGTTTAGTGCAATACTGCACGCATACGAATGCGAGCACGCATAGGGAACTGCAGAATACCCTGTTGCCGCCGTAACTCACGCAAATACAGCTTGCCGCAACGATAGCCTTCACGAAAAGATAATTTGAGTTGCTCAACCTGAGTGATTTGACCGCCCTTCAGGGCATGATCGAAACCGCGACAGAAACGATCTTCACGCAAATGCGCCGGGATAACAATGCCCACCTCACGGGGACTGGGATAGTGCACTTGCATACCCACCTCCTGGACTGGCTGTTACATATACTTAGAGTTACGGCTAGGAAGTGGGTTTCTTTAGGGTTTGCGATTCGCAATTATTAGACCAATTCTATTTTCATCCTGTACTGCGTGACATTGATAATGAAATTTTTAGGATTTATTCAAAATCAGGGATCGCAAAACGAAAAGCTTTAAAAGGAAATACTGATTGCGCTAAAAATAAAAAACTAGCTAGTTACTTTTGAAGCCTTATTACTGATGGCAAACAATTTATCCTTTGCAGATTCATAGACTCTCTGCGGGATTACACCTTCACTGGCCAGGCGCCGCAACATCCGAACTTCCCCTGCAATTTGTTGGTGAGACTTTAGGTCCCAGTGACTGCGGGTCTTATGCATATAGCCCTCTAATGCATTGAGAAATTGTTTGTAACTCTTATAGTCGGGTTTTCCTATCAGGATATCGAACAAGGGTACCCTGGAATAGACAGTAAAAAAAACACGCTTGCGCGAGAGGTTCAGACCGAGCATGACTAAACCCACAAGTGCCATGACTACCAGTGCTGCCAGGATGGCAAAGTTCAGGGATTGCGCCATCTGGCCCAATCCAGTTTTGATTGTAAGATACACTGGTATAGCCACCAGACCACAGATGGCAAGCCAAAACCAGGCCCAGGCAATATGCAGGCGCAGTTTGCTCTTATCCGCCAGGGCCAGCATCGGGACATTAAAGACTTTTACTTTGGCCTTGTTGCCAATAGCAATACGGATATTTCGTCCATTGACGATCTGATACTCGCGCTGCTGGCCATAACTGCCCTGCTGGCGCAGGGTCGCGTTTACTTCATTTGACATAGAAAGCTAAGCTGGAATTATCCGGTTTGGCGTTGGTTATTTGCCTGAGTTATCTTATTTTTATCGTCATCGGCAACCAGATCCTTGAGGGTTTTCCCGGTTACCGCTGAGACGGCGGCCTGCTGATAAAGCTGAAACAGGGTCTCAACCTCGCTGGAAAGTGTGATCCGGTGGGCATTCATAATCTCGTCTTCGTCTGCCTCCCGTACCGCCTGCAGGATTTCCATCAATTGCATGTTTTC
>JBECKZ010000126.1:0-18716 GCA_040235555.1 Thiohalomonadales bacterium | reverse complement strand
GGGTCAGCCCATCGATGGCAAAGGTCCGATCGATGCTGCGGGTACTTCGCCGATTGAAAAAGTAGCACCCGGTGTTATCGCACGTAAATCCGTTGACCAGCCAGTGCAGCTTGGTTTGAAGTCCGTCGACACCATGGTGCCGATTGGTCGTGGTCAGCGCGAGCTGATCATCGGCGACCGTCAGACCGGTAAGACCGCTGTTGCTGTCGATGCTATCATCAATCAAAAAGGTACCGGCGTAAAATGTATCTACGTCGCTATCGGTCAGAAGGCCTCTTCCATTGCCAACGTGGTACGCAAGCTGGAAGAGCACGGTGCGATGGATCACACCATCGTGGTTGCGGCGACCGCGTCTGAGTCTGCCGCCATGCAGTTTATTGCACCATATTCCGGCTGCTCCATGGGCGAATACTTCCGTGACAATGGCCAGGATGCGCTGATCATTTATGACGACCTGACCAAACAGGCCTGGGCCTATCGTCAGGTGTCACTGTTGCTGCGTCGCCCGCCGGGTCGTGAAGCCTATCCCGGTGACGTATTCTATTTGCACTCGCGTCTGTTGGAGCGTGCCGCGCGGGTGAATGCTGACTACGTGGAAAAACTCACCAACGGCAAAGTCAAAGGCCAGACTGGTTCACTGACAGCACTGCCAATCATCGAAACCCAGGCCGGTGACGTGTCTGCTTTCGTACCGACCAACGTGATCTCCATTACCGACGGTCAGATCTTCCTGGAAACCGACCTGTTCAATGCTGGTATTCGTCCTGCGATTAACGCCGGTCTGTCGGTATCACGGGTAGGTGGTGCGGCCCAAACCAAGATCATGAAAAAACTCGGTGGCGGTGTGCGTCTGGCCCTCGCCCAGTATCGTGAACTGGCGGCTTTCGCCCAGTTCGCCTCTGACCTTGATGAAGCCACCCGTAAACAGATCGACCGCGGTCAGCGCATTACCGAATTGATGAAACAGAAGCAATATGCCCCGATGTCCGTCGCCGAGCAGGCCTTCTCGCTGTTCGCAGCCAATGAAGGTTACCTGGACAGTGTTGATGTGAAGAAGGTCGTGGATTTCGAAGCGGCCATGCAGTCTTACCTCAAGTCCAGTCACAAGGACCTGCTGGACAGCATCAATGCCTCCGGTGATTACAACGATGACATCGCTGGCAAGATGCGTGCAGCCCTGGACGACTTCGTCAAGACCGGGACTTATTAATAAATTCACTCACTCTCTCCTTTGCGGAGAGGGGAATGAAGAGAGCGAATAGTTATGGCAAGCGGTAAAGAGATACGCACCAAGATCAAAAGCATCCAGAACACGCAGAAGATCACCAGTGCGATGCAGATGGTGGCAGCGTCCAAGATGCGCAAGGCCCAGGATCGCATGGCGGCCTCGCGTCCCTATGCGGAAAAAATGCGTCAGGTGATCCACCACCTTGCGTTTGCCCACACTGAGTACAAACACCCGTACCTGCTGGATCGCAATGAAGTGAAGAACGTCGGTTACATCATCGTGTCTTCCGATCGGGGTCTGTGTGGTGGCCTGAACAACAACCTGTTCAAGGCGGTGCTCCAGCACATGAAACAGTGGCGTGAGCAAGGTGTAAACGTTGAGTATTGCACTATTGGCCAAAAGTCGACGAACTTCTTCAAGCGTCTCAAGGGCAATATTCGTTCGCAAGCGATGCACCTGGGCGATGCACCTTCCATCAACGATCTGATTGGCACAGTCAAGGTCATGCTCGATGCCTATAACGAGGGTGAGATGGATCGTCTGTTCCTGGTCTCTAACGAGTTTGTCAGCACCATGACCCAGTCACCGACTATCGACCAGTTACTGCCGGTGGTATCGATCAAAGAAGAAGACATGCTCAAGCATCACTGGGATTACATTTACGAACCGGATGCCAAAGAGGTATTGGACAATCTGATGATTCGTTATGTCGAATCACTGGTGTATCAGGGCGTCATTGAAAACGTGGCCTGCGAAATGGCAGCGCGCATGATCGCAATGAAGGCTGCCTCGGACAACGCTGGTAACTTGATCGATGAATTGCAGCTGGCCTACAACAAGGCCCGCCAGGCGTCGATTACCCAGGAAATTTCCGAGATCGTCGGCGGCGCCGCCGCGGTGTAACCGGTTTTTACAGAATTTTAAAATTTGATTTAAGAGGAACGGCAAAATGAGTGCTGGAAAAATTGTACAAATCATCGGAGCGGTGATTGACGTGGAATTCCCACGCGATCAGATGCCCAAGGTCTTCGACGCCCTGACCGTCGATGAGGCCGGGTTAACGCTGGAAGTACAACAGCAATTGGGTGACGGCGTGGTACGCACCATCGCCATGGGTTCCACCGACGGTCTGCGCCGTGAACTCCCGGTCAACAATACCGGGGCGCCGATCATGGTGCCGGTAGGCAAACAGACCCTCGGCCGTATCATGGATGTATTGGGTAATCCGGTGGACGAGGCCGGACCTATCGGTGAAGAGAAGCGTATGCCGATCCACCGCAAGCCGCCGGAGTACGCAGACCAGGCTGCCTCGCTGGAAATTCTCGAAACCGGGATTAAAGTTATCGACCTCATCATGCCAATCGCCAAGGGTGGTAAGATCGGTCTGTTTGGTGGCGCCGGTGTAGGCAAGACCGTCACCCTGATGGAGCTGATTCGTAACATCGCCGTTGAGCACTCCGGCTACTCCGTGTTTGCAGGTGTGGGCGAGCGGACTCGTGAAGGTAACGACTTCTACCATGAAATGAAAGAAGGCGGCGTTATCGACAAGGTATCCCTGGTTTACGGTCAGATGAACGAACCACCCGGTAACCGTCTGCGTGTGGCCCTGACCGGCCTGACCATGGCCGAGTTTTTCCGCGACGAAGGTCGCGACGTGTTGATGTTCATCGACAACATCTATCGTTATACCCTGGCCGGTCCCGAAGTGTCCGCACTGCTGGGCCGGATGCCGTCTGCAGTAGGTTACCAGCCGACTCTGGCCCTGGAGATGGGCGTACTGCAGGAGCGGATCACCTCCACCAAGACCGGTTCTATTACTTCGTTCCAGGCGGTATACGTTCCCGCCGACGACTTGACCGACCCGTCACCGGCCACGACCTTCTCACATCTGGACGCGACCCTGGTATTGTCCCGCCAGGTTGCCGAACTGGGTATTTACCCGGCGGTGGACCCGCTGGATTCCACCTCACGTCAGCTGGATCCAAACGTCATCGGCGAAGAACACTACAACATCGCGCGTTCGGTCCAGGGTAACCTGCAAAAATACAAGGAACTCAAGGACATCATCGCGATCCTGGGTATGGACGAACTGTCTGAAGAAGACAAGCTCGTCGTATCCCGCGCCCGTAAGATCCAGCGCTTCCTGTCACAGCCGTTCTTCGTGGCGGAAGTGTTCACCGGTTCTCCGGGTAAATATGTGTCGCTGAAAGATACGATCGCGGGCTTCAAGGGTATTGTCGAAGGTGAATACGATCACCTGCCGGAGCAGGCCTTCTACATGGTGGGTACCATCGACGAAGCAGTGGAAAAGGCCAAGAGCCTGTAGTTAACTTATAGGTAGGTACATCACTATGGCCATGACCATGCATGTCAATATCGTGAGCGCCGAGAAACAGCTTTTTTCCGATACCGCTGAAGTTGTGGTGGCACCGGCGTCACAGGGCGAAGTGGGGATCTATCCCCGCCACACCCAGATGCTGACCACCCTCAAACCCGGTGAAGTGCGCGTGACCAAACAGGGTGGTGAAGTCGAATCCATCTACGTCTCCGGCGGGATACTCGAAGTGCAGCCGCACGTGGTGACTATTCTGTCGGACACCGCCGTGCGCGGTGCTGATCTGGATGAGGCTGCTGCCATTGCTGCCAAAGAGCGCGCAGAACAGGCGCTCAAGGATAAGACCAGCGATATGGAAGAGGCACAGGCTCTGGCACAACTGGCAGAAAGCGCGGCGCAGTTGCGAATGATTGAGAAACTTCGCAAGGGCAAGATCAAGTAACACTCGCGTGAAAGATAATTGAAAAAGGCAGCTACGGCTGCCTTTTTTATTTCAAGTGAGTTGACTACGCCCGCACATATAGCCAGCCAGCCTTTAGTCGCCTAAGAATTTGTTCGAGTGCGGCATCGACTTTGTGGGCATCCGGGATTAACTGGATCGCATGACCTTCCTTAAGTCTGGCGTTTTCCATAGCGAAACCACAAGCAAGAAATGCAACATTGCTATTTGCTGCGACTATTCTGTGGATGCGCCGGGTATAAGGTGAACCTTTTCGCAACATGCCCAGGCCTGACGCGTTGGCGACAATTTCCAGTTGAAGAGGGTTTCCGGTATGTTTTGCATTCGCAAGCAGCTTTTCAGTGTCAGTAAGGACATTGTTTATCCTTCGATCATCCATGGCATTAATGTGGATCAGGATCTTGTTGTCGACAGGTTGCTTAAGGTTGAGCTGAGAAAGATTGGTAAAGGGCAGGGTAGATAAAGCGGACTGTGGTTTATGCAGCATCCATCCAAGGACAGTGCCGAAAACAAGCATAGCAACAACAGCGGCGATACGAAGCGGCTTTGCATTATGTAGTTGTTGTTCAGATTGGCGCTGGTTTTTGAGTGGAATGTCATGATAAGCGAATGACACTAATTCATTTATCTGTTGCAGATGTGCAAACTCAGCAGATAGTTCGGGATCAGTGCGCAAGGCCGCCAGGATCTGGGCCCGTTCTTCATCTTCAAGTTCGTTGTCCAGGAAGGCATTGAGCTGTTCCTGGGAAATCGGATCGGTGGAATTCATTTCAACCTCCAAACGCGATCGGCAGATCGAGTACTTACATTCGGTTCGCTGAGTAATTGTTTGAGCTGCTGACGCGCCCGGCAAATACGGCTCATCACGGTACCGACCGGAATGTCGAGTATTTGCGCGACTTCCTCATACGTGAAACCCTGCAGCGCGATAAGTGTGACGACCTGGCGCTGGTCGTGATTAAGTTGAGATATCGCACGATGGACCTGGGTGATTAATTTGAGTCGTTCCGTGTTGCGTACGGGACTGTCAGGATCAGCCAGGTGCATTTCGTTGATATCCGCTGAATCCTTGCGACGGCGTAACAAATCTCGCCAGTAATTGGCCATTACCTTGAAAAGCCAGATCTCGAGCGCCCGCTGATCCGTGATCTTGTCTTTGTGCTGCAGGGCGCGGGCGATGGTTTCCTGTACCAGATCGTTAGCCAGGAACTGTTCGTGGGTCCAGCTGTAGGCGACCCGGTACAGCCGATCCCAACTGGCCTCCAGTGAACTGGAAAATTGTTTTGTTCGTCCAAAAAGAGCCATGGCAGTGCCCGGTTATTGTTGTTTGATATAGATAAAACGCATGCCGGCGCAATATATTCCCTGCGTGCGAAAATAAAAAGGGAATAATAATCCGGCCTGAACGTTTATATAGTTTGACAGAGAATGCAGGCCATCGGCGTTAACGCATGAAAAAGAATAATGGGAGGCGGGAATGAAACTCATAAACATTGCAGAATGCAGAAAAATCCACGGGTTGATCGCTGCACTGGCGCTCGGGCTCGTGGCTATGATCGGTGCGGCAAATGCGAAAGACATCCGTACACTCAGGGAAGATAAACAACAGGTCAGGGCCTGGAATACCTTTGCCGAGCGCCTGTATTCCCTGCACCAGGCTATCGTTGCGCAGCATGCAATTCGTACTGAGAGTCACCCTGGGGGCTATGCACATCAGCCGGATATCTATACCGAGACGCGCTATTACGATAAGCAAAGCAACCGGCTGTTGAGCCGGATTCAGCGCATGAATGACAACCCGCACCTGATCCAGGAAATTGAAATCAATATTTACGATAAGCGCGGCAGAATCATGCGGGATTATCTGGCGGCGTATCTGCCATACAATCGCAATGCACCGATACAGACCCTGATTAATCTGCATGGTTACCATGATGGCTTACAAAGTTATCGCCAGTTTGATGCCTCTGGGGTCCGTATCTACGAGCAGTGTAAAGGTCGGTTTAAGGGAAAGCCGGTAATGATCTCACTGGAAGAAGACGACCTGGGCAAGGGTCCGTATCGTGACAGTAAGACGCTGGCGAGTGCTGCGTATAAAAGCTGTTTTGCGGGCGTTCCGGCAAAGGCAGACGCCTATCTGAATCCGTTGCAGGAAATTAAAAGATCGAATTCGCCAAAAGCGGTGCAGCATCAGGAAAGCGCCGACGACCTGGAGCACTTAATCGGTGAGTATACGCACAGATTAAAACGTAAACCTCGAAATGTGGCGTTATTGATTAAGCGTGGGGATGTCTATTTTAAGTTGGGCGAGTTTGAACAGGCGATCGCGGATTACAGCGATGCGATCGGGCTGGATGATCATGCGGACCAGGCGTATTTTGGTCGTGGCATGGCGCTGGCACGCTACGGCCAGATTCGAGAAGGTATCAAGGACCTGACGGTATTTATTCATCGTCACCCGGATGATTCCCGCGCCTATACCAAGCGCGGTGTGCGCTATTTATGGATCCAGGAGGATCGCAATGCCGAAAAGGATCTGACAAGGGCTGTTCAACTGGATGCGGCGAATGCAGAGGCACATGATGATCTGGGTGTGGTGCATGCACGCCGCAAAGATTATGCGGGTGCGCTCCGGCATTTCACTGCTGCGGTGAAAAACGATCCTACCTACTTTAAGGCTTACCACAACCAGGCGATGGTATATTACATTACCGGCCAGGATATCCTGGCGCTTGCCGCCGTGGAACAGGCGCTGGCACTGATGCCGGATCAGCGGAATTCACTGTTATTGAAAGCTGATATTTTGCACGCGCTTGGCCGCGATCAAGAGGCGGCGGAGATCAAGGATGATGCGGAGTTTCTGCCCACGGGGAACTGGTCTGAACGCATTAAGGTGCAATAGCCGTTTTGCATATTTAGAAGTCGTTGCTGGATGATAACTGACATACCTCAAGTACAAACCTGATCCGTTAACTATATAATGTTGACGGTTAATTATCAGGGTTGAGGTTTGGGCCATGCATCTGACCTTTCACGGCGCTGCCGGAGAAGTCACCGGTTCCTGTCATTTGCTCGAAGCCGCGGGTTCACGCGTGTTGCTGGATTGCGGACTAATCCAGGGCAACGCCAAGGACGAGGCACGTAATTTCGAGCCCTTTCCGTTTGATCCGGCGTCCATTGATGCGGTGGTGTTGAGTCATGCGCATATTGATCACTCCGGCCGGATTCCCCTGCTGATCAAATCCGGTTTTCGCGGCAAGATCATCACCCATCCTGCGAGTGTCGATCTGTGCCAGGTGATGTTGCGCGATTCAGGATATCTGCAGGAAAAAGATGCTGAATGGGAGAACCGCAAACGCGAACGTAAGGGTCTGCGCCTGGTGCAACCGTTATACACCATGCAGGATGCCGAGCGGGCGATGGATGCGTTTGTCGCAGTGGAATATGCCAAGCCGATGCAGATAGCGCCCAATATCGAAGTGTGCCTGCATGATGCCGGGCATATCCTGGGCTCGTCGATCGTAGAAGTGACGATAACGGAAAACGGCAGTCGCAAACGGCTGGTGTTCAGCGGTGACCTGGGGCAGACAGGTGTGCCGATTCTGCGCGACCCGGCCATTCTCAAGCAGGCTGATTTATTGTTGCTGGAAAGTACCTATGGTGATCGTTGTCACAAGGATCAGGCAGCAACCTATGCAGAAATTGCCGAAGTCCTGAACGAAGCCAATGCACGAGAAGGCAAGATCCTGATTCCGGCCTTTGCCGTTGGGCGTACCCAGGAATTGTTATACCTGTTTGCCCGACATTACCAGGAATGGGGGATGAGTAACTGGCAGATCTTTCTGGACAGTCCGATGGCGATCAGCGCAACTGAAATCTACGAGAAGCATCATCGTGTTTATGACAAGGAGGCGGCCGCCCTGTACAACAACGAAGGTTTTCGCGATGTCTTGCCCAATCTGCGTTATGTGCGTTCGCCCGAGGAATCGATCCAGCTCAACCAGATTCATTCCGGTGCGATCATTATTGCGGGCAGCGGCATGTGCACCGGTGGACGCATTCGTCATCATCTCAAACACAATGCCTGGCGCAAGAACACGCATATCATGATCGTGGGGTTTCAGGCGCGTGGGACGACCGGTCGTGCTCTGGTAGATGGCGCGCAATATATTCGTTTGTGGGGTGAAACGATTAGAGTGGCGGCACAGGTGCATACGATTGGCGGGATGTCGGCACATGCCGATCAGCACGATCTCGTGCAGTGGTTAGGTCACTTCAATCCGTTACCGAGAACCTACCTGGTGCACGGAGAGGAGCAGGCCCTGACGGGGCTGCAATCTAACATCCAGGCGGCTTACCAACACCGGGCGCAAATTGCCAAGCCTGGCATGCGGATCCAGGTGTAAACTCCCGTTGAAAATCCGAACGAAATCATCCAATTAGAAAGTGACATTTGTCCGGTTGCGTCCTGGGGGCAAAAGTCATATCATAACTTCTTGATTTTACGTATAAATTGTCATCAAGAGGGCGCAGATCACCGCCCCGTTACATCTGAGTTGAGTCCATGAATCCAGAGCAATCTCCCCAATCTATTCGTCCCCAGACTGTCGTTACCTTTACCTATGTGATTCTGAATAGCGAAGGCGGCGTGCTGGAGCAATCCGATCTGCCGATGTCCTATATTCACGGGGTGGATGGCAAGATGTACCCTAAAGTCGAGGCGGCCTTAACCGGTGCGGCCGTGGGTGACGAGGTGGAAGTCGAACTGCCACCGGAAGAGGGTTTTGGCGAACCCGATCCGGAATTGATGTATGTCGAGAAGCTGGAGAATGTGCCACCCGAATACCGTCGTATCGGGGCCGAGGCTATGTTTGAGAATGAAGACGGTGAGACCATCACCATGAAAGTCACAAAAATTGAAAATGGCGAGCTTACACTGGACGCTAATCATCCCTTTGCCGGTATGACGGTAAAATTTAAAATCACTGTTGTCGCGCTTCGCCACGCCACCCCGCAGGAGGTAGGTACCGGTGAAGTCATGGACATGCAGGGACCGCTAACACTTCAATAGTCGAACATTATGTCACAACAAACCCATGTCAGTGTCGTGATTCTCGCGGCGGGGCAAGGTACCCGCATGAAATCCAAATTGCCCAAGGTACTACATCCGATTGGCGGCAAGCCGTTGCTGGCGCACGTGATACATACCGCGGACTCGCTCAACGCGGTGCAAACCGTGGTGGTTTATGGCCATGGTGGAGAATTGGTGCGAAATGCACTGGCAAGTGAAACGGTGACGTGGGTGGAACAGGCAGAACAGCTGGGAACAGGTCATGCGGTGGCGCAGGCGAGCCCACATATCACCGATGACCATTGCATCCTCGTGCTCTACGGTGATGTACCGCTGACCCGTGCGACGACCTTATCTGATCTGATCTATCGTGCCGGCGATAACAAGCTCGCAATACTGACTGTGCACCTGGATGAACCCTTTGGTTATGGTCGTATAGTGCGTGATGGCCATGGTCGCATAGAGCGGATCGTCGAACAAAAGGACGCCAGTGACACAGAGAAAAAGATTGATGAAGTGAATACCGGCATCCTGGCCGTCAATGGCAAGTTATTAAAAAGCTGGTTGGCGCACCTGGATAACAAGAATGCACAGGGTGAATATTATTTAACGGACATCATTGCCATGGCGGTGGCCGATGGCGTTGAAGTGGTTGCAGCCCACCCGAGTAGTGAAGATGAGGTGCTCGGTGTCAATAGTCGCAGCCAGTTGGCCTATCTGGAACGTGTATATCAACGCCAACGCGCCGAAGAATTGATGGTTCAAGGTGTGACAATCATAGATCCGGCCCGTATCGATATTCGCGGCAACGTCAGTATCGGCCAGGATGTGACCCTCGACGTGAACGTGGTACTCGAGGGCGAGGTCACTATCGGTAGTGATGTCTACATCGGCCCCAATTGTGTATTACGCGATACCCAAATTGAAGATGGCGTACAGATGCAGGCGATGTGTGTGGCCGATGGTGCGCGCATAGGTGCCAGGAGCCTGATTGGTCCGTTTTCCCGTTTGCGTCCAGGCGCACAATTAAACGGGGATAATCATATTGGGAACTTTGTCGAGGTCAAGAACAGTGTGATTGGCCTGGGTTCGAAGGTGAACCACCTGACATACATCGGCGATACCGACATGGGCAGTGGCGTCAACATCGGCGCAGGCACAATTACCGCCAATTATGATGGCGCCAACAAACACCGAACCATCATCGAGGACAATGCCTCGACCGGTTCCAATAGTGTGATGGTAGCACCGGTGACCATCGGTGCGGGTGCGACGATTGGTGCCGGTTCTGTCATTTCCAAGGATGCACCACCAGGTAAACTGACTGTGGCACGCTCGAAACAGGTCACGATCGACGGCTGGCAACGGCCAATGAAAAAACCGAAAAACTGATTCATGGAGAAATAACTGTATGTGTGGAATTGTCGGTGCAGTAGCGCAACGGGATGTCGTACCGATTCTGATCGAGGGACTCAAGCGCCTGGAATACCGTGGTTATGATTCTGCCGGATTAGCAGTCATTAATCATGACAACTGTATCGATCGGGTGCGCATGCCTGGCAAGGTCATTCAACTGGAAGGCGCGGTCAAGGAAAGCCAGTTGGTGGCAAATTCGGGTATTGCACATACTCGCTGGGCAACCCATGGCAAACCCAACCAGGTTAATGCCCACCCACACGTCTGCCGGAAAACCGTGGCAGTAGTGCACAACGGCATCATTGAAAATCATGAAGCGCTTCGCAAGGAACAAATCGCTAAAGGTTATGAATTTACATCACAGACTGACACCGAAGTGATCGTCCACCAGATATACGATCATCACGTCGAAGGCAAAAAGGATCTGCTCAAGGCCGTGCAGGACACTCTCAGGGAACTGGAAGGTGCCTACGCACTGGGCGTGATCAGTAACCGCGAGCCGGGCCGCATGATCACTGCACGTCGCGGCAGTCCACTGGTGATTGGCGTCGGTATTGGCGAATATTTTATTGCCTCGGATGTTGCCGCCCTGCTACCGGTGACACAGCGGTTTATCTTTTTGCAGGAAGGCGATGTTGCCGATATCCAGCGTGACAAACTTACCATCTATGATGAACAGGGTAACCAGGTCGAACGCCCGATCAAGGAAAGCGAATTAACCGCCGATGCGGTAGAGCGTGGGACCTTTCGGCATTACATGCTCAAGGAAATCTATGAGCAAAGTCGAGCCCTGGCCGATGCCATTGAGGGGCGCATCAGTGGCGACCGCATTCTGGAACAGGCTTTCGGGCCACGTGCCTCGGAAATATTCGATGAGGTCAAAGGTGTCCACATCATTGCCTGTGGTACCAGTTTTCATGCCGGGATGGTGGCACGGCACTGGCTGGAAACCCTGGCTCATGTCCCCTGTACGGTGGAGATCGCCAGCGAGTTTCGTTATCGCAAACCCGTCGTGCGCAACAATTCTCTGATCGTCACGATTTCGCAATCGGGCGAGACTGCAGACACCCTGGCGGGTTTGCAGGAAGCGCGGCGTCTGGGCTTCGGTCACTCACTTACCATCTGTAATGTACCGGAGAGTTCGCTGACACGTGAATCCGATTTGTCGCTGATGACCCGTGCCGGTCCGGAGATCGGTGTTGCGTCAACCAAGGCCTTCACCACGCAGCTGACCTGCCTGATGCTATTGGTCATTGCCTTAGGTCGGCGTAATGGCATGAGTGTAGAAACCGAAAAGCGTTTGGTGCAGCAACTCAAGGCCTTGCCGGGCAAGGTGGAAAAAGTCCTGGAGATGGATCCTGCTATCGAAAAACTGGCTGAAGACTTTGCCGACAAACAACACGCCTTATTCCTGGGTCGTGGACTGCATTATCCCATTGCTATGGAAGGTGCGCTGAAACTCAAGGAAATCTCGTACATCCACGCCGAGGCCTATGCTGCGGGTGAACTCAAACACGGACCACTGGCCCTGGTCGATGCCGAAATGCCGGTAATCGTAGTCGCACCCAACAATGAGTTGCTGGATAAACTGCGTTCCAATATGCAGGAAGTTCGCGCCCGTGGCGGTGTGCTCTATGTCTTTGCCGATGAAGCCTTGCATTTCGAAGCGGACGAGACCACCAAGGTCATGAACATTGTCTCCTGTGAAGATGAGACATCACCCATTGTGCACACAGTTCCATTGCAGTTATTGTCATACCACGTAGCTATCTTGAAAGGCACCGACGTCGATCAGCCGCGTAACCTGGCGAAATCCGTAACGGTGGAGTAAGCAGACGCGAGTTGCGTTTACGTTTGTGTTAACGCAATTCATCAGGATACAAGGAAGTGGGTGATGGTGAAATTAAACTACGCATATGCGCAATTAAGCACAGAATCCATCTCCGAATTGCTCGCGGCGCAATATCATTTAACACAACCCATACAGAGTGTCTTCCATTACGCCGGTCTGCATGACAATTACCGGATAACCAGCGGAAGCCACAAGTATATCTTTCGCGTCTATCGCAGTAGCTGGCGTTCCCCCGAAGAGATCGAGTTTGAATTGAACCTGCTGGATGACCTCGCCAGCAAAACGCCGCAGGTGGCGGCGGCCTGCCGCAATCAGCGTGGTAGCCTGTCAATCAGTGTCCCGAGTGTTGAAGGGACACGCTTAGCGGCACTGTTTCGCTTTGCGCCGGGCAGTGCGCCCGGACAAGCCATAACGGCAAGTCAAAGTATGCAGCTTGGCAAGACCGTGGCTGAGATTCACTGCCTGACCCAGGATTTTCAGTGTGATTTGTTGCGCCCGTCCCTGGAGTTGCCCTATTTGCTGGATACATCGCTAGCTGCCTTTGAACCGTACCTGACACCGGAACAAAACACGTACCTGAGGCAGCTGCAGGTAAAATTGCATGCGGAGATTCCGCCGTTGCCGTATGAGAGTGGTGTGTATGGCGTTTGTATCGGTGATGTGAATTCATCTAATTTTCACATCAACGGTGACCAGGAACTGACGCTGTTTGATTTTGATCAGTGTGGTTTTGGCTTTCGCGCATTCGAGATTGCGAAGTACTTCTCCTCGTTAACTGCATTGCCCGCCAAATCAGAATTGATCAAGCCCTTTCTAGATGGCTATCAGCAGGTACGTCAACTCAGTGCGCAGGAACTGGCAGCCATTCCGTATTTTGAAATCATCGCGTTGATCTGGGTGATGGCGATCCACGTCTATAACGTCGACCGTATCGGAAGCAGATTGTTAGAAGGTCCGTTCTGGGCGCGACGACTGAAACAGATCCAGTTACTTGAGGAACAGCTGTCGAGTTAATACAAGGAAGACAATCCAGCTGTAAAAGGGCTCCGTGTCAGCGCGGTGTTATAGGAAATATGTCGTTATTAATATGGTTGTCACTTCAGTTCGCGACAAACAGTCCAGCAATTAGTTTCATCCTGTTATGAAAGTTTTACAGTCGTCCCAAAAAATAATATTTCGCGAATAAGTTTGCTTTATTTTCTTGCGTGTGAGCAATTGTGATGCATCACGCAAACCCACGATCATCTCATAGACGCAGCCTGTCACTCTTGATAAATATGCCAGCCCGTACTGACATGTCAGTCGCACGGTATGATTGGCTTAGCCCGGACGCTCTGTTTTTCGTAAGGGCATATCATGGAGGACGATATGAAGAACAAATCAATATTATGGATAGTCTTTGCCGCATTTACCTCTTTACTCTCAGCATGCGGTGGTGGCAGCAGTGTTTCCAACTCGGCGACCGGTAATGCCACACCTTCGAATACCTCAAGTAAAACGAGTGCCAGTGTGAGTTCAGGTACGATTACTGCGTTTGGCAGTGTGTTCGTGAATGGTCACGAATATGCTACGACTGGTGCTACTGTCATCGATGATGACTCCGGGACGACAACAACCACTACCAGCGGACTGGAAGTTGGCGAAGTGGTGGATGTCATTCCGGCCAGCGACAGTACCGACGCCAAGCCGATCGCCCGGGAGCTGCATATCCATCCCCTGGTGCGGGGTTATGTCGATAGCTCCAATACAACGGCGGCATCACTGAAGGTCATGGGTCAGACTGTGCAAATTACCGCGACCACATTATTTAGCGATCGTCGCGCTTGTGTCAGCGACACGACAAACCCCTGTACTGCAATCAGTGATCAATCCGGATTGACCGCTACTACCGGTACAGATAGCACTGCGGTGGCTGGCAGCTATGTGACCGTCAATGGCTATCTGTATGATGGCAGTAATACGGGGACGACCACTAGTGCGAATATCGTCGCAACCTTGATCTCCATTGGAGATGTGCCGAACAGCACGGATACGATGGCTGCCTTTAAGGCCGAGGGTGTGGTGACAGCGATCAATAATGCAAAGATCACTATTGGCGGCCTGAATGTCGATTTATCTTCGGCTAAATGTGTTGCCAGGGGCATGCAGAGCGATTGTGCCAGCGCCTTTAAGACCGGCGAAGTGGTCTCAACATATGCTGCCGCGGCGCCCAGCCTGCCGGCAACAGACTTTACTGCGGATGGCGCACGCCTGAGTGCCAGGATACCGGCGAATGTGGCTGGCCTGTCGGTTGAAATTGATGGGGTGGTCTCCAGTGTTACCACTTCACCTGCCGGGTTTGTTGTACGTGGTGTGAATATCGATGCCACGGGCCTGCCTGCTGATACGACATTGCCGCAAGCGGGTGACATCGTTCAGGTGGAAGGAAGTGTCAGCAGCGATGGCACATCGATTGTGGCCAGTAGTGTCAAAATCCTACGAGCAGCTGCAAGTGCGTATTATGAGTTTGTCGGTGATGACACCAAAGTCATCGCCGGAACGGATGCCAGCACTTATATCCTGACATTACTGGGTCAGGACATCATGGTGAATACCACAACGGTACTGGCGGATCGTTCCAGCGCTACCTGGCAAAAACAGGATCCGGCGACTAATCCATTCAACATCAGCACGTTCCAGACCTACCTGGCCGGTAGTGCTTCTCAACATCTGGTGGTAAAAGCCGCGGCTGATACCAGTGGTAAGCTGACAGCGCTGTCGGTCACTATTGTTCCGGCCTCAGCGGTGTCCAGTGTGGCAGGTAAAGTGGATGCCGATCCGGCGCCAGTGAACAGCTCAACCACTGGCACACCCAGTACGTTTGCCATCCATGGCGTGGCAATCAGTGCTGATCCGGCCTCGGTTATTCAGCCGGGTGGTACGCAGACTACGGTCGCTGCCGGTAACAAGGCCCTGGTCGTTGGAAACTATACGGCAGGAACCATGACGATCACGGCACCGAAAAGCAGCAGCAATGTTGTCGTGATTTTTGATAAACAAGATCCTGTCCAATCACCAACTCCGATCACTAACCCTGATCCGGTCCCGGTGCCGGGCACAACCCCGACGCCAAACCCGGCACCAACACCTACGCCGGCGCCAATGCCAACCCCGCTGCCATTACCTATGCCCATGACGTTGGGTGGTGGTCATGGCATGATGTAGGCGACAGCAATTAGCAGTACTGAAACAGGAAAGCCGGTCAATCGACCGGCTTTCTTTCATGTTTGTTAATACATGCTCAACCTATGGTCAGGTGTTATCAGTCAGTGCGTTACAGCGGGACTTCCATGATCAGGATCTGGCTGTCACTAATCGCGCGGATACTCAAGGTGTTTACCCCGCTGACGCCGACGCCGTCCCGTGCTGACAACATTTCGCCGCCGGCAATGATGCGGCCGCTGATCACAAACAGATACACACCATGGTCAGCGGCATGCCAGGAGTACACATCATGGTGTTCCTGATCAAAATCCGCCAGCGTGAACCAGGCATCCTGATTGATCCACATTGCATCCTGATTGGCCTTATCCGGTGAGAGGATAAGCTGAAATTGATTATGGCGAGCGGCCGGGTCAAAGGTTTTCTGGGCGTAGCGTGGCGGGATGTCCCGTTGTTCGGGGCGTACCCAGATCTGCAGGAAGTTTACTGGCTCCTTGTCCGAGGCATTATATTCGGAATGGGTAATACCGGTACCGGCCGACATGATCTGGACGTCGCCGCTTTGGATAATATGGACATTCTCCATGCTGTCCTGATGGCTCAAGGTGCCCCGCAGGGGAATGGAAATAATCTCCATATTGTCATGGGCGTGGGTGGCAAAACCCTCTCCCGGTGCAACGATATCATCGTTGATCACCCGCAGTTTGCCAAAGCCCATGCGCTCAGGGTTATGGTAGTCCGAGAAGGAAAACGTATGGCGGGAGTACAGCCAGCCGTGATCCGAGATACCGCGTGAGTCTGCGTGGTCGAGCACCTTATTCATCGTGTTAATCCTGGTTAAATGGGATAAGCCAGTGGCATGACACTCATGACACAATTTGTAACGTGTAATGCATTTCAGGTTTGTGCACTAGGATATGAATTGCTAATGACGACAATGACCTGAATCAGTGCAGCCAATTGTAAAGATCTGTCATACTTTTATTTAGTATTATTATTTTCTCACTAGTTTCAATAAGTTGTCATGTTAACCTATTAGCATTCCTGTCTGGCACAGTCTTTGAACTAATTTGGATGTGAAGTGGTCAACCAACAAGGGTGATCTATACTAGAGACACTTCCACCTGATCACGGTGTTGGGTTTATATCGTGGTTATCATGTTATTAAGGAACATAATCTAATTCGAGGCTGGTAAAGCAGGAGAAGATATATGCAGATGCAGGATATTCGCACAATCGCCAAAACCTTCGGTATCAAGACTTCCCGCCAGAACAAAGTCGATCTGGTACGTTCTATTCAGGTGGCAGAGGGTAATTTTAGCTGCTTTGCTACGGCGCTTGATGGTGTGTGCGACCAAACTGATTGTATCTGGCGTGACGATTGTTTCGAAGCCGCGAAGAAAAAAGCGAACTAGGAACCTGCACGCAAATACGTTCATTCACGCTTTTGCGTGAGGTGTTGGGTTTTCTTCCCACTAAGCCGTGGTGGCTAATTTGGGGTTGTTCCGCATGGCCTGTGCATACAGGCTGGCGTATTCCTTGGCGCTATGTACCCAACTATGATCCAGTTTCATGCTGCTGCGCATGAGTTTTTTCCAGACCTCCTGATCGGCGTGCAGGGCAGTGGCGCGATCGATAGCATGCAGTAACGCCGCTTCAGTAATGTCTGTCATGACAAAACCGCTGGCGGTTTGCTGGACGAGATTCTCCTCGCTGGCATCGCTGACACTGTCTGCAAGTCCGCCTACCGGCGTTACAATCGGCAGTGTGCCATAACGCTGACTGTACATCTGGTTAAGACCACAGGGTTCGAAGCGGGATGGCATCAGAAAAACGTCAGCACCGGCTTCAATCAGATGGGCGCTGGCCTCGTCGTAACCGAGGCGCACGCCGATCACCTCCGGGTAAAGTTTCGCGGCTGCTAACAGATCCTTTTCATAGTTTTTATCACCACTGCCCAGCAGGGTCAGTTGCACCGGGCGCTTTGCCAGCTCGGGCAGGATAGCCAGCAACATATCAATGCCTTTTTGCTGTGCCAGTCTGCTGACCAGACCCAGCACCAGGACGTCTGCTTTTTGCGGCAACCCGTATTGTTGTTGCAGGGCCTGTTTGTTGAGCGCCTTGCCCGTCAGGTGTTGCTGATTGTATTTATGCGGCAGGTACGAGTCCGTCCCCGGGTTCCAGATATCGCTGTTGATGCCATTGATGATTCCACTCAGGCGATCGGCGCGGTGCTGGAGAACACCCTGCATGCCGTAACCGAATTCCGGTGTCTGGATCTCCTGCGCATAGGTTGGGCTCACGGTGTTGATGCGATCGGCGAACACCAGTCCGCCCTTGAGAAACGAAAAATGATTATGGTATTCGAGTTGTTCGTAGTGCCAGAATGCCTCGTTGAGCTGCAGCTGTTCAAAGGTCGCACGATCAAAGACGCCCTGGTAGGCCAGGTTGTGGATCGTGAATAGCGTTGTTGGCCGCTGGCTCTCCAGATCCAGCAAGGCCGGAACCAGTCCGGTCTGCCAGTCATTGCAGTGCACGATTTGCGGTTGCCAGTTGAGACCACATCGGTTCATGGCCATCGCCGTGATCACACGATTGAACACGGCAAAGCGCAGGGCGTTATCCGGCCAGGGTTCATGCTGATGATCGTGATAGGGATTTCCAGGGCGTTGATATAATTCCGGGCAATCGATTAGCCATACTGGCACCCTTGTCCCTGGCAGGTTGGTATGCCGAATACCGATGACGTGTGTCCCGATACGTGTCTCGACGCGCAATGACGGTGGGTGTTTCAGTTGTGCCAGTGCATCGGGATAGGCAGGCAGTACGATCTGCACATCATGCCCGAGTTTTTTCAGGGCGTGAGGCAGGCTACCGGCAACATCGGCGAGGCCGCCGGTCTTGATCAGTGGGTAAACCTCGCTCGCGCAAAACAGGATGCGATAGGGTTCCATCGGTAACAGGCTCAGTCAGTGTATTCGAGCACGATACCGGCGAGCGGCGGGAGGGTGAGTGCTAAAGAACACTCGTGATTCATCCATGGGATTGAGTCCGTGGTGATGCCGCTGCCATTACCCATATTGCTGCCGTGATAATACTCGGAGTCGGAATTAAAAATTTCGCGATAATTGCCGTGGCGTGGCACCCCAATCC
>JBECKZ010000240.1:0-4441 GCA_040235555.1 Thiohalomonadales bacterium | reverse complement strand
GGCCAGCACAGTATTATCGTGAACTGGCAGGAGTGCTGACGCAACGCAACTATCAGGTATGGATCTTTGGTTCGGCCAAGGAGACAGATTTGGCTGAGGAAATTTGTCTGGGCAATACTGAGGTGTTCAATTTGTGTGGGCAGACATCTCTGGTGGATGCAATTGATTTAATCGCGCTGACGCACAGTAATGTCACCAATGATTCCGGGTTGATGCATATTGCCTGTGCCACTGGACGACCCGTCATCGCCATCTATGGATCATCGGACCCCGCGTATACGCCGCCTTTGTCTGAAAAGGCCAAGATCATATATCGGAAACTGGACTGTAGTCCCTGTTTCGACCGGCAGTGTCGGTTTGGGCATACCCATTGTCTGACGGAGATTACACCACGCAATGTTTTACAGGTGTTAATTGATGGATGACTCTGTAAAGATAGCCGGGTGGCAACGTTTTACCAGTTTTGAGGCACTTACCTATGCATTGTTGTTTCTTTTCCCTATCGGCGGCATGCTGGTGCGTGGATGGTTGACGAATATTTTTAATCTGCTGTTTTTTCTTGGCCTGATATACCTGAGAAAACGGCACCAATCCTTATTAATGGAAGAACGGATATTTCTGGTCATATGTGGAGTTTATGTCGGAATTTTCTTCTTGTCCGGACTGGCTAATGGTTGGGGGCCGATTCAGACCCATGAACTTGGGACAGAGCTGCGTTTCTGGATGATTATCCCAATATATTTGTTGGTGCGCGAACAGCGTAATAGCCAACAGTGGTTGTTGTACGGTAGCCTGGTTGGTATTTTGTTTATCTTTACCCAATCTGTATATGAGGTGCATTGGCAGGGACTGGCAACATCATGGGGGGTTTATAGTAAAAATATTATTGGCCCGTTTTCGGTGCTGTTGGGCTTCTGGATTTTATTCTTGTGGGATGAACGCAATAATATGTACTGGAAGGCGCTAATTACCATTGCCTTTTTATTGGCTGTTTTGGCAACAGCACTATCGGGTTCGCGTGGGGCATATGTGGGTTTTATTGTCACGTTTATTAGCTGGTTGCTGTTCAATATACGAATGCGCTGGATGTTAGTATCTGCAATCCTGGTTATTGGATTATTGGCACTGATTTATCAAAAAAATACGATAGTCAATCATGGCGTGAACAAAGCCATAAGCAGCTTCCGTGTGTATATGCAAGACAAGGATATTGTCCATTCAAAAATTACTATGGATTCTACGGAAATACATCTGGAGATGTGGCGTGCCGCTCGTTATTTTTTTCCGGACCATCCGATTCTGGGCGTGGGTCCTGGTAACTATCAGGCTACCGCAGAAAAATATGCACAGGAAGGTAAAGTCAATCCAGCAATTGCAGGACATGGTCATCCGCATAATAGCTTTCTCGAAGCATTGTACTCCAAAGGGATTATAGGCCTGATATCACTGTTGTTGTTGCTGTATTATCCGTTTTATATCCTGCATAAAACGCGTAGCCAGTCTCGTTCCTCCGCGAGTCTGGGGATGTTGCATATTATCGGGATATCAGCATTTTCACTGTTCGATGCCTCACCTGTATTGTTTAATAACTATACATCTATCCTGTTATTAGGGATTGCGGTGTTTTTTTCTCACCATTTAAATCAAATGAAAGTAAGAGAACCGGCGCATGCCTAGCTTGTCTGCAGTGCTAATCGTTAAAAATGAAGAGGAGGGGTTAGCGGCTTGCTTGGAAAAGTTACGTTGGGCGGATGAAATCATCGTCTTAGATTCCGGCAGTACAGATAAAACACGCGATATTGCAAGGCGGTTTACCTCACATGTCTACGTCGAGGATGACTGGCAAGGATTTGGGATTCAACGTCAACGTGCACAGGCCCGGGCCAGTGGAGAGTGGATACTGATGGTGGATGCGGACGAACATGTTACCGATGAGCTTCAGCGTGAAATACAACAGGTCGTCAAGGAAAATGATCAAAGCATAGTATATGAAGTGCCCAGACTACCCTGGTGTTTTGGCGGATTTATTCGCCATTCAGGTTGGTATCCTGCCTATAGGGTAAGACTGTATCCACGACAAGTCGCGCAGTTTGGGAAGCAGCGGGTTCATGAAGATCTTGAATATTCCACAGAAGTGGAAATAAAACGCCTCAAGGGTGATTTATTACATTATACCTATCGAGATCTGGAACATTACCTGGTTAAATCAGCACACTATGCCAGTGAGTGGGCTGAACAACGCGCTGCAAGAGGCAAAACCACAACCTTGCTTACTGGCCTGTTACATGGCCTGGGTTGTTTCATAAAAATGTACATCCTACGGGTGGGATTCCTGGATGGTCGTCAGGGCTTTTTACTTGCGATCCTCTCGGCCCATTCAACCTTCGTTAAATATGCGGACCTGTGGATACGCACCAAAACTTCATCGCGTTAGTTTTACTAACAGCTTTGAAATCGCTTTTGCAGCCTCATCAATATCGATACTGGCCATGTTTTCTGCTTCGGCGTTACTTGGTGGTGAAAACTCCAGCCGTCGATCGTCAGTACTTAATGTCTGCCAACGCAGTGGCGTTGCAGAGCGGCGATTGGGATAAAAGCCAGCGATGGGCCGGTTGAGTGCCCCGGCAATGTGCAGGGGGCCTGTGGAGCCACTGATAAACAACGCAGCCAGGCTAATATGCTCCACGAAACGCTGCAGGCCTTCGTCTGAGACATACACAACGTGCGGCACAGTGAGTAGTTCGGCAAGTCTACGGGCCTGTTCCTCCTCCGCGGGTGCGCAGCTTATAACTATCGTGAATGGCTGTGGGCAGGTAATCGCATTGGCCAGTTGTGCGTATTGCTTCAGGCTAAGATTGACTGCTGAGCCACCACTGCCGGGATGAAGAAATATCAGTTTGTGTTCAGTGGGGATAGCGTGTTGCTGAGTGAACAAGATGTGCAATTCGCTGCGAACGGATTCGGCTATCTGCAAATAGGGTGGATGCGTCTCTGTCTCAATATTTAGTTGCTGTTGCTGCAGATAGTAGCGAACCAGATCGCTATTATACGCGTGTTCCGGTTTTTCCGAACGGGAGCGGCGCTGGCGAATGCGATGATTATAAAAAACCTGTGCCAGTTTGGTCGCAGGTGCAATGCGTAGTGGGATTCGGCTTAGCCAGCAGGCGAGCCCGATGCGGGGGGTGGAAAAAAGTGTAATAATGGCTGAATAGTGTTCCTGGCGAAATAACTTAACCAGTTGCCATAGTCCTTGCCAGCCCTGGGAGGCACCGGGATCCAACTGAACTCTATCGATGTCCGGATTCAATTCGGCAATCGGTTGTGTGTAAGCTGGCACCAGGACATGCAGTTCATAATCTGGCCGGGCCTGCTTCAACAGGTGTAATGCCGGAAATGACAGCACAAAATCACCTAGCTTATCATTGCGAACTACCAGTATCTTTTTTGTCTGCTGATTCATGCGATAGTTGGATTTTCTAGTCAAGCCTGCCTAATTGACGATATTATAAAGAAATATAAGAGGATTGAGCAGATTTTATGCGTTTATGGTTTGCTAAAGGTGCCTGGGCGTCAAAGGCTGCGCGTGAGCGTATTAACGATATCATTCCCGAACAAGTTCGCTCGATAGCTATTATTCGACACGCGGCGCTGGGGGATATGGTATTAACGAGGCCGTTTATCCTGGAATGCCGACGACAATTTCCGAATGCAAAAATTACCCTGAGCCTGGTCACTAATTACACCCGCGGGGTACCGGAAGATATCGTTGACCGCATCCATACGATGTATGGTCGAGACCAGCGGAATGTATCACTGAGTGCCCGCATAAAGAAAATTCGTGAGCTAGGAAATCACGATCTTATATTTGATGTTGCGGCGACATCCCGTTCTTTCTGGGTAGTAAAACTGAACAAGGCACGGCTTAAAGTTGGTTTTCCCTATCGCATATTGCAGCGCCATCTGTTTTATGATGTTGCGATTTTGCGGTCCGCTCTGCGTTATGAGGCAGATGCCATGCTGGACATGCTGCATGTGTTCGGGTTTAAAACGAGATATCCACTGGTGTTTGATTTACCCGGAAATCCGCTCGTACGGGAAAGACCTTATATCATTTATTTCACAAGTGCATCGATGCCGGAAAAATGCTGGCCAAATGAAAAATTTACAACATTGATTAAACAGGCCAGTGTTGAACTCAAAAGTTATGATCACATTGTGCTCAAGGGAGTGGGAGAATCCGAGACAATCAATGAGATCATGGCGGGAGCAAAATGCGATAATGTGATAGCTTCTGAAGCTGGTACAGTGGAAGCAACTGTCTCGCTTATTAAAGGAGCAAAAGCGGTTGTGTCTAATGATACAGGGATACGTCACCTTGCCGTGGCGGCTGACGTGCCAACAGTAGGTATATTTCTGCGGTCAGAAAGGCACGACTCCGAGC
>JBECKZ010000118.1:0-12747 GCA_040235555.1 Thiohalomonadales bacterium | reverse complement strand
GCTGAATCCCTCCTAAAGTGTGACGGCTATGGAATATTTGCCCGCGATGCATGGGGAAAGACTTGAAATCTGCTATACTGGCCCCAGATTCAATCAATCCGACACACTTCGGTCTGTGTTTCCTTTCGCGGCCCCTCCAAGGTAAGTCTCGAATAAAATAGAAGATTGTTCCCTCCTGGACCGTCTCAGGTAATCCCTGGGCAGGCGGCAACCCGAACCCTTAAGGGCGAAAACTCCACATGTCATTTGATACGCTCGGCCTGTCGGCCGAATTGCAACGTGCTGTGCGCGAGCACGGTTATTCCCAACCCACCCCAATTCAAAATCAGGCCATTCCTGTGATTCTGGCCGGGCGGGATGTCCTGGCCGGTGCCCAGACCGGTACCGGCAAAACTGCTGGGTTTACCTTGCCGATGCTGCAACGCCTGAGTGAAAACAAGCGTGATCCCAAGCAACGGGCTGTACGTGCGCTGGTCCTCACGCCGACTCGCGAACTGGCAGCGCAGGTGGGTGAGAGTGTGCGCGACTATGGTCGCTACCTGCCACTGCGATCAGCGATCGTCTTTGGCGGGGTCAGTATCAATCCACAAATCAGCACCTTACGCAAAGGTGTCGATATCCTGGTAGCGACCCCCGGGCGCCTGCTGGATCATGTCGCGCAACGCACCGTAGACCTGTCTCAGCTCGAATTCCTGGTTCTGGATGAGGCAGACCGCATGCTCGATATGGGCTTTATCCATGACATACGGCGCATTCTCAAGCTGTTGCCGCGCCAGCGTCAGAACCTGTTGTTTTCCGCCACCTTTTCCGATGAAATCAAAGGCTTGGCGCATGGTCTGCTGCACGAGCCGGCGCTGATTGAAGTGGCCCAGCGAAATACGACAGCGGAACGCATCGAACAGGTGATTCACCCGGTGGACCGGGATCGCAAACGCGAATTATTATCCTTTCTGGTTGGATCGCAAAACTGGCAACAGGTGCTGGTCTTTACCCGCACCAAACACGGCGCCAATCGACTGGCAGAACAACTGGAGCGCGACGGGATTCGTGCCGATGCTATACATGGTAACAAGAGTCAGGCGGCAAGAACTCGGGCCCTGGGTGATTTCAAATCGGGTCGGATTCGGGTATTAGTCGCCACCGATATCGCTGCACGTGGTCTGGATATTGACCAACTGCCGCATGTGGTCAATTTTGACTTGCCAAATGTAGCGGAGGATTATGTACACCGTATCGGCCGTACCGGACGCGCGGGCAAGGAGGGAGTAGCTGTGTCACTGGTTTGTATCGATGAGCACAAGTTATTACGCAATATTGAACACCTGATCAAACGCGATCTGCCAAAAGTCGTGATTGATGGCTATGAGCCCGATCCCAGCATCAAACCGGAACCAATACGCAAGCCGCAAGCGCGGCAAGGTAAGCCGCGCAGCAACAAGCCACACCAGTCGCGGCAAGATTCCACGGCGGGCAACAATCGGAACAAGCAACGCGGCAGACGCCAGCGCGCTGCCTGACGTTCAATTTAATCGTTAAGGAGTCAATTCAATGGAGATTCTGAGTTTTATGGTAAATGGTGTATTACATTTATCGGCCTGGGAGGTGGTCATTGCGACCCTGATCCTCACACATATCACGATTGCCAGCGTCACGATCTTTTTGCACCGGCATCAATCGCACAATGCGCTCAAGCTGCATCCCATCGTGAGTCACTTCTTCCGCTTCTGGCTATGGTTAACCACTGGGATGGTCACCAAAGAATGGGTGGCCATTCATCGCAAGCATCACGCCAAATGTGAAACCGAGGAAGACCCGCACAGTCCACAGGTGTACGGTATTAAAAAATTATTGCTTGAAGGCAGTGAGCTGTATCGTGCCGAGGCCAAGAATCAGGAGACCCTGGACAAATACGGACAGGGCACACCGGACGACTGGCTGGAACGGCATGTGTATGACCGTCACCGGTATGCTGGCGTCATGCTAATGTTGCTGCTAAATGTCCTGCTGTTCGGTGTCATCGGCATTACTGTCTTCGCCGTGCAAATGCTCTGGATCCCGATATTAGCCGCCGGCGTGATCAATGGCATCGGCCACTTCTGGGGCTATCGTAATTTTGAAACCGGAGATGCCTCGCGTAACATCAGCCCCTGGGGCATTTTGATCGGGGGCGAGGAGCTGCACAACAACCACCATGCTCACGCCCACTCGGCGCGCCTGTCCAACAAGTGGTGGGAATTCGATATCGGCTGGTTCTACATTCGGGTGCTGGAGTTGATTGGTCTGGCTCAGGTCAAGAAAATTGCCGCGAAGATCCATATGATCGATGGCAAGCATTTCATTGATGTAGAAACAGTGCGTGCCGTGATCCGTCATCGCTTTCATATTATGAAGTTATATGGGCGCAAGGTGATCAAACCGGTCGTCAAACATGAACGTCGCAGTGCAGACGGTGTTGCCAGCAAGCTGCTTCGACGTGTGCGCAAACTCATGACCCGCGAAGACATCAAACTCGACAGCCATGCCCAGCAGACCCTGAACGATGCGTTGAAACACAGCAAGACGCTGGAAACGGTGTATCACTTCAAGCAACAGCTTAAAGAATTGTGGCAACACTCGGCCACTAATCAGGCCAAACGGGTAGAACGTCTGCAACAATGGTGTATTGAGGCGGAAAAGACCGGGATCCAAGCGCTGCAGGAATTCGCTGCCTACCTGCGCAGTTACACCCTGCAGGCCGCATAACACTTCGCATAATCCTCCCGGCGCGATTGTCCTTTTTCGCGTCGGGATTTCATTTCTTGCGCTGCTGCCAGTGCTGTCTCTGGATCTCACCTCAGTGGCGAGTTGTTCACCCCGGTGGAAATTTTTTCCTGGTAAAACCCCATTGTGTGCTAAGTGATTGAGCTATAAAGCTTAATAATAGTAAAGTTATTCGCCGGGATACCGATATTAGTATTTAATAAAATATTAATATATTTCGGGGTGAAACTTATGTTCATACGTGCTTTAGTTATTGTTATTACAAGCTTTTTATCCATATCGGTGATGGCTCAGGATGCCGGTTTCCCAGGTAGGGCCAAATTTCCAGAGGTGCCAATCTATTCAAAAACGGAACTGATGCAGAAGTTGTCCCAACTGGTAGTGGTCGATGCCCGCTCGAGCCTGGAATACGACACGTTGCGTATCAAGGATGCATTGAATATCCCGGTCGCGAGCAAGCAGTTTGAGGGCGAGGTTAAGGCCTTGCGCGCCAAGACCAATAAACCCATCGTGTTTTACTGCAATGGCCGCACCTGTATGAAATCCTATCTGGCTGTGAAAAAGGCCATGGCGGCTGGCATCAAGAATATCTACGCCTATGATGCGGGTATGTTCGAGTGGGTTGAGACCTATCCGGAAGCCTCCGAATTACTGGGCAAGAGCCCGGTTAACCCACGCGCCATTATTTCACTCAAAGCGTTCAAACAGCACCTGCTGACACCGGATGATTTCAGCAACAAGGCGTACCAGCTGGGTCCGAATAGCCTAGTGCTGGATGTGCGAGACAAGTATCAGCGCGGCGCGGCAGGGTTGTTTCCGGGAAAAGAGCGCTGGGTGAGTCTGGATAAGACAAAGGAAATCAACGCGTACATCGAGCAGGCCAAGAAAGATAACAAGACCTTGTTCATATATGACGAAGTCGGGCACCAGGTACAGTGGTTACAATACACCCTTGAACAGGAAAACATGCCCAAATATTTTTTCATGGCTAATGGCGCACGCGCATATTATGCCGAGATGATGAAGCAGTTTGGTCTCAAACCACTGAAGATGTGATTCGGTGTAAGTGCTGCGGTAATCGTGGCACACGCGGAATCAGTTTTCACGTCGCCGGCGCCACTTTTAGGTGACGCCGGCGTTATTTTTTAATCTCCACTATCGCGGGCAAACACCAGGATCCCGTTGGCCGGAATGACAAGCTCCGCGGAGCAGGGTAGGCCGTGCATCGGTATGGGCTGTGCCTGGATGTTGCCGTGATTACCGGCAACCTGCGGGTTGGGCATGTGGTCAAAATAATCACTATTAAAGACTTCCAACCAGCGTCCCCGTCCGGGGAAACCCAACTCATAATGCCAAAACGTCGATTCGTTGAGACTGGCGATCACCACGACATCCCGACCGATACCTTCAAGCCAGCGATGAAAGGCAATGATGCGATTGTCTTCATGCACATGAAACACGTGCATGGTCTCTGCACGCAAGGCCGGATGGCGGCAACGGAGTTGCGTGAGGGCTTGCATGCAACTCAAGTGGTCGGCCATGGCCTGGTCCTGATGCAGACCATCCCACCAGATCAAGGCATTGGGATCGGGGCTGTCACTCCAGTATTTGTCTTCGAGAAATTCCTGACCCATGAACAGCATGGGGATACCCGGCGCAGTGAGCAGCAGGCCATTGGCAACTCGGGCACGACTGCGTGCGTACCAGGAGCGACTGTCACTTGCGTCCGCCAGTGCGGCAATGCGGGGCTCACGGTCGTTAGTATTTTCCAGACGCTGGCGATCGTGATTTTCCAGATACTGCACAGCTTGCCAGTTCGCGGTAAAGTTATACGGGCGATACAGGCTGTCACGCAATGCATTGAAATCCACTTTTGCCTGCGCACCTTGTGCCGCCTGTGCAATGACCGTTCGCACGGACTGACGCAAACCTGGATACCACACGGCATCAAACCCGGCACCACCCTCATAACGCTGACGCAATACCCAGGAAGGATCATCACGCCAGTATTCAGCGATGTTGATCGCTTCAGGTTTGCGAAATTTCAGGGTGTCGGTCAGGTCCTGTAAAAAATGCCAACCGCCATGATCGTCGATGACAGTGACCTGGTCATAACGAAAACCATCGACATGATATTCGTCGATAAAGAAGCTGGCATTATCGATTAGAAACTGGCGCACTTCGTTTTTCCAGTAAGCGAATACCAGGCCTCCGGCATGCCCCTGATCGGTGAAGTAGAGACTGTCGTTATTGTTGCCATCGAATATGCGATCAAAAAAGTAAATGCTTTGATCATCACCATTAAAACCACCGGCATGGTTGTAAACCACATCAAGTATCACTGCCAGCCCATACAAATGACAAATGTCAATCATGACCTTGAGTTGATTAACCTGTCCTTCCAGATGTGCCTGGCTAAGTGGTTCACAGCCGCGTTCGGCCAGCAACTCATTGACGATAAATAGATACGGTGCTAGGTCTTCGGTCTGGACTGCGTAATCCATTTCCGGTGAAAAGATATCGGTACCGTTGTAACCCAGGCTATACGGCCCCTGAAATTCAACAATGGGCAAGGGTTCAATCGCGTTGACGCCCAGTTGCGCGAGGTAGGGAATGCGCTCAAGGATATCCAGAAACTTGCCTTCACGTTGTTGCCGTGCATCCTGATTCTTTGCATTAACAGCATAAAAGCGTCCGACATGAAATTGATAAATGATCAGGTCATTAAAGGCCGGTGTGCGATAGTCGTGGTCATGCCAGGGATAGCTGCTGGTATCACGTACAATACAGTCACAATCGGGGTAACCATAAAACTCCAGTTCGCGTGCGTAGGGATCACGTTTGTAGGGTTGTGCTCCACGGCCAGAAAGATAAAAGCGATAGTAGTCACCGTCTTTGACGCCTGGTACAAAGCCGGTCCAGGTGTTATCTGCGTTGCGTAATAATTTACGTTCTGCTGTTGGTTGCCAGGTATCCCCTTCCGCATTAATCGCATCGGGTTGATCCGATAAACGGATATAGACCTCGATCGCCTCATTGGGTGCCCATACCCGAAAACTTGCGCCATCAGCGATCAGGTTAGCGCCCATCGGTGTTTGTCCCGAGATATGTTCCTGCGTGACAGGAAAGGCCAACCGTTCGGTTTGCATACGTTCTAACAAAGCCGACAAACCGGGGTCGGCGGATTTCGCTCTGGCTGGATTTTGTTTGGCTTTGACTTTCGTTTTCGTTTTGGATTTTGCTTTAGAGTTGGCTTTGGTTTCAGAGTCGATCTTGGACATGGTGACCTCCTTTATGGTTACACCAATGTGCAAAGGGATGTTGGATAACGTAGCAGATGCAATTCCTTGCATATCCCTAGTGACAGATAGCAAAACAATACGTTCCAATCAATCCATTTTGGCTCCCTGCCGGGTTAAGCCAGTTGCGGTGAACCGGATGCGATTGCCTGGTTAATGCTTACTGTAAAAAATAAGATAGCAGAAAAGTCGTCAGGAAATGTAAATTCCAAAGTGTGTCTTGTTCCGGACAGCCAAGGCAAGTGCAGGCAGAATTAAATCAATAAAATTAGCTTTATTGAGCGAAGAAATTTGGCCGGTCAGCCGTTTTAACAAGGTGGGGTGCGCTCGTTCGCCAGGTGTAGGATGGAAAATAAGGTAGATTTGCGCGCGATGTGTGGGGGAATGCGTGTGTAGCATATTGAAAAACATATAAATATTCTGGAAACTAATTCATAATATGTACTTTTATAAACGTGCCAGACAGGGCTCGGTACACAGGTAGTTTTGTGACGTTCGATTCGATTCCTTTTCGGGTTCTGCCCTTAATCAGTTTCATTTACCTTGCCTGCGTCAGCATGGTGCAGGCGGCGGATCCGTTAATGCTGGAAGGGTATTTCAGTGCTGCCTTACAACGCAGTGAGACAACCGCAATCCAGTTACAACAGATTCAGCAGGCCGAAGAGGTTTACCGCCAGGCAGATGCGGCCTTATTACCGACCATTAGTGGTGCCGTAACCTATAGCTGGATGGACCCATTGCCGGCAGGAACGACGACAAACCCCTCCAACTTGAGCCAGCAACATGTCAGCCGGATCACGGCAACCCAACCCCTGTTTCGAGGGATGCGCGAATATGCGGCATTGCGCCAGACCCGGGACTTGCTCTCTGCACAGCGTCAGGATTTCCGCCAGGCCAGGGTCGACTTGTATAAAGACGTTATCCAGAATTTTTATACAATTCTGGCGCTGGAGAGCGACCTGCGCAATTACCAGGAAGAGATCCGTCTCAATCAGGAACGTGAAAAAGATATTCGTGCACGGGTCAGAATAGGCCGTTCACGAGACAGTGAATTGCTGAATGAACAGAGCAGCATCAGTACCTTAAGAGCCACGGTAGAGCAGTTGCGCGGCCAACTCCAGGTTGCCCGTCAGGCCTTTGCCTTCCTGAGCGGCCTGAATGCGCGCACTGCGCTGCGCGACACCACCAGTTTACCTAAGACACTGGATCCATTGTCGAAGTATATTGCCGGGATTCAAAATCGCCCGGACGTGCATGCCGCGCAACAACGACTGGTCGCCGCCGCAGAAGGTATCACCATTGCCCGCGGTGAGCATTATCCCAGTCTGGATCTCAATGCCAATTATTATCTGGAACGTCCAGGCTATCTCGATAATTCAAAATGGGATGTGCAGCTCGCCTTGACCATTCCGCTCTATGCCGGCGGCAGCGTGCAGTCCAAGGTACGCGAGGCCGGTGCAGTACGTAATCAGGCGGAGTTAACCCAAAGTCAGATCCTGCGCCTCGCAGATCAGGAAATCCGTTCGTTCTATCAAAGTGTCGAGGCCAATCTGTCGCAGTTGCAGGCCCTGAGCAGAGCAACAGCGACGTCGAAAAAAAGTTATCAGGCGCAAGTACGTGACTACCATCTGGGGTTAGTGACGAACCTGGATGTCTTGCAGGCCCTGACCGAATTTCAGCAAAACCAGCGCACCCTGGATCACACAGTGTTTACCGCCCGAAGTAATTATTTGCAGTTACTGACTGCGGCCGCGCGTATGCCCGCACAGGACAGTAAACCATGACCTTGTCGGATATCGCAATTCGCCGGCCGGTATTTGCCTGGATGCTCATGTCTGCCTTGATTATCTTTGGTCTGATCTCTGTATCACGCATGGGGATCAGCCAGTTACCCGATGTCGATTTTCCGGTTATCAGTATCAAGGTCACCTACCCGGGAGCGGCACCGGAAGTGGTGGAAACCAATGTTGTCGATGTACTCGAAGATGCCGTGATGTCGGTCGAAGGTGTGCGCAATGTCACGTCAACGACACGTTATGCCGCGGCCACCATTGCCGTGGAGTTTGATCTGTCGCGCAATATAGCCGATGCCCTGCAGGAAGTGCAAAACAAGGTCGCTGCTGCACAACGCAATCTGCCCGACACCATCGACCCGCCAATTATCAGCAAGAGTAATCCGGAAGACCAGCCCATCATGTGGATGTCGGTGACCAGCGATCGGATGCCGTTGCAGGAATTGATGCGTTATGTCAAAGACATCCTCAAGGATCGGTTTTCTTCGATACCGGGCGTGGGTGAAATCCTGTTCGGTGGCTATGTTGATCCCAACTTGCGAGTATGGGTCTCAGGCAAGGCACTGGATAAGTATGACCTGGCGGTAACGGATGTGGTCGACGGGATCCGGGCACAACATTCGGAATTACCAGCGGGTCAGATCTCAACGCCACGCAAGGAATTTGACGTGCGTACCTTGGGCGAGGCTTCGACGCCAGCAGAGTTTGGCAACATCGTGTTGAGTCAGCGCGGCGGTCAGCCGATTTACTCGCGCATCCTGCTCAAGCAGGTGGCAAACATCGAGGACGGCCTTGACGATATTCATCGTATCTCGCGTGCCAACGGGGTGCGGGCGGTGGGCATCGGTGTCCGCAAGCAACGTGGCTCCAACGCTGTTGAGGTTGCTCATGCGGTCAAGCAACGCATGGCCGAGGTGGCCAAACAAATGCCGAAAGGCATGTCAATCGATGTCAATTTTGATACAACGAAATTTATTGAAGACTCGGTTGATGAATTTAAGTTTGCCCTGATTATGTCGGCGCTGGTGACCTCACTGGTGTGCTGGTTGTTTCTTGGCAGCTGGACGGCCACCCTGAATGTGTTAATGGCGATCCCGACGTCTATCATTGGTACGTTCATCGTTCTGTACTTTTTTGGCTTCACGCTTAATACGTTTACCTTGTTAGGTTTGAGTCTGGCCATCGGGATCGTGGTGGACGATGCGATCATGGTGCTGGAAAACATCGTGCGCCATCAGGAGATGGGACAGGATCGGGTCGAGGCCGCGCTCAATGGCGCGCGCCAGATTACGTTTGCCGCAATGGCAGCGACGCTGGCGGTGGTGGCGATCTTTTTGCCGGTTGCCTTCATGACCGGTGTCATCGGCAAATTTTTCTTCCAGTTCGGGATCACCATGACCGCGGCCGTGTTGTTATCCCTGCTGGAGGCACTTACCCTGACCTCCATGCGTGCCTCGCAGTTCGTGCAGACCGGCTCTCGCACGACACGTATGGGGCGTGTGATCAATGCGGCTTTTAACTGGTTAGCCAGGTTATATCGCGGTGGCCTGGGTATTACCTTGCGTCACCCCTGGATCATTCTGATTGGCTCACTGATATTCTTTGGGGTGTCTTTCCATGCACTGCGCATGATTAACAAAGAATTCATGCCGGCACAGGATCAGTCCACTTTTATCATTCAGGGCAGGACCTCTATCGACTCGTCACTGGAGTACACCGATTCTCTTTGCAAGCAGGCGGAAAAATTTCTGATGTCCCGTCCGGAAGTGCGACGGGTATATTCTGCAGTTGGAGGTTTTGGCAGTGGCAATCGTTCGGATCTGTTCAATATCTTTGTCAGTCTCAAACCCAAGGGTCAGCGTGGTATCGATCCCAAGGTTGGTCATGAACTGAGTCAGCAGGAGTTGATGAAAGTAACACGCCAGGCCTTGCGTAAACTGCCGATGCGGGTATCGATTCAGGACCTGTCGCAACGCGGATTTAGTGCACATCGCGGTTTTCCACTGGAGTTATCTGTTCAGGGTCGCGACTGGGACAAACTGATCGAATACACCAAGACGATCGAAACGAAACTACAGGACACCGGTCTGGTTACCGATGTCGATGATAATTACCTGTTGGGTAAACCCGAAATTCAGGTGATCCCGGACCGCATTGCTGCCGCCAAACATGGCGTGAGTATTCAGGCAATTTCCGAGACTGTGAATGCCATGGTGGGTGGGGTAGTGGCTGCGCAGTATTCCTCCGGTGGCCATCGCTATGACGTGCGGGTACGCTTGAGCGACAGTGACCTGAACAATGTGAATGAGATCAAGAAACTGTATGTCCGCAATAATCGCGGCGAGCTTGTGCGCATGGACAAAGTTGTCCGTGTCAAGGTAGGGAAAGGTCTGGCCCAGATTAACCGAAGTAATCGTGAACGTGCTGTCTCGATTACGGCCAATATTGCGCCAGGCAAGTCGCAACAAGCTGCCTTAAACGCCGCCAGTCAGATCGCCAGGCAAGTGCTGCCCACCGGTTATCACGCGGAATTTACTGGCGGGTCGCAGGCGATGCAGGAATCATTCAAAAGTCTGTGGTTTGTGTTGATACTTGGCATTGTAGTGGCCTACATGGTGCTGGCTTCTCAGTTCAATAGCTTCATTCATCCTGTTACCGTGTTAATGGCCCTGCCGTTTAGTGCCTCCGGCGCCTTCCTGACACTCTGGTTCACAGGCAATTCCCTGAATATTTTCAGTTTCATAGGCCTGATCTTGTTAATGGGTATCGTCAAGAAAAACTCGATCCTGCTGGTGGACTTCACCAATCAGGTCCGTGCGCGGGGTAATGTGTCGATACGTGAAGCATTGCAGGAGGCTTGTCCGATCCGTTTACGTCCCATCCTGATGACCTCGTTCGCCACAATCGCCGCGGCTTTACCCCTAGCCTTCGCTATCGGCCCCGGCGCCGAATTACGTGCACCAATGGCCATCGCCGTGATCGGTGGTGTGTTGGTGTCAACATTGTTGACCTTGTTTGTGGTACCTGCCGTATATGAACTGTTAGCGCGCTTTGAACGGAAGCCACCACAGTTTTCGCAAGCTACTTCACCACAACCCAGCTGATATAAGCCAGCAAGTCTGCCCATGGGATGGCACATTTAACAGCCGGAAAACTTTTGGCTATCTGCCCACCAGGATAAGTTTGATCAAGGCATTGCGCACTGATTATTCTTGCTTGGTATAGTGGGGATGAGTTCGTGGTGATATTTGAAAACATTGCCAATCGTGATGTGGCGGAACAGGTAGTCAGGAAAATTCACGAGGGGGTCGAGCAAACAAATTTAATATCGATGATAACTGTATCGATATTCGTATCAGTATCGGTCTTGCGATATATCCGAATGATGGACAGGATGCAAAGAAACTGCTCGATCTAGCTGACAGGCAAATGTGCGAGAAGAAATAACGCAGTAATTATTAGATAATGCGCGTAAGCAGGCCCTGCGCCAGCCAGGTTTTCAGAAAAGTGGCCGCGTGCAGCGGGACGTCTTCACTGGCATGGAATTCCGCCAGGACGAGACAAACATCATTGAAGCTTCCGTCTGTGCAGAGACATTTCATTGCTGCATGTTCATCCTCCGATAACGAGCGAAAGCGCGTGATCAGCTTTTCACGCCAGATTAGCCAGCTGGTACCTGGCTCAGTCGTTACCTGGAGGTCTTGCGGGTTATCCGATGTCAGGATTTTCCATAACTCTGGGATATTCCAGTTTACCGTCAGACAGCGTAGTGACGGGTGTACTGCGAATCGCATTTTTGGCCACCGATCTGGTGCGATGCCAGCCATATCCAGTTCGCTGAGCAACGGACTGTTTGCTGCATCGAATGCACTGCACAGTGTCCATTCAAACTCGGCGAGTTCAGCTAACCAGGGATGCTCATCATTAACCACTTGTTGCGCGAGGAAGTTGCTAAAGTCCTGACCGAAATCACGCAGGCTGAAATAGCGTGATGGGTATGCCTCGATGTAGTCGCTTATTAACGTGTAAAAATTCTCATCGCCCATTGCCTGATGGGTAGCAGGAAAGTCTTTGGCCAGTACTTCCTGCAATCGAGCTCGATATGCGAAGCTGTAGACGCCAATCTGGATTGTCGGTTCAGCGCGGCCGCCAGCACTGACCCACGCTGGCGTATCGGTTGCATCAGGATCCAGTACTCGAGCCTGGAATTCATGTTGCAGACGAGAGAGATTGCTCATGCGACACGTTGTTTTAATTGTTGTTCGCCAATAGTACGCACTCGATCCAGCTCCTCCAGGAGTTCGGTCAGTGGTGGAATGTTATCATCGCGTTCGATCATGGTGGAGACTCGGCCAAAGCACGCGACGGCACGAGCATACAGATCATATACAGGATCGGCAATGGGGTGATCGTGGGTATCTATGATCAGATTATCTTGTTGGGTATGCCCTGCCAGATGAAATTGATAGACCCGTTCGGGTGGCATGGCCTCCAGATAGGTGACTGGGTCAAAATTATGGTTGTAAGCACTAACGTAAATATTGTTGATATCGAGCAGGATCAGGCAATCCGCGCGCCTGGCAATTTCGCTTAAAAATTCCCACTCGCTGATTTGTGATTCGTTGTAACTGACATAGCTGGAGACGTTTTCCAGCAGCATTTGTCGGCCGAGATAATCCTGGACTTGTTGCACACGCTCAACCACATGCTGGATAGCTTCTTCGGTGTAAGGCAATGGCATAAGGTCGTGCAGGTTGAGACCATCCACGCCTGTCCAGCATAAATGGTCTGAGAACCAGACCGGTTCCACGCGCGCAATCAGTGTCTTGAGCTGCGCAAGATAATCCCGGTTCAGGGGTTGCACGCTGCCGATCGACATGGAGACGCCATGCATC
>JBECKZ010000024.1:0-20921 GCA_040235555.1 Thiohalomonadales bacterium | reverse complement strand
CAGTAAAATCGCAGAACTGATTCCGAAATTAGGAATAAAGGAAGTTCTATTGGCGATTCCCCATGCTTCGCGTCGACGACAAAATCAGATCATCGAACTCCTGGAAAAATATCCTGTGCATGTGCGTACATTGCCAAGCATGTCAGATCTGGCTGGCGGCCAGGTAAAGATTGAAGACATCAAAGAAGTCGAGATTGAAGATCTGCTTGGCCGCGATCAAGTTAAACCATTCCAGGATTTGTTGCATGCTGACATTGAAAGTAAAGTTGTGATGGTTACCGGTGCGGGCGGGTCGATTGGCTCAGAACTGTGTCGCCAGATTTTGCAGCAACATCCTGAAAAGATCGTCCTGTATGAAGCGAATGAATATGCGCTTTACTCGATTGAATCTGATTTGAAATCAGTTGCCAGGCCACAAGGAGATGAACGGCTGGTGGCAATCCTGGGTAATACACTGGACAAACAGCATTTCGAGCAGGTCTGTAAAACCTATCAAGTCAACACCATCTATCATGCTGCAGCGTATAAACATGTTCCGTTGGTGGAGAAGAATCCGCTGGAGGCAGTACAAAACAACATTATCGGCACTCTGATTGCTGCACAGGCTGCTATTACAACGGGTGTGGAAACATTTGTCTTAATCTCTTCTGATAAAGCTGTCCGACCGACAAATGTTATGGGCGCAAGCAAGCGCTTTGCAGAATTGATTTTGCAGGCGTTGGCAGAAAATGAACCGCGTACACGTTTTTGTATGGTGCGTTTTGGGAATGTTTTAGGCTCATCAGGATCTGTGGTCCCACGCTTTCGCGAGCAGATTAAAAAGGGTGGGCCTGTCACTGTGACACACCCAGATATCATTCGTTATTTCATGACTATCCCCGAAGCTGCGCAATTGGTTATCCAGGCCGGTGCTATGAGTCAAGCAGGCGATGTTTTCCTCTTGGACATGGGTGAGCCGGTTCGGATCGACGATCTCGCGCGTACCATGATTCATCTTTCTGGTTTGACGATTGAAGATGAATATAATCCGGGTGGCGATATCCGCATCGAATATACCGGCCTGCGTCCCGGTGAAAAATTGTATGAAGAATTATTGATTGCGGGTAACCCGATTGCCACCAAACATCCCAGAATTTATCGCGCACGTGAGCGGCATTTCCCCTGGCAGCAAGTGAAAGGTTATATCGATACCCTGGAAAAGGGCCTACAGGCAGGCGATGTTGAGCTGGTTTTAACCGTGCTGTTGAACGCTGTCACTGATTACCATCCGCAAGGCACGATTGAAGATGCCGTCTGGAAAGAAAAACGCCGGCGCAATGACGTCAACACCGTGGTACAGCTCAAGGATTTTCGTTCCCCGCACACTGGTGATGAGCCTGACGCAAGCTCCCGATAGCACCTGATTTTCCTGAAAATTAATCGGCTTAATCTTGAATTGGCCTTGCTTTCGCTATATTAATTCCGTTATCTTTCCGCCCTCGAAATAGTCGCGTAGCTCAGTTGGTTAGAGCATCACCTTGACATGGTGGGGGTCGTTGGTTCGAGTCCAATCGCGACTACCAAATTCAGGATTTCCTTCCCGTCGCGAGTGGACGAGAACGAAGTTCGACGATTTTGCCGGGAGCAAAATTGAACGCGCGCAGCGCGGCCCGAAAGGGCGGAGGGCAGGGACGATGTTAAGGACGAACAAGTGTCGCGGGAGGCAGGACGCCGGGAACGACTGCCCGGAGTAGTCCAATCGCGACTACCGTTTTTGTAGTAACTCTCTCGCCAGAGGCCACTCGTAGCGGTCTTTGGCGGGGATTTTCCAGACGGCCTCTCGTAACGGTCGTCGTGACTGAACAAGCGGTCCTTGGTAGGGGTCGCCACTGAAACGAAGGAGAGTGACATGCCTATTGTGACGCTGCCGGATGGCAGCCATCGTGATTATTCCAGTTCCTTAACCATTGCTGAAGTCGCTGCCGATATCGGTGCCGGCCTGGCCAAAGCTGCCCTGGCTGGTAAGATCGACGGCAAGCTGGTGGATACCAGTTACCGTATCGATCACGACGTAAACCTCGCAATCATCACGGAAAAAGATGGAGAAGGGCTGGAAATCGTTCGCCACTCCACTGCCCATTTATTAGCACAGGCGGTGAAACAGCTGTTTCCCCAGGCCCAGGTTACCATCGGCCCCGTCATCGAAGATGGCTTTTATTATGATTTTTCCTATCCGCCCGGCTTTTCCGAGTCTGACCTCGAAAAAATCGAGCAGCGGATGGAGGAGCTGGTTAAGAAAGATATTCCTGTCATTCGGTCAGTTAAGTCGCGCGATGACGCTGTAAAGTTCTTCCGTGATATGGGCGAGGAATATAAGGCACGCATCATCGAAGACATCCCCAAGGACGAAGAGCTTTCTTTGTACCAGCAGGGTGATTTCATCGATTTGTGTCGCGGCCCCCATGTGCCGTCCACGGGTAAACTGAAGGCTTTTAAATTGATGAAGTTAGCCGGGGCGTATTGGCGCGGCGACAGCAAGAATGAAATGCTGCAACGTGTCTATGGCACGGCCTGGTCGAACAAGAAGGACCTCAAAGAATACCTGCATCGGCTGGAAGAGGCTGAGAAGCGCGACCACCGTCGCCTAGGCAAACAACTGGATCTGTTCCATACCCAGGAAGAAGCGCCGGGCATGGTGTTCTGGCACGACAAAGGCTGGATCATCTATCAGGAGATCGAGCAGTACATCCGTCGCAAACTACGTCAGCACGATTACCAGGAAGTACGAACGCCAAATCTGGCGGATCGCGTACTGTGGGAGAAATCTGGACATTGGGATAAATTCCGCGCGGATATGTTTACCACGGAGTCCGAGAAGCGCACGTTTGCGATAAAACCCATGAACTGCCCCTGCCATATCCAGGTGTTCAACCAGGGACTGAAAAGCTATCGGGATCTGCCGCTGCGCATGGCCGAGTTTGGTTCCTGTCACCGCAATGAGCCATCCGGCACGCTTCACGGTCTGATGCGGGTGCGTGGCTTTACCCAGGACGATGCCCATATTTTCTGTACCGAGGAGCAAATCCAGGACGAGGTTGCGCGCTTCAATAGCCTGTTATTTGAGGTGTATAAGGATTTCGGTTTTGAAGACATCTTGATCAAACTCTCCACGCGGCCGGAGCAGCGGGTAGGTTCGGACGAGGTGTGGGACAAGGCCGAACATGCCCTGGAAAAGGCGTTGAATACCCTGGGCAAACCCTGGGACCTCCAGCCAGGTGAGGGGGCGTTTTACGGTCCCAAAATCGAGTTCTCTCTGCGTGACTGCATTGGCCGGGTCTGGCAGTGTGGCACCATCCAGGTGGATTTCTCCATGCCGGGCCGGCTTGGTGCCGAGTACGTGGCAGAAGACGGTTCGCGCAAGACCCCGGTCATGCTGCACCGGGCCATTCTGGGTTCCATGGAGCGTTTCATTGGCGTACTGATCGAGCACTATGCCGGCGTGTTCCCCTTGTGGCTGGCGCCAGTTCAGGCAGTGGTTCTCAATATCACGGACAAGCAGCAGGAATATGTCCAAAAAATTGCAAAAAGCCTGTCTGAACAAGGCATTCGGGCCAAGGCCGACTTGAGAAACGAGAAAATCGGCTTTAAAATCCGCGAACATACGCTACAGAAAGTCCCCTATCTCCTGGTCGTCGGCGATAGGGAAGTTGAGAATCATACTGTGGCCGTGCGTACACGAGCGGGTGAGGACCTTGGGACGATGAGCCTCAAGGACGTTGAGACGAAACTCACCAATGAGATCGTGGACCGCGGCCGTAGTTATTTGGAGGGTTAACGTATCGCTACTGCGAAAGAGACGCGCATCAACGATGCCATCAAGGTACCTGAAGTGCGTTTGATAGGGGCTGAGGGTGAACAGGTCGGTGTGATGCCGACTAGCAAGGCGCTGGAGCTGGCCGAGGAGGCGGACCTGGACCTTGTAGAGATTGCCCCGGATGCCAAGCCGCCAGTTTGCCGGGTGATGGACTACGGCAAATTCCTGTTCGAGTTGAGCAAGAAAAAACACGCGGCGAAAAAGAAGCAGAAGGTCATCCACGTCAAGGAAATCAAATTCCGTCCCGGTACGGAAGAGCAGGACTACCAGGTTAAACTGCGTAACCTGATCAAGTTTCTGAGCAGTGGAGATAAAGCGAAAGTGACCTTGCGGTTTCGTGGCCGTGAGATGGCCCATATGGAATTGGGTCAGAAGTTACTCCAACGGGTCGAAAAGGACCTGGAAGAGTTCGGGAGTGTTGAACAGTTCCCGAAAATGGAAGGTCGCCAGATGGTCATGGTGCTGGCGCCCAAAAAGAAGTAGTTTTTGACATAACTGGCACACGTTGCGTCCACCCTCTGATGGGTAGCGAGAAATGAAACATTTTTTCTCAACAAGTGATTCAACGTTATTAACTTAGGAGTACACAAGATGCCAAAGATGAAGACCAACCGGGGCGCCGCCAAGCGCTTTCGGAAGACGGCCTCGGGCCGTTATAAGCACGCGCAGTCCCATCGTCGTCATATCCTGACGAAGAAACCGACCAAGCGTAAACGTCAACTGCGTAGCAGCCAGCTGGTTCACGAAGCCGATACCAAGCTGATTGCCCGTATGCTGCCGTACGTCTAAAAGGAGGAATGCGCAATGGCAAGAGTTAAACGTGGCGTCACTGCTCACGCCAAACATAAAAAAGTGCTCGAGCAAGCCAAGGGTTATCGCGGCCGCCGCAAGAACGTCTATCGTGTTGCGACCCAGGCGGTGACCAAGGCCGGTCAATACGCATTTCGCGATCGTCGCCAACGCAAGCGCCAGTTCCGGGTGCTGTGGATAGCACGGATCAACGCCGCTGCACGTGATTGCGGTTTGTCTTACAGCCGATTTATGAATGGGCTGAAAAAGGCGGCGATTGAAATCGATCGCAAGGTGCTGGCGGACATCGCCGTACACGACAAAGCCGCTTTTGCAGCCCTCGCGGAAAAGGCCAAGGCCAGCCTCGCGTAGTCGACTGTCAGCGTTATCGCCCCATCGGGCAATTAGAAACAAGCAAATGCGGGAAGGCTACCTCGGTGGTCTTCCCGTTTTTGTTTGCTATTGAGGAAAATACATCACAGTGGAACAACAACTTGAAAAACTGATTAGTGATGCGCAGCAGGCGATCCAAAATGCCGCAGATTTGCAAAGCCTGGACGAGGTGCGCGTCAATTACCTGGGTAAAAAAGGCAGCATCACCGGCATGATGAAGGAACTCGGCAAACTGCCGGCGGAACAGCGGCCGGAAGCCGGGCAGGTGATCAATCGCGCCAAGCAGACGATTCAAACCGCGATCGAAGCGAAAAAGGACACGCTGCAAAACGCCAAGCTGCAGGCACAACTGGCCAGTGAAACTATTGATGTCACCATGCCCGGTCGTACCCGCGGTATGGGGGGGTTACACCCAGTAACACGGGTGCTGTATCGCATCGAAGATCTGTTTAACCAGTTAGGCTTTGAAATTGCCGAGGGTCCAGAAATCGAAGACGACTTTCATAACTTCGAAGCCCTGAATATACCTGAGTCGCACCCGGCCCGTGCCATGCATGACACGTTTTATATCAACGACAAGCTGGTGTTGCGTACGCATACCTCACCGGTGCAGATCCGGGTGATGCAGGAGCGCCAACCGCCACTAAAAATTATTGCCCCGGGACGTGTTTATCGCTGTGATTCCGATGTCACACATACCCCGATGTTCCATCAGGTGGAAGGCCTGATGGTCGACAAAAATGTCAGTTTCACCGATTTGAAAGCGATTCTGATTGAGTTTTTGCAGCAGTTTTTCGAGCGAGATGACCTTTCGGTGCGATTTCGTCCTTCGTACTTCCCGTTTACCGAGCCTTCCGCGGAAGCGGATATTCAATGCGTCATGTGCAGTGGTGCGGGTTGTCGCGTATGCAAGCAGACTGGCTGGCTGGAAGTCCTGGGTTGCGGCATGGTGCACCCCAATGTGTTCAAGCACGTCAATATCGACAGCGAAATCTACACCGGGTTTGCCTTTGGCATGGGCGTCGAGCGCCTGGCCATGCTGCGCTATGGCGTCAATGACCTGCGCCTGTTCTTCGAGAACGACCTGCGCTTCTTACAACAATTCAAGTAAAGAAAATAAAATATGAAATTCAGCGAACAATGGTTACGGGAGTGGGTGAATCCGCCTATTTCAACTGTGGAACTGGCCGAGCAACTGACCATGGCTGGCCTGGAAGTGGATGCCTTGGAGCCGGTGGCAAGTGAATTTGACAAGGTTGTCGTCGGTGAAGTTGTCAGCCTGGAAAAACACCCAGACGCAGACAAGCTGCGGGTGTGTCAGGTCAATGTTGGCGACAAAGCACAGCTGCAAATCGTCTGCGGCGCTGCCAATGTCCATGCCGGCATGAAGGCCCCGGTGGCCCTGATTGGCGCCAGCTTACCGGGTGACTTCAAGATAAAGAAATCCAAACTACGTGGGGTTGAGTCCTTCGGTATGTTGTGTTCGGCCAAGGAACTGGGCCTGGCGGAATCTTCCGAGGGGTTATTACCTTTGGCACCCGATGCGCCGGTAGGCCAATCCGTCCGCGACTATCTGCAACTGGATGACGTCAGTATTGAATTGGGGCTGACCCCCAATCGCGGCGACTGTCTGGGTGTCGAAGGGGTGGCGCGGGAAGTGGCAGTTCTGAATAAACTCGATGTTTCTGCACCCGCAATCGAACCGATTGCTGCCAGCATCCAGGATAGTTTCCAGGTCACTCTCGATGCCGAGGCGGATTGCCCGCTGTATTGCGGCCGGGTGATTCGTGGGATCAATCCAGCAGCAACCACACCGCTATGGTTGCAGGAACGCCTGCGCCGGTCTGGCCTGCGCAGTTTGTCACCGGTGGTGGATGTGACGAACTACGTCCTACTCGAGCTGGGGCAACCGATGCATGCCTTCGATCTGGCCAAACTGAAGGGTGGTATCGACGTGCGTCATGCCAACCCTGGTGAGAAATTGTTATTGTTGGACGGCCAGACTATCGAATTGCAGCCAGGGACTTTAGTGATCGCCGATGCCAAAGGTCCTTTAGCACTAGCTGGCATCATGGGAGGCGAGGAGAGCGCCGTACACGACGATACAGTGGATATTTTTCTGGAGAGCGCCTTCTTCAATCCACTTAGCATCGCCGGTAAAGCCCGTTCATACGGCTTGCATACGGATTCCTCCCATCGTTTCGAACGGGGGGTCTCGCCTGAGTTACAAACCCGGGCTATGGAGCGGGCCACCCAGCTGCTGCTGGAGATCGTGGGTGGCAAAGCGGGGCCTGTCATCCAGGTTGCCAAGACGTCCCATCTGCCGGCATCCAGTCCAATATTGCTGCGTCAGGCCCGCATTGGCCAGGTGCTGGGGAATACGCTGGCGGCAGACAGCATCGAAGATATCCTCTTGCGTCTAGGTATGCGCCTGTTGGACAAGAAATCCGGCTGGGAAGTGACGCCACCGGCGTTTCGCTTCGATATCAGCATCGAGGAGGACCTGATCGAGGAAGTGGCGCGAGTTTATGGCTATAACCGCCTCACTCTGGAGCAGCCTGTCAGCCCCATGCAGATGGGTAGTCTACCTGAAGCGATGCTGGCTCAGCGGCGTATTCGACAGGCCTTGGTGGATATGGGGTATCAGGAGGCGGTGACATACAGCTTCGTGGACCCCAAATTCCAGCAAGCCCTGGATCCGGATGTTTCCGCAATTGCCCTGGCGAATCCCATCTCAGCCGAGATGAGTGTCATGCGCACTAATTTATGGGCGGGTTTGGTCCAAGCCATGAAGTACAACTTGAATCGGCAGCAAAACCGGTTATTCTTATTCGAGTGCGGCCTTAAGTTTTTGCAACAGCCTACTGATTTAAAACAGGAAATGGTTATTGCCGGCCTGCTGACTGGTAAGGCCGTTCCCGAACAGTGGGGCGAAGCCAAACGGTCAGTGGACTTTTATGACGCCAAAGGGATGTTGGAATCTTTATTTGAGCTAACAGGTTGTTTTTCAAGCTTTAAATTTGATGCAGGGCACCATCCGGCGCTCCATCCAGGTCAAACTGCACAAATATTGCGGGATGATAAACATGTTGGATGGCTGGGTGCGATACATCCACAGGTGGCAAAAATCCTGGATATAGACCAAACTATGTATCTGTTTGAATTAACTACAGATAGTTTGCAGCAAGGGAGCCTGCCCGCCTACCACGCAGTATCCAAGTATCCAGCGATACGGCGTGACCTGGCAATTATCGTGGATCGGTCCGTAACTGCGCAGAACGTGCAGGATTGTGTCCGTAAAGCCGCACCGCAAACTCTACAGAAGGTCGAGTTATTTGACATGTATACTGGCGAAGGTATTGATTCTGGACGAAAAAGTCTGGCTTTAGGCTTGACCTTGCAGGATCTTTCGCGCACTCTTACAGACAGTGACGTGGATGCGGTCATGGAGCGTGTAATTCGCGCGCTTGAGGCCGAAGTTCGTGCGACCCTACGACAATAACAAGCCGTGAGAGAACAACAACGATGGCATTGACCAAGGCTGAGATGGCGGAGCGTTTGTTTGAAGAGTTGGGACTCAACAAGCGGGAAGCAAAAGAGCTGGTAGAGCAGTTTTTTGAAGAAATTCGGGGGGCATTGGAAAAGGGGCAGCAGGTCAAGCTATCAGGTTTTGGCAATTTTGACCTGCGGGACAAGAGCCAGCGTCCTGGCCGCAATCCCAAAACAGGCGAAGAAATACCCATAACAGCACGTCGGGTGGTGACGTTCCGCCCAGGACAAAAATTAAAGGCGCGTGTAGAAGCATATGCTGGAACCCAGCAACAACAATGAACTTCCCCCGATTCCGGGAAAACGCTACTTCACCATTGGCGAAGTAAGCGACCTGTGTCAGGTTAAACCGCATGTCCTGCGGTATTGGGAACAGGAATTTCCACAGCTCAAGCCGGTGAAACGGCGGGGAAATCGACGTTATTACCAGCGTCAGGATGTGATCATGATTCGCCAGATTCGCAGTCTGTTGTATGAGCAGGGTTACACTATTGGCGGCGCCAGATTGCAACTGACTGAGACTACCAACCACGACCAGCGTTTGTCCCGCGAGGCCATTCAGTCCCTGCTAGTGGAACTGGAGGAAATCAAGGCCATTCTCAATAGCTGACACCATCCCTTATTGGGGGTGTGTCTCGCAGCGGTTCACGGTAAAATCTCCCGCAATGAAAATTCACGGGGCGTAGCGCAGCCTGGTAGCGCACTGCAATGGGGTTGCAGTGGTCGGAGGTTCAAATCCTCTCGCCCCGACCAACACATCTAAATTCCTAAAGGCCACATCACGAAATTGAAGAAGCCTGCTAACGCAGGCTTTTTATCGTGTTACGTGGCAAGAACCAGAATTCCTAGACGTTATAAAACTCTCGGTACCAGCTGACGAACCTGGCGATGCCGTCCTCGACGGAGGTATCCGGTTTATAACCAACATCCTGCATTAGATCGTTGGTATCAGCGTAGGTATACGGGACATCGCCTGCTTGCAGTGGCAGCATGTTTTTCTCTGCTTTCTTGCCCAGGCAGTTTTCTAATACTTCAATATAACGCAGCAGATTGCAGGGGTTGTTGTTGCCGATGTTGTAGAGGCGATAGGGTGCCTTGCTGGTCGCAGAATCCGGATTATCACCACTCCAATCAGGATTGGGCGTAGCCACCTTGTCCAGGGTCCGGATAACACCTTCCACGATATCATCGATGTAGGTGAAGTCCCGTTTGTGATCGCCATAGTTGAAGACATCGATAGGTTTGCCGGCGAGGATATTTTTGGTGAACATAAATAGAGCCATATCCGGACGTCCCCACGGGCCATACACGGTAAAAAAGCGCAATCCAGTTGTTGGTAGGTTGAAAAGATGGCTGTAGGTGTGCGCCATCAGTTCGTTAGATTTTTTTGATGCAGCATACAGGCTGACGGGATGGTCCACATTATTATGAACGGAGAAAGGATAGTTGGTATTGGCGCCATAGACCGAACTGCTCGATGCATAGACAAGGTGTTCTACGCCATTATGCCGGCAGCCTTCCAGGATATTGACGAAACCAACTATATTGGTATCAATGTATGCGTGCGGATTTATCAGTGAATAGCGCACACCGGCTTGTGCTGCCAGGTTCACTACCCGTTGAGGCTGGTGTTTTTTAAAGAGGTCGACCATGGCCTCCCGGTCTTCGATATTCACACGTACGTCAGTAAATTGATCGTAAGCCTTGACGCGTTCCAGCCGGGCTTTTTTCAGATTGACGTCATAATAATCATTCAAATTATCGACACCGATAACTTCATCACCACGTTCGAGTAAACGTATTGCCAGTGACGAACCAATAAAACCGGCGGTACCGGTAATCAATACTTTCATAATTTTCGCGTCCTCTTGATTTAGAGCCGGGCGTCAACTTTATCTTTTGGCAAGACTTGCTTGACATCGAATAAAACCGAGGTGGGCTTGGCATATTTTCGTATTCCAGCTTCCCCCATCTCGCGAAACTGATGATGCGCTACTGCCAGGATGATGGCATCGTATTTCATTTCAGCCGGTTGTGTGATCGGGGTAATACCGTATTCATGTTGGGCTTCAATTGGATCGACCCAGGGGTCGTAGACGTCTACATTGGCGTTGTAGGTTTTCAGTTCCCGGATGATGTCAGTGACCCGGGTGTTGCGCAGGTCCGGACAGTTTTCTTTAAAGGTAAGGCCAAGGATAAGAATATTCGAGTCAACAACATGAATACGCTTTTTGGTCATGAGCTTAACTGTACGACCTGCTACATAACCACCCATATTATCATTGATACGTCGCCCGGCCAGAATGACTTGCGGGATGTATCCGATTTGTTCAGCCTTGTGGGTCAAATAATATGGGTCGACGCCTATGCAGTGCCCACCCACCAGACCAGGTCGAAAGGGCAGAAAATTCCATTTTGTGCCTGCGGCCTCAAGAACCTCCAGGGTATCGATCCCCAGTTTATTGAAAATAATGGATAGCTCGTTAATCAAGGCAATATTCAAATCACGTTGGGTGTTTTCGATGACCTTGGCGGCCTCCGCGACCTTGATGCTACTGGCCTTGTGTGTACCGGCCGTAATAATGGAACGGTAGAGTTTATCGACGGTCTCCGCGGTTTCTGGTGTCGAACCGGAGGTCACTTTTTTGATGGTGGTGACCCGGTGTTCCTTATCGCCCGGGTTGATCCGTTCCGGGCTATAGCCGGCGAAAAAGTCACGATTGAAGCTCAGACCGGATTCCTGCTCCAGAATCGGGACACAGTCTTCTTCAGTTGCACCGGGGTAAACCGTGGACTCATAGATGACAATATCGCCTTTTTTCAAGACCTTACCAACAGTATGACTGGCCGAAAGTAGTGGCGTTAAATCAGGCCGTTTGTGGGTGTCAATGGGAGTCGGAACGGTGACGATATAGATATTTGCGGGTTTAATGTCGTTGAGCAAGGTTGTGTACTTGAGCTGACTTGCCTGGCTCAGCTCCTCGCCGCTGACTTCAAGCGTGGAATCTTTACCGGCTGTTAATTCGTTAATTCTAGACTGGTTAATATCAAAGCCGATGGTAGGGAAATGCTTGCCAAACTCCACGGCCAATGGCAAGCCAACATAACCCAGGCCGATTATTGCAATCGTAAAGTCAGACATATGTGTGAATATTCTCGTAAAGTATTATGGAATTAGATACGTTAAAGAATTGGTTATCAAACCGAGGTCAATTATACTATATCAGTTTGATTTATCGCAGCTTTTTCACATAACTTTAAAAAAAGCAACAGGTGGGTTAGTTCTTGAGCACGTTACGCATTTTTAATCACTATGTCCGGGTCCCGTTTCTCGTTCTAGGCGCGATTGAGCTGGCAGGCATTTTCGGCTCAGTCATCTTGGCGAGTTATATACTGATGGCCTATAAATTTCACGAAACCGAATTCGTAAATTCGCTTAGTTTGAAAGCGGGAGTCATGACATCCGTCATGTTACTGAGCATGATCGCCTCTGGTCTATACCAGGCGCGCCTTCGGGAAGGTACGTTGGGATTTATTCTGCGTCTCACGACATCCTATCTGCTGGCCATTGTTGGGCTGTCGCTCATCTTTTATATTTTTCCGGATTTGTTGCTGGGCAGAGGCGTTATGGCCATATCGCTTGGGGCGTCATTTGCATTTATTGTATTAATTCGATGGCTCCTGTTTCTGACTGACCCGGGTATTTTTAAAAAGCGTATCCTCGTATTGGGCGCGGGTAAGCGAGCTAGTGCCATTACAGAATTGCGCCGTAAATCGGATCAGTTTGGTTTTATAATCCTCGGTTTTGTGCATTTGCGTGGTGAGAGTGACGTTGTTGAAAAGGAAAAAATCCTGAATCTCAATATGCCGCTACTTGACTATGTTGATAGAAATGATGTGGATGAGATTGTCGTGGCAATTGAAGATCGGCGCAAAGGCATCCCGATGCGCGAATTGCTGGATTGCAAGATGCGCGGCGTAGATATAATTGATGTTTTGACGTTTTTTGAGCGTGAAACAGGCAAGGTCAGGCTCGATCAATTGCATCCAAGTTGGTTGTTGTTTTCAGATGGATTTAACCAGGGAGGCATGCGTGCTTTTACCAAGCGTGCATTTGATATAGTAATTAGTACATGTTTGTTTTTGGTAACATGGCCATTGATGTTGTTAACAACTATTGCGATTTGGCTCGAATCCAGATGTAAATTTGATACCCCAATTTTATATAAGCAAGTGCGTGTCGGTGAAGGTGGGCGTCCATTTCAGGTAATGAAATTCCGTAGTATGGTAGTCGATGCGGAAAAAAGTGGTAAGGCGCAATGGGCTACTAAAAATGATTCGCGCATTACACGCGTTGGCAAGTTGATTCGAAAGATACGTGTGGATGAATTGCCGCAGATTTTCAATGTTTTCCGCGGGGACATGAGTTTTGTCGGTCCGAGGCCTGAGCGCCCGGAATTCGTTGTAATGCTATCAGAAAAAATTGCGTATTACGCTGAACGGCATCACGTCAAACCCGGTATCACGGGTTGGGCTCAACTATTGTATCCATATGGTTCATCCGAAAAGGATGCATTAGAAAAACTTCAATATGACCTTTACTATGTCAAGAATCATAGTATTTTTCTCGATTTTTTGATTATGCTGCAGACCGCCGAAGTGGTTTTATTCGGGCGCGGGGCTCGATAAATTGTGTAATATTTGATGGGCCTATTATCGCAACTAGTAACTAATATTGGTGCATTAGGGTATTCGATTAATGCAATAAGCTATCTTTTGTTGGCTTTATTGCTGCTTATTAGTTGGAAAAAAAAGTTTCTTGGCGGACTTTTGCTTGCGGCAGTTGTTATCCAGGTAATTTGGGCTGTTCTCATTGTATATCATTTGTTTGTCCATCCTTTACCCGAATATGTTCTACTGATAAGTGAAGATGTACGTTTGATTGCGTGGGTGGTTTTTCTATTGGAAATTATCCGGCATGGAACAGAATCGGGTAAGAATCGGAAATATTTTCTTTTTACTTACGGCGCAATCTCAATTGCATTTGTTATTACGTTAGTATTTGAATACCTGGGTAATATTCAGCTCTTGGTGGCCAATCATTTTTATACTTATATTTATGATTTGTTGTTGGCGACATTTGGATTGTTGTTAACAGAGCACTTCTATCGAAATTCAAAGCAGGATAAACGCTGGTCGATTAAATTTCTTTGTATTGGGATAGGTATGTTGTTTGCCTATGATCTGTACATGTATTCGCACGCAACATTGTTTGAAGGTATCAATGCTTCATTGTGGAATGCGAGAGGCTTCGTTAACGTCGTTATAGTACCATTGTTCGCCATATCAGCTGCACGCAATCCCAATTGGTCGTTTAACGTATTTGTTTCGCGACAGATCGTTTTTTATTCTTCCGGTCTTTTTGCTATCGGAATTTATTTAACCATTATGGCTGTTGGAGGGTACTACGTAAAAATATATGGAGGAATATGGGGGCGTGAAGCACAAATAATATTTTTGGCTGGAGCAATAGTTATATTGTTCGTTATTTTATCGTCCGGAGCGCTTCGTGCAAAAATCAAAATATTTTTAAATAAACATTTTTATGAGAATAAATATGATTATCGCGAAGAATGGATGGGATTTATTCAGAAGCTCGCACACATTGAGTCACCGAAATATTTAAAAGAACAAATATTGCAGACAGTGGCTATGATAATGCATAGTCGTGGCGCATTGTTGTATTTGAAAAATGAAGATGCATATCGCTGTATCGCTGCGTGGAATGCAGATGCAACTGATATAAGTTTTGATGATCAATCGCCATTGGTGAATTTTTTAAATAATCGGGAATGGATAATCGATTTACATGAGCTTAAAGACAGGCCGCAGAATTATCCGGAGTTGCAGATACCTGATGACCTGTTATCGGCACAATCTTGGCTAATAATCCCATTGAAGCACTATTATGATCTGATTGGTTTTATCGTATTGCTAGAGCCATTCGTGAAGGTAAATATTAACTGGGAAGATAGAGATCTTTTGAAAGCAATCGGTAAGCAAGTGTCAAGTTATGTTGCCTTTATGATAGCAACCGAGACCCTGGCAGAGGCCGAAAAATTTTCTGCGTTCAATCGACTATCTGCCTATGTTGTACATGATATGAAGAATTCAGTCGCGCAACTCGACTTGATTGTTAAAAATGCAGAAAAACATCAAGAAAATCAAGAGTTCATAGCGGATTCTTTTTTGACTGTTGCAAATGTGGTAGACAGGATGAAGCGGATGCTTAATCAATTGAAACGTATTGATCTTCAGAAAATGGATGCAAAGAGGGTCGATGTGGGTCATGTTCTGAAGACAGTAGTAAAAAAATGTTCTGACAGGCTACCTCAACCCACCCTGATGTCAGACAACGATAGTGTTTTTATCTTCACCGAAGCAGATCGTTTTATGAATGTATTAGAACATCTCGTGACAAATGCTCAGGACGCTACGGATGACGAGGGTAAGATTATCATTCGCTCATTTCGTCAGGATAAGGATATTCTTATTGAAATTGAAGATACCGGTAGCGGGATGAGTCAGGACTTTATTACCAATCACTTATTTAAGCCATTTGATACAACCAAAGGCAATGCCGGAATGGGGGTGGGCGTTTTCGAGGCCAAAGAGTTTGTGAAATATTATGGTGGCCAATTAAATGTACAGAGCAAGCCCGGAATCGGTACAATGTTTACAATAACGCTGCCTGTCTATAATGAGGAAATTAGCTTTGAACCGAAATTCGGATAACAATACCCTACTCATTATCGAAGATGATGTTGGGTTACAGCGACAGCTTAAATGGTGTTTTGACGATTATAACGTTGTTATTGCCGCAAATCGTGAAGAAGCAATCTCTGCTATGCGCAAGCATAAGCCATCGGTTGTAACTCTGGATTTGGGGTTACCGCCAGATCCAGCAAACGTCAGTGAAGGATTTGCTACGTTAAACGAAATTATATCTGCATCACCGGAAACAAAAGTGATAGTAATTACCGGTAATGATGATCTGGCTAATGCTGTTAAGTCCGTGAGTTTAGGGGCTTATGATTTCTATCAGAAGCCGATTGAACCAGATGTAATTAAGATTATTATAGAACGTGCATTTCATCTGTCATCACTTGAACATGAGATAAAGGTGTTGCACGAAAGCAATACCGGTTCTCCGCTTGAAGGCCTGATCACTGCAGATACAGAAATGCTGAAAGTATGCAGAATAGTAGAAAAAGTTGCACCGACAGATACCACAGTATTACTCATTGGCGAGAGTGGTACCGGAAAAGAGGTTTTAGCTAACTCTTTGCATAGACTGAGTCAAAGGAAAGATGAAAATTTCATTGCAATTAACTGTGCAGCCATTCCAGAAACACTGCTAGAAAGCGAATTGTTTGGTTACGAGAAAGGTGCTTTTACAGGCGCAACAAAACAGACTAAAGGTAAACTGGAATTGGCGGACAAAGGGACTTTGTTTTTAGATGAAATAGGAGACTTACCATTACAGCTGCAATCGAAGTTATTGCGGTTTTTGCAAGAGCGCACACTGGAGCGGGTAGGTGGTAGAGAGAAAATACAGGTTGATGTGAGAATTATTTCGGCAACCCACCAGAATTTACAGGAAATGATTGCTGAAAAAACTTTCAGACAGGATTTGTATTATAGGTTAAGTGATTTGACAATAAATATTCCTCCATTACGCGAGAGAAAAGGCGATGTCATCTTATTGGCTCGTTCATTTTTTGATAAGCATAAGGCCATACTTAACAACAATCTTAAAGGACTAACACAGGATGCTCTGCAAGCAATAGAAAACCACAGCTGGCCAGGAAATGTCAGAGAATTAGAGGCAGTGATTAAGCGAGCAGTCATCATGGCGGAGTCGCCTTATATAGAAGACACGGACTTGGGTTTGGATAATATGAATATCAAGACAAATATGATTAATTTGCGCGATGTAAGAGAAAAAGCAGAAAAGGATGCAATCCGCTATGCGCTCAATATTACGCAGGAAAACATTTCAAGGGCAGCTGAGCTTCTGGGTGTCAGCAGGCCAACTCTGTACGATTTAATTAAACGATATCAATTAAAGTAACATAAATGTAATCTGCCTCCCTATATAAATGGACGTTAACATGAAAATTTTTGCTAAAAATAATTGCGTATTCCATATGACAATAAAAATCAGCCTGATTGCTATTTTAAGTGCTTTCATGGCGTCATGTAATTATTTTGAATCGGAACAATCCAAGTTAAATAAAGCAAATAAGCTATATGATGAGAATATGTTTAATAAAGCTATTTTTATGTCAAAGTCTATATTGCAAGCTGACTCAAAGAATTGCGAGGCCAGGATTTTACTGGGTAAGGCCCAGTTTGCCAAATACAGCCTAATTGATGCTGAAGATTCTTTTAATAAAGCAAAAGGGCAGGGTTGCAAAGATGTGCAACTGTTATATTTTCTGGTTAAAACACATCTTTATATGAATCAGATGGAAAAGGTTGATGCCTTACTTAAAGAGCAAGTGTTTTCGCGCGCTGCAAATGAACCTGAAGGTATATTGATACGAGGTGATCAGGAATTTTTAAAACGCGACTACGATAAAGCTGACGGTTTGTATAAGAAATATTACAGCCTTACTCATGATGAAGCGTCAAATTGTCTGTCTCAGGTTAAACTGCTTGCGATAAAACTTAATTATTCGGAAGTAATAAAGAAGTCACTGGAATGTGAAAAGCAATTTTCAAATAATAAAAAATACGACATCGATCAAAGCCGATATCTCAGAGCAATTTCGCAGGCGAATACAAAACAGGTGAAGGAAACAGTTGCTACGCTTAATGATTTATTAGCAAATTATGCGGACCTTAAAGACCCAAATATTAAAATACAATCTTCGTTGTTATTGATGAAAATATATCTGGCAAGCAAAGACGTCGAAAATGCAAACAAAATGGCTGATGTGCTATTAAAATATATTGCAACGCCCGATATTTACTATGTAAAAGGGCTTAAGGCAGAAAAAGATAATCGAAACGATCTTGCGGAACAACAATTCCTGGCTGCGCTTAAACTAAATCCGAATCACAAAGCATCATTGCTTGCAATGGCAAACCTCAAATTTAAAGAGAATAATATTGAACAGGCAAGATACTATACAGGGAAAGCAGATGCACTTTCCGGTAAAAATATTTTCAGTGAGCGACTGGATGAGTTGCTAGCTGTTAAGTATTTACAGGCTGGTGATCTGGATTCAATTATTAACAAAATCCCGCATAACAAATCCGGTGAGAGCCAAAAGTCACAATACATTCTTGCGTTGGCCTATGCAAAGAAAGGCGATCGAGCTAAGGCTATGAGTGTATTTCACAATATGGCCAAAGAAATGTCCAATGTTGAACAGAAAGAATTACTGGAGGCCAGGCTTGATGTTGCTTTAGGAGAACTGGGTAAGGCAGAGACATTATTTAATAAATATATAAATTCAGGGAACGCATATGCGTTGACAGGCTTAACTCAGATTTATATGCGCGAGCGTAAATTCGATAAAGCAGAAACCTTATTAAGAAGTGCCTTGCAAAAACAGGGAAACAAATATAACACTACATTATTGCTTGTAGAGCTGTATGCTAACAGTGGGCAAAAGCAAAAAATCTTTGATCTTCTAAATACGCAAATTAATGCTGAAGCTAAAAATACTGGTTATAAGATTGTGTTGGCCAAAATGTATTACAAATATGCGTTGTACGATAAAGCATCAAAACTGTGTGGTGATTTAATACAATCTAACCCTAAAACTCTCGAATGCTATGCAATCAAAGCGAATTCCCAAATTAAATTGGGTAACGATAAACAAGCTGAAGTGGTTTATAAGGAGTTGCTAAACCAGGATCCTAAGAATGCATATTCTTATCTAATGCTGGCATTTTTGGCGGAAAAGCACTCTAAATACGATGAGGCAATGAAATATGTCGATAAATCATTGGAGATAAATCCTCAGTATGTTAATGCAGTTTACGCAAAAATAGAATTCCTGCTGAAGCAAAATAAGTCAAAAGATGCGCTTGAGTATGCTAAGACGTCGGCAAATGCCTTTAAACAAAAACAAGTTCAGTATTTGCTGCTGGGTTTTGTGTATAGCAAAACAGGTGATACTAAGAATGCATACCTGAGTTATAAATCAGCGCTGGAAAATGGAAATCGAGATATCAAGATTGTTATGCAAATGTATAAGTTATCGGTTTCCTTGAATGGCGAAAAAGTCGCAGATGAAGAGCTTGATAAATTCCTTGGCAATGATACGAGAATTACAGATATTTATTTTGTCGCGAATTACTTTATGAGTCAGAATAACTATAAGAATGCTGAAAAATACTATGAAAAATTCGTTTCTATAAATCAAAACAACGTTATAGTACAGAATAATCTTGCCTGGTTAAAATTGCATGATGGTAATGTCAAGGACGCTCTAAATTATGCCAATAAGGCGCTGGCTCTAGCTCCAGAATCGCCAGCTATTATGGATACCATGGGGCAGATCTTATTAAAGACTGGTGAATTGGAAAAGGCAGGTTCATATTTGCTCAAAGCGAGCCAGAAAATGGGGGATAACCCAAGCGTAAAATTTCATCTTGCACAATATTATTTCCAAAAGAATGATCTCGTGAAGTCAAAGGAATTGCTCAAGCAGATTGAGAATGTTCAATTTGACGAACAAGAGGCGGCTGAACAACTATTGAAAAAAATTAACGCCCATTGAGATTAGAGGGATAAGTGGTTTTGCGAATAATGGGTTGGACTGTAAGTTATATCAAACAAGCCGCGTAGTGGTTTATGAGCATCATTAACAAAGTATTCAATAAGTATGCAAATCAGCTGGTCCTGGCTATTGTTGTACTTTTTTTTGTTATCAATTATGACGTTCTCGCAGACTTATTTAAAAAATGGTACGCGGAAGACTTAACGGGAGCTTATTCGCATGGGCTTTTAGTTGCAATTATTGTTGCATATCTCGTATACAAGAAAATCAGAAATTTTGGTGGAGAGCTGACGCCACATCCTAGTCTTCTCGGGTTGATTTTGCTGTTAGGTTCCCAAAGCCTGATGTTTCTCGCAAAAATTGATGGCATTAATTTTGCCCAACATATCCTTCTGATTACTTCCGCATTTGCAATTGCCTGGTCAGTTTACTCCTATCAAATAGCCAAACATTTTGTTGTCCCTGCAATTTTGTTTTCACTTTCTTTGCCTGTTTGGGCAGGGATAAAACTTGTGCTGCAAAAAGCGGCTATTTTTTTAACTAATGCCATTTTATCAATTACATGGTTGCCATATTATCATGATGGCCCGTTATTTCATTTTCCGAATGGAATTATCGAAGTGGCACCTGAATGTGCAGGACAGCAACAGCTTTTAGTTTCGCTTATTATAGGCTTGCTCTTTTCGCAGCAACATGGATTGCGTTTTTTCGATACAGTCAAAACCTTATTTTATATTTCTGTAGCGGCAATATTCATAAATGCTATTCGTATAATTTTTATTATGTTTATTGGTTATTACACCAAAATGGAAAGTACACTGATAACGCAGCACGTATTGTTGGGGTGGATTGTATACGGTGTCGGCATATTCCTGTTTTTATTTTTTTACTCTCGCGTAAGATTTAAGCCTGTTTTAGAAGAAGAGGCTAGCATAAAAGGCCAGATGCACCCAGCAATTTCCATGCGACGTATATCTTGTATTTATGCAGTAATATTGGTGTTTGTTCTCCTGCCTACGCTATTAATTTTTATGGTTACTATGAAAATTAATAATCAGACAATACAGCCGCTCGTTTATAAACAGTCATTAGTTGCCTGGCAGAATAATTCATCTGATCTCAAAAACAATTGGGAACCCAAATTCCCGCCAGGTGATGCACTTGTGACAGCGACATTCACTAATAGAACATCTTCAATCTATTTGTATATAAATAGATATTCAAGTCTCACTGAAGATGTAGAACCCATTAATATGCAGAACACTCCCTATAACCCTCACGTCTGGACTCCACAGCATCAAGTGAATCTTAACGTCAGTAATCCCACTAGAAGCACAGATAACCTTCAGCTTGTTTACTTGAGAAATAAGAAAGACGAACGTTTGATGGTATTGAGTTATTACATTGTGAACGGAAAAGTCGTGAATAATCTCCTTGATGCCAAGCTTGCGGTTTTATTTGGGTTCTTGAAATTAAACTACGACATAAAAGTGGTATGCTTGGCTATTGCACCAGGGCTGGGAGAGGCAGAGGCGAAG
>JBECKZ010000099.1:0-4687 GCA_040235555.1 Thiohalomonadales bacterium | reverse complement strand
GAGCCTTATCGATACTGGCTTCGCTACCCCATACATGAGGTGGCATTTAGAGAGGATGGTCAGGCCCCGGAAAGCAATGACGTCATGATGCTATTGCGAAAAGTACTCCAGGCCGGCGGCAGCCACTGAGTAGCAGCCGCTATACATTTAATGGCAATGCCTGATGTGAATTTGGAATAGGGTCAGGTTTAAACTAATATAATCGGGTATACAGAACATGATTTCAGAGATTAGATAAATGAAAGTGGATATATCCATTGGCGAGTTTCTCGATAAATTGACGATTTTACAAATCAAGGCAGAGCGTATCTCTGATCCTGAAAAATTGAAATCAATCAATAAAGAGCTGTCATTGCTACAGGATACTTGGCGAAACTCTCCTTATCACAATTTGGATCTGGCTAGCGAAATAGCGGATTTAAAAAAAGTCAATGAGGCACTCTGGGAGATCGAAGATAAGATTCGGGACAAGGAGAGACACAAGGTTTTCAACCAGGAGTTTATTGAGTTGGCACGTGCGGTTTATATTAATAACGATGAACGTGCTACGATAAAACGTGCTATCAATTTAAAAACAGGCTCTGAATTAATTGAAGAGAAATCATACGCTTCTTATTAAAGCTAACCACTGTATAGATACAATATTGCCTCGCACTCACCGCTTGAACACGGGGCACTATTCCAACGGATCATTTTTCAACAGTGGCTGCCATTCACACTTCACGAGCATATAACCTCACCAGGATAGTGTCTGAATGAAAATTCTGGGAATATGTCTGTCAGCGGGCAAAGGTGGCCTGGAACTTTATGCGCACCAGGCAATCACGGCCTTGCACAACGCAGGACATGACTGCCATTTTGCCTTGTCGCCAGACAGTTTTCTTGGACAACAGACCTGGTCAATGCCACTGGTCGAACTGCAACCAGCTATACGACAATTGCCCTTGCTCACGGCACGAAAGCTGGCAGCTTATCTTGATAGCCATCAGATCGACATTATCCATATGCACTGGAACAAGGACCTGCCACTGGTAACCATGGCCAAATCCCTGTCGCAACGAAAACCTAAGCTGGTTTATACCCGCCACATGGAGATTACTCGCAGTAAAAAGGATCTTTATCACCGCATGATGTACCGGCAGGTGGATCTTATGTTGGTAAATGCGAATTTTGTACTGGATCAGGCATTGCGCTATCTGCCATTACGTCCTGAACAAGTCTCGCTGTTGTATCTCGGCGTTAAAACATCGATGCGAGCAACAGCTGAAGAATGTAACAGGCTATTGCCACAATTTAGCAATCATGATAATCGCTTTGTGATCGGAATGATGGGGCGGATTGAACATTACAAGGGCCAACATATTCTGTTGGAGGCACTGACAATCTTGCTCAAGCAGGATTTGCATCCAGCTGTCGTGATAGCAGGAGCGGTGATGGATCAAGCTTATTTTGACAAGCTGAATCAGCAGATCCAGGAACAGGGCTTGAGTGAGGATATAAAGTACATTGGAATAACCCAGGAACTGGGCAAGCACATGAGCTGTTGTGATGTGGTGGTGCTGACCACGTATCGCGAGACCTTTGGCCTGGTTCTGGTAGAGGCGATGCGTGTTGGCACAGCTGTGATCGGAACCAACGCCGGTGGGGTACCCGAGATCATCAAACACAATGAAACTGGGATGTTATTCGAACCGGGTAATACACAGCAATTAGCAGACTGTCTTAGTGAACTATATCATGATCATTCAAAGCGGGATAAGCTTGCGAGGGCTGGCAAGACCGATGCCGATGCACGGTTTGATGAAAAACAGCATTATGAAAAACTGGAACAGGTCTTGGCCACTCTTTGAATCAATATTCGCATATGTTGGAAGAAACAATCCATTTGAAAACCGGTGAAATTATCAGGAAATCCGAGGTTCATAGCGCCTGTTTTCTATGCTGGGGATTGATTGGCGATGTATTCGTCCGCGTGGCTATCCTGGAAGCATTTAAACACGCCTATCCACAGACCCGGATTACTGTTGTCGTTGACCCACAAGGCAAAGCGGTGCTGGACAACCACCCGGATGTAAGCGAAGTGTATGTCCTGAGTCGTAAAAAAAAACCCAGACTTGAGTATCTGGTGAATGTGTTCAAGGGTATTCGTTATTTGCGCAAACAACATTTCGATTTAAGTATTAACCTGTATTCAGGCGGTTCCAGTCCTCTGCTAAGCCGGCTTATCCATGCGCGCGTTCGTCTCGGTTTTGATCATACTGCGGCCTTGCGTAGGGCAAATAACCTGTTAGTAAAGCATCCATCTATGTGCAAGCACTGGACGAAACAACTGGGGCTGATTCTCGATCCACTGGGCATCCCTGCATCTGCAGTCAGGCAGGGGACCAGTTTTTACTGTGATCAGGCTTCAATCGGGTTTGCCGAGAAACAGTTTGCTAACGATGAACATCAATATGTGGCTGTCAATCTGGGCGCACGAATCGCAGAAAAGCGTTGGGCATTGGAACAATTTGTGGCACTGGCTGCCGCGATTTACGACAAACACCAGCTTTGTCCACTGGTGTTGACTAACCCGGGAATGGAAGAATTGGCGAGTGAGTTTTGCCAGCAGTACCAGCAACACGGTCATGTTCGGCAATTGCCTTTATTGCCTCTGAATCAGGTGGCGGCGGCCATGCGCCATGCGCAGTACGTGATTACGGGCGATACCTCAATAATGCATTTGTCGTTTGGCCTGAAGTTGCCAACCCTGGTGTTGTTTACCTATACCCGTCCAGAAATCGTAGCCCCCATAGATTGTTTGCATCAGGATTGTTTTTTGGCAAATCCTGCAGTTAGCGATGAGTGTGGCAACCCGATGGGAAATCCAGACATCCCGCTTTCTATGGCGCTGGAAAAATTCGAGACCCTGTATCGGCAAAGGACAGGCACAGTCTGAGCTTCTTCGAACTACGGTTACCATCTCACTTGATATGTGATGGAACGGTATATGCGAATAATCCATTGTCCTGATAAACGATCGTTGCATTCACAGGGACCTTAGCCAGTGTATCTACCAGGATGAAACGCTGCTTACCGCTGTATTTGCCTCCATTCCCGGGATAACTCTGGTATAAATTAATGAATGTTTTTATGGAATTGGTAATGATGTCGTGGTATTTGTTTTGTTGATCAATAAAGTGTGCTGTATCAACTTCGATAAGTTTGTTGTCTCCGGAATAGTTTCGCAAGGCCGAATTAAGTTTTTCCAGTTTGTAAAAAGCCGGCATGAACTGGGGTGAGCTGGTCAATTTCCGATTTTGATCGGCATAGAAAACCAGGACCAGGTAAATGTTGCAAACAAACATCACTGAAAGAGCATAAAATATTATGTGACTGAATCGTTCGCTGTGGATACTGGAAAGATATAACGCTGGGAGTAAAAATAAAATCGGAAAAATAAAGATGCTGTAGCGGGTGGCGTATGCCTTGCCGGTGGGGATATAAAGCAGCAAGGGCAGTACCAGCAATATACCGATAAAGACATATACACGACTAAGAAGTAATGCGTTTTTGAGCTTGAAACCACAGGTGCGAATCGTTGTATAGAACTTCCCGGTAAAACTGCCGATGAACAACAGTGCAAGGATAAATGAGATGATGTTGATGAAGATGAGAATATGGTATGAACCAAACCAACGGTTGGCAAAGTCAATCAATTCGGCTGTAGTATAACCAGGCCATTCGCCGGGATGGTTGGTCAACATACCAATGGGAATGGTGATGACCTTGAGTACACCAGATGAGAATCTGCCGGTGCCCTGCAACACATTGTGCAGGTTACTCCAGTGATGGGTGATTTCACCAATCATATATGGCAGGTATAACAATACACCCGCGCAGATCCCGGCAGTGAGCCAGCCTAAATTAAGCCGGTTCGGATTCATGATGAGAAGCAACAGGATTGCTGGGTAGTAAAACAGTCCGATCATATGAAACTGTGGGACGGCGGCAGCCAGAAGCATGACCCAGAATATCGCCCACGAGTTTTCGTGATTGAGTGTTCGCCATAGCGCCAGGTACAGTAATACCCCGAGAAAGGCCAGCATCATGGGGTTATACAGTCCGGCGGAATAATAAATAGCCCAGGGCGACAGAGAATAAAATAACGCGGAAAACAAGGCGTAGCGCGGTGCCATCATGTGACTGGCAAGCCGGTAAACCAGGTAAATGACAAATGTGTTAAGGAGCACCATCAGAAAGATTGCACCTTCGATGGAATTGCCGCCCAGCTTATAGAGTACCGCAACGGTCATCGCCCAGAGGGGGCCCGGCAGTTGCCCCTGATTCAACGCGGGTGAGCCCAGGTAATACATGTGTGGGTCGCCAGCAAGAAAGCCAAAGGCATACTTCAGCGCAGTGATTTCGTCTTTGATGGTAAAGAAGGTGTAGGCGTGTCCGACGTATAGGGAATACCAACGCAACAGAAAGCCGATCAGGATGACAAGCAAGAGACTGATGCGATGTGCTCGGGACTGCTTATCCTCAAGTGTGGCAAAATATGAATTCACGAGGTTTCCACGAGTCGGCATGCTCAGGTTTCCAGTTTGAAGGTCCACAATTTGTTGGCGGTAAAATTCCACAACAGCACAATCCCTGTCGCAACAATCTGTGCCAGTAGATAAAAAATCTGCAGGATATTAATACC
>JBECKZ010000004.1:0-10719 GCA_040235555.1 Thiohalomonadales bacterium | reverse complement strand
TCATCATATACACCATGATCGTCTGTTACGGCGTCCATTTGAACAAATTGTTCCTTATCAAAATCTAACTCACTACTTGATTCATTTTTTGAGCACGCTACTGAATAACCAGTATGCCATCCATTTTCTTTTAATTTCTTTTTTGCCGCAATGTAATACTCATTATCGTTAATATAAGAGTCAATTGGGAACCAATTATTATTTAGGTTTACTTCAAGCCAGCTGTGAGATATTTTTTGTGGGATTATCCAATATAATAACCCTTTAATTAACCCTCTCTGTATGCTTTTGTCGATTAATGAGAAATGAATACGTGCTTCAATTCCTATAGCTCTACATAAAGCTAAATATAATATTGTTTTGTTATTACATGAACCATAACCATACTTAATTGTTTGTGATGCAGGCACAAAATCACCTTCGGCTGAGAACTGAAATTTAATGTCATCTCTCACATAATAAAAGAGCGCTTTTATCCTATCCTCTATGGACTCACAGTATTTCGTTAAAATTAACGCCTTATTTTTCACTGTTGGGTTGCCGTGATCTGCTAGGTTCGAGATATCAATTTTCATGATATTCTTCTCCATAATATATGCTCAAACATGTCGCTTAAGGGGGATGACTTCAAGAAACTTTCCACTTGCAGTTAGTTGAGGAGGAGTGTCACTTTTTGCAACTTTAACATCTTCCAGTCCGTTTTTTGAAAATACCTCGCTTACTGACTGAATAATTTGCCTAAAAACCTGGTCTGGATTCTCATGATTTAAAAGCTCAGCCCGAACTTCAAAGGCAAATTCAGAAATTTGAACCAATTGCACTCGCTGAGCGCTTTTATGTTCTAAATCAAAAGCCAAAGGTGACAGAGCGACATTTCCCACCCGAACGACGGTTGCCTGTCTTCCCTCAACTTGAAAACTTCTAAATGGCGAGCCACATGGGCATGGGTCACGATAAAATCGCAAGCGATCACCGATGTCATAGCGAATAAAAGGCTGAACAGCATTTGAAAGCACTGTTAACAGTGTCGTTGTCGATAATTCCCCGTCAGGAACATGCTGGTTATTTTCATCTACTGCTTCTAATATGACCCAATCTTCTGGTACATGTTGCCGGCCATAGTCACACTCAAAGGCCATAAAAAGACACTCTGTGCAGGCATAACTGTCAGTAATGCCAAACTCAAGTGAGGGAAATGCTTTTTCAACGCGTTCACGAAGATCTGGCGTGAATGTTTCGCCGGCAACTTTGATGCGTTTAGGTTCTATATTTAAACGACCAACTTCCTGCTCTCTAGTCAAGATTGCCAGCATGCTTGGATAAATAACTATTTCTGCGACTTGTCCTATCGCATTGAGTTGCTTGACTGTTTCTTCAATCGCTTGTTCTGCCGGGATAAATGTGAATTTCCTCGGAATTGGCGGAGTCAGGTTTTGCCTGAGTTTATCAAAACCAGCACCTGCAAAATGTCCATTCCCACCTGATATAATAATGTTAGTACCCGCCTTTTGAAGTTTTCTGGCTGCTTGGAATTGCCTTCTGGAAAACCGGGCCGTATTAATTCCAAAAATATACTCAATTACTGATGACGGTATAACGATAACGGCGGGTTCCCCTGAACTTCCGGACGTTCGAAAAACAGCATATTGACCAACCGGAACACCAATGTTAGCCATACTGTCCATATGTTCTCTTGCTTGAGAAAGAGTTAAAGTTCGATCAGTGAGCCAATTGTCAAAGTCACCCATAAGGTCAACTTTGGATGTTATTGGAAGATCGTTTAGTTTAATAAAATTTGTGTCAGGCAAATGCGCGTAAAGTTTATTAAAATATGGAGACTTTTTTCGGGCCTTTTGTACAAGCTTTCGAAGATTTTTCAGTTGTTTGGCTTCAATTCTTTTACGACCTCCCCAGGCCGTCCAAATGCCTCCAATATAATATCCAAGTGTTCTGATAAAGCTAAAATTCATGTTGGCGCCCCTCTGCAGAAGTGGCGGATGCTTTATTGCCTGGCCATGAGCTTTTGCCATGTCTTAGGAATAAAACGCGCGATGAATTCATAAAAATATGCATCTGGTCCTACCAGGATATGTTGCTTGTTTTTCTTGATGCCTTTGACAATGATGCGCCCTGCCCGATTAGGTGAGATCCAACATACATATTTTTCAAAAAGCGCCGCTTCATCTTCCTTCGTTATTCCTGGACGTGACGTCTTATGGAATCGTTCGTTTTTAACTATATTGGTTCTAACCCCGCCTGGATAAACACATGACACGCTCACCATTGTATTTCTGAGTTCCTGAGCCAGCGTCAAGGTGAATCCGCGAACGGCGAACTTACTGGTGCAGTACGGGCCGCTGTTTGGGTTTGTGAAAAAAGCCTGCACGCTGGCGACATTGACCAGGTTGGCCATAGGCTGTTTTTTTAGATGCGGCAGGAAGGCTTTGCTACCGTATATAATACCGTACAAATTAATTCCTATTAGCCAGTTCAGATCTTCATAGGTGACATCTTCCAGGGTTTCTTTCAATTGCACACCCGCATTATTGATAACGATATCTACTTTGCCAAAATCTTCCATCACTTCATCGGCAAATCGATAGACGCGGTCCCGATCAGAGACATCGACCCGGTAAACATTGGTTTGGATATTTTTGTTGTTAATCAGGCCTGCTGTCTCAGTTAAGCCGACTTCGTTCACATCAGCTAGAGCCAGCGAACATCCCTCGCTGGCCAGATTGATAGCCAGGCCGCGCCCGATGCCCGAGCCTGCACCGGTAACGACAGCAACTTTGCCATTTAGATCCTTCACTGTCTATTTACCTTTGAACTCGGTCAGCTTGCCAGTATACATATCGTCAAAAAGTGTGAATCGTTTTTCCAGGTCCACGCCTTCGAACTCGGGCGCAACACGTGTTACATAGGCGTTCATACCACGATCCGCGTCTTCAGAGTTCATCGCCTTTACTGCGCCGGCCAATTCCAGAATTTGCCCCTGGGACCAGGCCAGTCGACTGCCTTTGCGTACACTTGCGCGAATAGCTGCCTGGGCAAGCGGTGCACCTCGGGCGAGTTTATGGGCCAGCTCCATAACCACAGGCAACAACTCATCCGCTGGCAGCGCCTGGTGTATCAGGCCCATGTTTGCGGCCATGGATGGCGTATAAATCCTGCCGGTCAGTAGTATTTCCAATGCCTTCGCCTCCCCTACTATTCGTGGGAGACGCAGAGGTGTACCCGTACCACCGGGAGTTATACCTAACAGGACTTCTGGCAGACCGATACGGTAGTAATCGTTATCAGCCATATATCGAAAATCACAGCAGAGGGAGATTTCGCAGCCGCCCCCCAGTGCCAGGCCATTCATCGCCGCGATAATTGGTTTCGGGTAGCTGTCGAGGAGTTTCAAGCAACGTGTCCAGTAATAAATACTTTGTTCGCCACTGGATCGCCGCGCCACATTCTTGTTGGCCATACGCTCCAACCAGCGCCAGCGATCCAGCCCTTCAAATAACCAACAGAGAAAACGGGCCAGCCTGCGATTTGCGGATTCCGGCCTCTTCCTGGCAATCGTCCGGCGAAACTCAATGAGTTCATCAACACTGTAGTGCGTGAGGAAGGTGTCTTTCAGACCGCCAGTCAGGACCAGCACGCGCACCGAATCATCCTCCCGGTCACGCCGAAGCTGGGTATATAACTCCCGTAACATGATATGGGTAATATAGTTCTGTGGCGGGTTGTAGAATTCGATTATCCGTACAGCTCCTTCTGTTTTTGTTCTGATTTGTTCCGCCATGCTCACCTCCAATTTGAGCGTTATAGTCAAAACAACACAAGCAGGTTTACTCAGGGCGCGTGATCGCTAACTTCTTCTCCTCATACTCTTGTTTGTCGATTTCGCCTTTCGCGTAACGTTTGTTGAGTATTTCCAGGGCAGTCTCGGATGGCTCGCCCAGAGATCGCTTCATCGCATCACGAAAATCGGATCTATCCATCATCCGGTTACGCCACATACAACCCATGCCTCCCCTTCTCATCATGATAACAAACATAAAAATCATGAAAATGAAAAACATGAGGGGAAATATCCACCAGAAAGGGTGTGCATGAGCAGAATACCACCCATGCCATGGATATGATTGTTCTGTCGTTTGTTCAGCAGCAAGCAGAGGCGGGATGTTGGCTACGCCAACCAGCAGTGAAAGAAAACCGGTCAAGATGAGTCGCAGATTAGACATTGACACCTCCTTTTATCATAAACATTAATCCAGTCAAATTTAACGTGACTATCGACAATAGAATTGCATTGAATAATATCCAGAATTCATTTTAAAAAGGCGCAGGTATATTCGAATAAAATTAGGTTATTTTTTAGCTGTAATCAACCGCGATTGTGCTTTTACCAAATGGCAATACATTATATCTATTTGTGACATTAACAAAAAAAGAGAGAATAGGAAAACCTAACTTGATTTAGGATTTTATATTCAAGAACTATTTTCTGGCTTGTTCAGTTTGTGCGACGAGTGATGGTTAAGCGCCACCGTATCAGCACCAACTGATATGTCAGTATTATTACTTATTACTAATAAGAGATTCTGTCAGCGCCCAGAGGCGCTGACTGGTATTTGAATCTAGCCAATATTCTGAAATAGGCCATTCATGCTTCTCCTTGAATGCTTTTCCATTTTTGTTTTTGATGGTATCCATCGTCATGACGTAAAGGATATTCTCCGCAGCGCGGCCAACCGGCGCTGAGAACAAGTTTTTAACCCACCCCATAAGCGGTAATTCTCTAACCAAATTCGATTTAAATGAACCGGGAACAGCCATAACGGTCGAAATCCCATCGGCCTGATGTCTTCTTGCAAATTCCAGCGTCGCAAAAAGAAGACATAGCTTTGTCTGGAAAAAGGATTTATACATACTGTAATTCCGTGAGAATTGCAGATCTTCCATATCAAGGCGTATTTTATAAGAAGGTAGTGTATTATTTAGCACCAGAGAATAAGAGATATTCTGCAGTATTCCAACAAATGCATTCATGAGCATAAACGGAGCCAGGTAATTGACCTGAAACATCATCTCAAAACCATCTTTGGTAATAGTACGATTTCGCTTCATGACTGCGGCATTATTGAAAAGTATGTCAAGCTTGGAATGCTTTATCTTGAATGTTTCAATAAACTGCTGGATTGATTCCAGCGACGCCAGATCGCATGCTGCTAATTCAGTCGATGCATCAGGTAGCTCCTGCCTGATAGCATGAATTGCATCTTCTCCTTTGAATTTGTTTCTGCAAAGGAGTATTGTATTGGCGCCCAGGCGTGCCAGTCCTTTGGCGACCTCGAACCCCAATCCGGAGCTCCCACCGGTAATCAGGCAGTCTTTTCCTGATAAGTCCATTTTTTATCTACCTGTCAATATTAAAATCCAGGTGTGATTATTATGTGTTTTGAACATCATAGTCTGTATCAAAATTATCGCTGACGACCGCATATGAATTTTATTCTCATTTGTCATCGTCTCCTTTTATTCGTACCGGGTTTTTATTACTGGTTAATAAATAATTTCTTCGTCACCTTTAAATATGTCATTCAGATTTTTGCGCCACGGCCACCCAGGTAACGCCCGGCATTCTCAATGTGTCGCCCTGCTTCATACTATCTGCAATCCGTATAACCTCATCAATGTAGGCAGCCTGTGATGACTCATCCAGTTGCCTGACCATCGCCATAACCGGTGCTGCCAGGTCCGATATCGCTTCCCAGTAACCTCGTCCGTCGGCAACCTCCAGCACATCAATCGCCAACTCTTCCAGTTCAATATTCTGAAAACCCACCGCAGAAAGTGTGTTGCGAATGCGTTCGGGATCGGCAAAAGAAAAAATGCCCGGTGTACCAGGCGGAGGTTTCGGCAACTCCATGTAATTACCCAGTGTATTCATCAATACATGCAAAAACGGGTTCTTATCAAGTGCCGCCCAGCAGGCCACACTGATTCGTGCACCCGGTTTAAGTGCACGATGCACGGCACCCAGGCATTCCTCGGGTTCTGGCATAAACATTAGTCCCCAACGTATTGTCGCGGCATCAAATGTGTTTTCATTGAAATTAAGTGTCTCACCATCGTGGCAGTGAAATTCAATGTTCTCCAGACCCGCCTCAGCAGCCATATCCCGGGCTACCATCAACATTTCTTCCGCCAGGTCTGTACCGACTACCCGACCGGTTTCACCGACGACACGCGCGGCTGACAGTGCTGGTTCGCCCGTGCCGGAAGCGATATCAAGCAGGCAGTGTCCCTCGGACAAACACGCCAATGACAGCATCCGTTCGGTTACCGGAGCGGCACCCTGGCGCAATAATTCGTGACGGCGACGCCAACCAGTAGCAGCCGAAGACCAGGTTTCGTGCTCTCGTTGTTTCAATTCAGTACTGTTTAGGTTGGCCATTCCGACCCCCTCTCTCATGGGGATGATTTTTGAAGAATTTTTCCCAGTGAGTACTAAATATATGCATTTACAGCATCATTCATAACTTCCTCCCATAGATTTAGCATAATTTATCAAAAGGAAAACCATGGGTGTTACTGTGCATATTTATTGAAAGCTCGTATATTTTTGTAATATTTTAAAAACACAACAGTTTAATTGCCCCCCGATCTTGTTGTACATTTGTAGCGAGACCTCGGTATTTGTCAAAATTATAGTAATTAATCAATAAGATAGTGGCTAAGTGTCTCGCTATTCACCAGGAATGGATCGTGACAGGTTAGAGTGGGTCAATGTCCGCTTTGGGGCAGAATCTTCACCTTAATATATGGGTATTACGAGTGTCCGCTTTTGGTCGTTTTCAGACATTTAATATTTAGTCATTATTAATCAGAAGAAGAACATTTTGCCCGCTGTAGAATTCGTTACTGGATTACAGAAAAATTCTTGCTTGAGTGCTTACAGTGACACAGGTCGTAAAGTTTGCGCCAATTGGACGACGAATTTAGTAGTTTGCGTGGAATATAAACAAACACCTATGTCATTATTAATACTAATGATATATTTAGTGGATTTTGTGAAATCAATCTGCCTAAGTGATTGTTATCGTTATAGGCTATTCATGCATATGTTTAGTGGTTTATGTTGCCGACCAGTCACCTGAATTTCCAGCTGACTGAATTATTCAAAACCTGTGATGTCACTTCACTATACTTTGTAAATTGCGGTTTGCAAATCAAGACGTGAATATCCATGTTTCGCTTTTATGTTTTCAAGACAATCATCTTCATGCATATTGACCAGTGTTTACCGATTATATAAAGATTCCATCCAGATAATTTTGAATTTGAAATGTCAGAGGAGAAATGACAATGAATAATCTTCTTGGATTGATTCAAAAAGGACAGAGTTACTGGATTGATAATCTTACTCGAGCGATGCTTCACAATGGAGAATTGCAACGGCGTGTCACCGAAGAAGGCTGTCGTGGCGTCACGTCTAATCCGTCTATTTTTTATAAAGCAATGACCAATAGTCATGACTACGATGCGCAAATTAGTGAATTGGTACAAAAACAGACTTCATTAAAGTCTATTTACGAAGATCTGGTCGTGACTGATATCCAGGATGCCTGTGATATTCTACGCAGTGTCTATGATGAATCAGAGAGTCATGATGGTTTCGTAAGCCTCGAGGTCTCACCACACCTGGCACATCTGACTGATGCATCCCTAGAGGAAGCCAGGCAACTCTGGCACAATGTCGATAGACCGAATTTGCTCATCAAAATACCAGGCACAGCAGAAGGGATTCCTGCTATCGAAGAACTGCTGTATGAAGGCATTAACGTTAATGTCACATTATTGTTTTCGGTAGAGCGTTATCAGGCAGTGGCTAATGCTTATATTCGCGCACTGGAGCGTCGCATTAATAGCGGGCTACCTGTTGACCGTATCACCTCAGTAGCCAGTTTCTTTCTCAGCCGTATCGATACACTGGTTGATGAATTACTCAGCCACCGGATGAGCAATGAAATCCCTGTTCAATCCCCTGCTCCACAAGATTTTCTGGGGACGGTAGCTGTTGCTAACGCAAAATTAGCGTTTGCACACATGCAAGAAATCCTGGGCACTGCACAATGGGTAAAACTGACTCACCAGGGTGCCAAACCTCAACGGTTACTCTGGGCCAGTACCAGTACCAAGAACCCACGATACAACGATGTAATGTATGTAGAACCTTTAATCGGTCCACACACGATCAACACCATGCCGAACCAAACTATTGCTGCCTTCGCCGATCACGGAACTGTGCGGGAGACGGTACAAAAAGATCTGGCTAACGCAAAGGTGATTATGGACAGCATTGCTCAAATGGGCATCGATTTTCATCTGGTGACTGAGCAACTTTTGAATGAAGGAATCCAGAAATTTATTGAACCATATGATAATTTGTTACAGGCAATCAATGCCAAGTGTAATATCAACGAATTGCGTATTCATACCCCACCCTTGCAAGCGATGGCAACAAAACTGCGATGCGAGACGATACGCATGACTACGGAAGCGGGTTCCGGTCATCCAACATCATGTATGTCCTGCGCCGATATTATCGCCGCTTTATTCTTCCATGAAATGCGGTGGGATCCGTCTCAACCCAAGGCGAGAGACGTAGATACCTTTGTCTTGTCAAAGGGCCATGCTGCACCCATCTTATGGGCAGCGTTGTACCAGGCTGGTGCTATTCGCGAAAATCCGATGACACTGCGTAAAATTGACAGCTCCCTCGAAGGTCACCCTACCCCCAATAATCCCTGGGTGAAAGTAGCGACAGGTTCTCTGGGACAGGGACTGGCAGCTGCCAACGGCATTGCCCTGGCCAACCGTATCGATGAAATTGATACACGCGTCTATTGTTTATTAGGTGACGGTGAGTGCGCAGAAGGATCGGTATGGGAAGCTGCACAATTTGCTTCACTGCAACGTCTGAATAACCTGGTCGCGATCGTCGATGTGAATGCCCTTGGCCAAAGCGGACCTACACCTTACGCACATAATGCAACAATCTATGCCCGACGTTTTGAGGCCTTCGGCTGGCACACTATTGAAATCGATGGTCACGACATGACTGAGATATTGGCCGCTTTTCTGCAAACAAGAACTAATGGCCCCACCGCTATCCTGGCTAGAACCGAGAAAGGCAAGGGGGTGTCGTTCCTGGAAGGCAAAGAAGGTTTTCATGGCAAGGCCCTCAGTCGTGAGCAAATGCAACAGGCGCTTGTCGAATTAGGAGATGGCGATGTTCATATTAATGTGACAAAGCGTCATGTCAAAAGCCATATTTCACCCACTCAAAAGCGCGCCAAGAGTATCACCGTTACCTATCCTGCCAACCAGGCTGTTGCCACACGTGCTGCATTTGGACATGCACTGAAAAAACTGGGCGGCGTCAAGACAGACATCGTTGTACTTGATGGTGATGTCAAAAATTCCACCTATACCGATGAGTTTGCTGCTGCATATCCAACGCGTTTCTTCGAAAGTTTTATCGCCGAGCAAAACATGACGGGGACTGCGTTGGGCATGGCGGTCAGCAGTAAAATTCCGGTAGTGGCGACATTCGCCTGTTTTCTCAGCCGCGCTTATGATTTTATCCGGATGGCCGGTCACTCAAAACCCGAGCACCTCATATTTTGCGGTAGCCATGCCGGTGTCTCCATTGGCGAAGACGGCCCTTCACAAATGGGGCTGGAAGATATTGCGATGTTTCGTGCCATGCTTGATTGTACCGTGCTGTATCCTTGTGACGCTGTCAGTACGGAGCGTTTAACCGAAGCTGCGGTAAACACGCACGGCATTGTATATCTGCGTACAACCCGCTCTGCTACCCCTGTTATTTACCCGGATACAGAGACATTCGGTGTCGGCGGTAGCAAAGTATTGCGATCTTCCGAGCAGGATCAATTCACCCTGGTCGCCGCCGGTATTACTGTTCATGAGGCGCTGGCAGCCTATGAAATATTGCGCAGAAAGAATATCAGGGTACGTGTGATTGACGCATATTCGATTAAACCCCTGGATGAACGTACGCTGCAACAGGCTGCAGACGAAACCCAGGCTATTATCACAGTCGAAGATCACTGGGTTGACGGTGGTCTCGGCGATGCAGTGGCGAGTCATCTGACCTCACAAGGAAAAGTCATTAAACTGGCGGTGCAACAAGAACCGCATTCGGGAACGCAACAACAGTTGTTGCAGCTGCATGGTATTTCACGTGATGCTATTGCACAGCGCATCGAGGCGTTGGCAACTCAGATGGGATTGAGTGCTGCGTGATAATTATTCCGGCTCAATAACCAGATCACAGAAGAGTTAAGGCATGATGAAGATGGCATCAGGTTTTCATCGCCACAATAATCTCATGCAATCTCAACGGTGAGTGATTATGATTACTCAGAGGGTCTTGGCTCAAAGACAAGCTAGCGAAAAAAGCCTTGCGTCCTCAATACACGATATGTACCAATCTTAATCAGATCATTTAACGCAAACCAGGCCAGTGCGTAACCCCACATCCACAATGCATACTTCCAGCCTATTGGTGTGATCAGGAAACCATATACCGCGATAAATGTGCCAAGAATCTCCGTACCAAAGGTCGCACTTAACAACAAGGGGGCCGGCCAGGGACGTCGCCAGAACCAGCCATGGGTACGCGTTATGTAGAGC
>JBECKZ010000242.1:0-16443 GCA_040235555.1 Thiohalomonadales bacterium | reverse complement strand
ATATTAAAATGATAGGAATAGCCATGTAATTCTCGTATAGATCGTCGGAGTTTGACACGCCAAAAGCCTTTCCTGTCTTTTAGCAAAGGCTGGGGGACATCCCTCCCTTCCACGACCAGGGAAACTGCTTCTGCATCTGGCATATAAAAGTGGAGGGTGGGTGTACGATTGCTGAACCTAAACATCTGATACTCCAGTAAATGCTCAGTTTCTGCCAATTCCTGGTGGAGTCAGCAAACTACCATAATTTGCCAATGCTGGGGTAGATACGGGCTCACAAAAATTATTTGTTTTTAGGATTTCTATTGTTATCACAAAACTCGGCTGAAAAGGGTGTATATATAAGGCATAGCATCCAGATCACGCTTTTCCTTAAACTTTGAGAGGATATTTCTCATGTCTGCTGCCTTATCAACGGAACTGCAAAGAGTACTAAATGCCAGCCACCATGATCCCTTTGCAATCTTGGGTAAACATCAGGATGAAAATGGCATTGTTGTTCGCACGCATATCCCCCATGCCGTGGAAGTCATGATTACTGAAGGTGAGCATATTATGCAGCGTGTGCAGGACACAGCGGTGTTTGAATGGCGAGGCGCTGCCGATGCCTTGCCAGCACATTACCGAATTCTCTGGCGGGATGATCAACATCGCGAACACATAGCCCATGACCCTTACGCATTTTTACCACAGATTCCTGATTTTGATTTGCAATTATTTTCCTCCGGCAAACATTTGCACGCCTATCGTTACCTGGGGGCGAATGTCCATGAAATCGATGGAGTGGCCGGTATCCTGTTTGGCGTGTGGGCACCTAATGCCGAACGTGTGAGTGTCGTCGGCGATTTCAACCGCTGGGATGGACGTTGTCATCCGATGCGGGCACGTGGTGATAGTGGCGTGTGGGAATTGTTTATTCCTGATCTTGCTCCTGGCATGCTCTATAAATTTGAAATTCGAAACCGCGCAAGCGGTCAAATTTATGTCAAGTCCGATCCCTACGGCAAACAATTTGAGCTAAGACCGAACACCGCCAGTATTGTGACCGATATTAGCCACTCTGAATGGCATGACGAAATGTGGATGGTCCAACGCCAACAACACGACTGGTTGCATGAGCCCATGTCTGTCTTTGAAGTGCATATTGGTTCATGGCAGCGAGGACCAGAAGGAGAGCTGTTAAATTACCGGGAAATTGCCCATCGCCTGGTTGAGCATGTGAAACAGTTAGGCTTTAGTCATATTGAATTACTGCCCGTGACCGAACATCCTTATGATCCTTCCTGGGGATATCAAACGACAGGTTATTTTGCGCCGACCAGTCGTTTTGGTACACCGGCTGATTTCCAGTATTTTGTTGACTATTGTCATCAAAACAACATCGGTGTGTTCGTCGATTGGGTGCCCGCTCATTTTCCGAAAGATGCCCATGGATTGGCACGTTTTGATGGCACTGCTTTGTATGAACATGAAGATCCGCGCAAGGGTGAACATCTTGACTGGTCGACGCTGATTTACAACTATGGTCGCAATGAAGTCAGAAACCTACTGCTGGCCAGTGCCAACTTCTGGCTGGAAGAACTCCATATCGATGGATTGCGAGTCGATGCCGTAGCCTCCATGTTGTACCTGGATTACTCCCGGACAGAGTGGATACCGAATCAATACGGGGGCCGTGAAAATCTCGAGGCCATCGATTTTTTGCGTGAACTCAATACATTGGTGCATCAATATCATCCGGGCGTGATGATGATGGCGGAAGAATCGACGTCCTGGCCACAGGTCAGCCGGCCTGTGCATGTCGGTGGTCTGGGTTTTGATCTGAAGTGGAACATGGGCTGGATGAACGATACCCTGAGTTATATTGCCAACGAACCCGTGCACCGAAAATACCATCACAACATGCTGACTTTCAGTATGTTGTATGCTTTTACCGAAAATTTTTTATTGCCGTTTTCCCATGATGAAGTCGTGCATGGTAAGCAATCCATGCTCAATAAAATGCCCGGTGATGAATGGCAGAAGTTTGCCAATCTACGCGCACTGTATGGCTATATGTTTACCCATCCGGGTAAAAAACTCATGTTTATGGGGTGTGAATTTGCACAAGGTGTTGAATGGAACAGTCATAACACGTTGGACTGGTATGTGCTGGATTATCCGTTTCATCAAGGCATTAAAAATTTAGTGAAGGATTTAAATAATCTTTATCACAACACGCCGGCCTTATATCGTTATGAATTTGATTGGCAGGGGTTTGAATGGATCGATTGTCATGATTCCGATCAGTCTGTGCTGAGCTTCCTGCGTAAAGATGGTGATAATTTTGTGCTGGTGGTTGTCAATTTCACACCGGTTACCCGCCAGCAATATCGTCTGGGTGTGCCTGTGCAAGGCCATTACCAGGAAATTCTCAATACCGATTCGATGTATTATGGAGGCAGTAATACGGGTAATGCTGGCGGCGTACACGCCGAATCTATCGCCTGGATGAATCAGCCTTATTCCATTTCAATTACCTTGCCACCGCTGGCGACAATAGTACTGGCCTTGACTTAAAGAGTGATATCCCTATCAGAAAGTCGTAAGGGAGCCGGTATACTGAATACTTACAATTGTCTGTAATTACGATACGATTCACAACTCAAGATACTATAGTCTGATGTGCTAAGGAGTTAAGCATGGTGCCATCCGATGATGACAAACTGAGTAAAGCGGTGGCCGAGGCTCGGCGAGCCAGTACCTTACGCGAGCAAACGTACCGCGAACAGGCACTGAAGATGTACCCGCATATTTGCGGGCGCTGTGGTCGTGAATTTAAGGGGAAAAATCTTGGCCAACTGACGGTCCATCACCGTGATCACAATCACGATAACAATCCCCCTGACGGTAGTAACTGGGAATTGTTGTGTCTGTATTGCCACGATAATGAACACCAACGCCAGTTAGAACTACAGAAAATCAAGGCAGGTGGGGAACAGCGCCCAACCGCAACACATAACCCCTTTGCTGACCTGAAATCGATGATGAATAAAAACAAAGAATAGATACTGTTGCGGAAATCTGCATATCCAACTTGCCAAACCCATAATTTTGGGTTTATCTTTCATATTAGAGACCTGAAGTAAAGGCAATCCGTCCATCACGGCGGAGCGCAAAGCCACGGATTCAATAGATTACGAAAAGCCGAGCTGCCGAGGTACTTTCTTTATGACCGATGTAGTGACAAAGAAAGTGGATTGGTAGCCCGTTTTTTATGGCTGAGAAAATTTATAAACAATGGGTTGTAACTCATTGGAATAAATATGGAGGGGAAGTAAATGAGGCGGTTACAGTTTGTACTATTGGCACTTGTGACGATGGGTTTAACTGCCTGTGGCGGCGGTGGTAGCAGTGGCGGCGGGACGACGACAATCAGCGGAAGTCAGGATTATTCCTTCTTTACCAGTACTGCCGGTGGCGCGACCACGCTCAAGGCCTTCGACCCGGCTACCAATACCATCACGACGATTCCGACTACCAGTCTGTTATATGAGACCGGGGTTCACGATGGGACGCTCGATCCCACGACCCTGACCACCAGCAATCTGCACCTCAGTGATGTGTTATTTGAGGACAACGGTTCGTATTACTCCGTGAGCGCTGCCCAGAGCGATAAGCTGGCTGTAACTCAGCGTAGCACCTATGCCGGGACAGTCTGCGATCAAAGCCAGGACAATAACTATCTGGTGGTGATCGATGCCGGCAGCAATGGGACTTGCAGTGATAGTGACGATCTCGTGTATGCCGTCACTGACAAGATGGCGAGCACGGATGCGCCCATCCTGTTGCCTGCCCGCCCGTCGGTAGTACTGTTCAGTGATTATTCCACGGCATCAGGCCTGTTGTATATCAATGGCAGCGGTAGCCTGGTTTATGCAGACGCCTCTGGTCAGAACCCACAGACACTGCTCGCTGGAGTGAGTTCGGTGTCCGAGATGAATACAGTAGGTAACAGCGTCCTGTTGAACATCGATGGCAAGGTTGAAATCTTTGATAAAACGGCGAAGAGCTTGAGTAGTGCGTTTTATACCACTTCAGGTTCATTGAGCCGGGCACTCAGCGACGGTACCAATTTTTACTTTTTTGATGGGCAGAGCCTAATTGCTATTCCTGTCGATGGAAGTAGTGGTGCTATGCTGGTTGATACTGTCGCGGCTGCCAGTGATATTAATATTGGCCTTATACACAACCATTACCTGGTTTACTACACGTATGACAGTGGTACAAGTGTCCGCACCATAGATTCAATTGATTTGACGATGCCGCTGAATGTGAATGGCATCAAGCTACTGGCCACCGCTACGATCCCTGCCTCGATCTCGCTGGAGGGGTACAGTGGCGATTATGTCTATTACAATCTCTCGACGGGCAGCAGTGACGTGCGGGGCAATGCGGCAGACGCAATCAAAGTCGATGGGAGTAGTCCCGCAATCTCTATCACTGATGCCAACTGGGTTGGCATCAGTTATGCACAGACGATTAATACAGCCGAAGGTATATCGGTGAAGTATCTGGTAGTGGATAAATACACCACAGATGGTCTCGGTAATCCCACGGGTGGCAACATCAGTGTCTATGATGCTGCAACCGATACCATGATCAGTGACCAGGGTGCTCTACCCGGTAACATTACAAAGTTTACCGGCGTGGGGATTGGTGCAGATATTTATGGTGAATTTTACGATAGCACGAATTCCGCCTACTACCTGGCTCACCTGAATACAACAACGTCCAATTCAATGAAGCGGCTGGATTTGAGCACGACCCCAGTGACGGATTCACCAATTTTGTGATTATTTTCAGAAAACGGTTGCCAACTGCTATTGCAGACGCTGTTATGTCTGTTCATTTGCTGTGTATGCAAATGACTGAGAGAAAGCATTTTTCCTGTGATACATAAACTATGTGACCGATTGTTACATATCACTTTGAGAAATTGACGGGTACATGTGATTATTACAACCGTTAATTTTTAACAGCCGGCACAGCCTTCAAAGGTAAACATACTGCTATTATGCTGTGGGACAGGATTCAACATCTTGAGGTACTACATAGTGGTATGTTCTTTCCCATCAATGAACTCAGTCCCAAGCTGGTTACGACACTGGCGAAGCAATCCAGGATTGTCGTACAAGCACAACCCGGTGAGTGCTATTCCACGCGAGTTCTTTATTTATAATATTTCCGTATATTTTTATGCCATATCAGATAAATCTCAAATCATAAATAGAGACTAACGCTTTAGTATTGATAGTTGCTTGACAGCATATATCTAGCGGTACAACTCAGATCTCGTCACATTCTGTGACAAATCATGCAATGTAATTATTGGCAGCATTTGCTGGATCAAGATAAGATGTAAAAAATAATTATATAGCAATATTAATTTTATGGGGTTGGGTATGGAACGTATTGATAGCATTCATCTCAACCTGTTTCCCCTACGTCAGTGGCCTGTGAATTGGTGAATATGTGTGCATTCGGATCTCGAAGGCCGTGTATTCAATCATCTACTGTTACTTACCAGTTAGCTGGTAGACAATATTTAGGAGTGAAACAACATGAGCAGCACATTAGCACTATCTCCAACTGAAGCAGCACTGATAGCAAACAATGCCTATTTTACTTTGAAAGGGTGGGAAGATACCTATAAGTTTCAACTCAAATATGGCGACAGTGCCAAAGGTGCACCAAAACCTGTAGCAGCCATGGAAAGCTTTAACGTGGTTGAGAAAAATGTTGTAGGTGCTGGCCCCGTTTCTCTGGCTAAGACAGGTCTTAAAAATGCGACTGTCTACGAAACTTTTCCAGGTAGAACTGGTGTTTACGGTCGTGCTAATACCGGTTTTGGTTATGTTTTACAGTTTACCCGGTCTTTCAAAAAGCACCTGGTAGTCGCAGTACGTGGTACTCGCCCGGAAATTGGTACTCCTGATTTAGTCTCGGATGCAATGATTGGTGGCGGTAGAGCCATGTCAGGTGTCGGACCAATACATGCTGGTTTCTATGATATCTATAAATCACTGGTACCAACATTAATGAACATTCAGGAGATGGCAAATGCGGTGGATGTTGTGCATTGCGTAGGTCACAGCATGGGTGGTGCAGTGGCAAATCTGGTTGCACTTCACTTGAAACTAAGAGGTGCGAATATCAAGTTGTATACATTTGCGGCACCGCGTGTTGGTACAAGTGTTGCGCGATATGACAAAAAATGTGATGAGATAATTGGAAATAAAAATATCTATCGGGTTAGTCACAATTGTGACCCGGTTACTATGATACCTATTTTTCCATATATCCATGCTATACCTGACATCAAGAATAAAAATAATATTCTGCTTGCTTCACCGATCGAGCACATATCTTTCAAGAATCATTCGATGGATAGGTATTGTGACACCATACGTGGAAAAAACTGGCAAACACTTCGTAGCGAGAAAATTAAAGAAAGCTTTTTGGATAAACAGTATTTTACCAGTTGGATTGCCAGTGATAATTTTTTAAAGCAATACATTGGTGTTGAACTGAGTATTCAGATAAGTATATTGCAAAGAGTGCTGCGCGGTGCGCTCTGGCTAAGTAATGTTTTTACAGGAGTTATATTTACAGGGATAGCGACGTACCTGGACTTGCTGGCCCATGTTCTTAAGAAAATGTACAAGATTACGAATACAGCGACTAGTTATGTTGCGAAATTTATTCGTGATTCTGCAATGCTTCTTGGTATGGGGGTTGAAATAACTCAATCAGTTTTAGAAAAATTGTTTCGCAAATTGGTTACTGAAATGAAAATCATGTTCAAGATGGCGATTGCGACTGCGAATAAAACTGTTAAAGCAGTCGCTTCAGTAGATCCAAAAATCATTCTGGGTGGAGCAGCATTGGCAATCGGGTTCTTGCACTTATGATCTTGAGTAGAAAGATATCGTAAAAAAATGCCGACGTGGATAACAGTATCAGCAAGCATTATATCTGCCGTTGTATTGGTGATGGGTGTTGCAAATTTTCCATATGTTCCATTGTTTTTTGGTCTGTATGGCGGTGAAAGATATACTGTACGTGGGAAATTGGTTTACGCATTAATCTGGTTTTATCCGATTGTGACTATAGTATGCTTGTATTTGGCATGGAAAGGTCATGGCTATGCATCTATAGTCCCAATTGGATATGTTATTGCAGCATGGAATTTGCGTGTCAATAAAGATGCAGGCCTTGGCAGAAACAAAAGCCGGTTTAAGTCCAAAGATGAGAACCTGAAAGAGAGTTTATCAATGGTTGAGCTTCATTATGATGATGTAGCTGCAATGCATGGGGATAAGAAATACCTTTTGCTAGAATTTTTCGCAGAGACACGGGAGCATGCGCAGGATCTTCGCGACAATATAACGGAGAATGAAAAGATATATAGTCCTGTTGAAATGCAAGAATCAGATGGTTCATTTGATGTCAAGTCCCGCATTCTATTGGAGTCTACCGATAAACAGGCAATAAATGGCATGGTAAAACATCTCGTGGACCTGGCCTGGAAAAATCATTGTGAATTAAGCAGGTTGAGTATATTGGAAGAATTAACTCGATGAGATATGTCCACTTAAACTACGAATAATGGTAAAAAAGAGTTATGGAACAGACGCAATTTAATATCTTGGTGACAAATGTATCTGCGATAGTAAGCCAGACTTACGCGATACAGTGCGGAGAATTTACTACAGCGATGGTCGCAGAAGACCCAGACCAGTTTTCCGATGTATCTTTTGATAAAAAAGAATTACTGGAGAATACTGATTATCAGAAATTGCTGAACGGTGGATACGAATCAATTAATGAGTTATCAGATCAACTGTCGCGGGCATGGCAGGAGATAGATCAGCCAATACTGGAGTCAATAAATGAAAAATTACCAGATAATTTACCTGAATTGACGCGCAAATTGTCTGACAAGGAATTTAAGCAGTGGTTGAATTATGCGATAGGAGCAGCAGATTCGGAAAATCCCTTTTATGCACTGCATTATTTTTTAGTTTCGTTTTTTCGGGGTAATCTGGAAGATAATGATATCAATGATGCGATTCGTGAAGCAATTGCCTCTGATAGTGTTGACGAACTAGATGAGTCGGCGGTTAAACCCGAACATATACTTATGGATGATCTGATAACCGCTGCAACTATTGAATCATTCGTTACCTTCGAGTGGTTGATAAAACGCACCCGATTATCAGTCGTTGAAATTGCCGAGTTGTTACATAATATTAGTGATAACATATACACTCTCAGGCATGTATATGACATCCTGGATTCAGATAGTGAATTAAGTTCCACAATACAGGAAGTTGCAAAAAAAAATCAATACGAGCAACTCCTTGATTTCTTAAAATCAACACAATGAAACAAACTTAAATGCAATTATTTAATTTCAAAAAATTATTTTTTGTTACTTTGCTGGTGCTGACAACAAATGCTTGTGACCATGCAGCACAAAATGATTCTGCCATACAAGACACAGCTGCAGAAATTGCTGAGTTCAGAGTTACCAGCGTGAATAATTTGGATTTTTTAATAAACGATACTGATCGTGGCGCCGATGTTTTTTTTGAATCCGATAAGTTGCATTCGTGCCAGTTATATTTTGTAAAGGCAAAATTTGTTCAGGGTTATAGTGTAAGGGCAAAACATGATCCGATAAACCTTACCACTAATCCCAATATAGATTTGACGTGCTCAATCGAAAATGACCATTTCTCTCTGGCAGGCTCCAAGGCAAACTATATAGAGATGTCTGTCCCAAAAGTGGGTGATACTGCTGAGATTAAGCTTAGCTTTGCCTTGACAAATGTTTCAGGTAAGAAAAAGTTTGAACGAAAAAATGTCATATTGCACCTGGATAAAGGACAAACCAGAAGCATGCTTTAGGCCTGGAATTGGGTTGGTTAAATTTACTCTAGCTTAATCGAAAAGGGCGCAAAATATAGCCTTGAATCTCCAGGAGCCTGATCTTATACGCTAGCCATTTCCTTGCGGTATGATAGCCGCTATGTCCTTCCCCATCGATGAACTCTTGCCCCAATTACTTGCGACCCTGGCAAACTACCCCTGTGCCGTCGTGCAGGCGCCACCTGGTGCGGGTAAGACCACGAGAGTTCCTTTAGCCTTACTGGAAGCGAACTGGCTGGCAGAGAAAAAGATCATCATGCTCGAACCCCGGCGAATTGCCGCCCGAGCTGCTGCCCGTTTCATGGCTGCGTCCCTGGGTGAACGTGTCGGTGAGACAGTCGGTTATCGGGTGCGTCTTGATAACAAGGTCGGTCCTAACACTCGGGTAGAAGTGGTCACCGAGGGGATCCTGACCCGGATGCTGCAGGACGATCCGGCGCTAGAGGCCTACGGCATCGTGATTTTCGATGAGTTTCATGAACGTAATCTCAATTCGGATCTCGGCCTGGCGCTCTGCCTCGATGCACAACAGGGCCTGCGTGAAGATCTGAAAATCCTCGTGATGTCGGCAACGCTGGACGGCGCCGCAGTATCCAAACTGCTGGATGATGCCCCGGTCCTCACCAGTGAGGGTCGCAGTTATCCAGTGACGATCCATCATCAAACCCTTAATCACAATTACACACGTGAGCGCAGTCGCTTCCTGGCAGATGTGGCCAGTCAAATTGTAAACGCATTGCAGGTAGAAGAAGGGAGTGTGCTGGCGTTTTTGCCGGGCGCTGGTGAAATCCACCAGGTGCATGCCGCTCTGGAGGCGGCAAATCTCGGAAACAATATCGTGCTGGCGCCGTTGTTTGGTCAGCTCACGCCCACCGAACAGGATGCCGCCATTCAACCCGCACCTGCCGGAATGCGCAAGGTCGTCCTGGCCAGTGCAATTGCCGAGACAAGTTTGACGATTGAAGGGATACGCATCGTGATCGACAGTGGCCTGATGCGCTTCCCACGCTTTGATCCCAACACCGGCCTGACCCAACTCGTGACCCTGCCGGTGTCCCAGGCCAGTGCCGATCAACGTTGTGGTCGTGCCGGGCGCTTGCAGGCCGGAGTGTGTTATCGCTTGTGGTCCCATGCTACACATTTGTTACCACAGGCCTCGGCTGAAATCCTGGATGCCGATCTTGCCCCGTTATTATTGGAGTTGGCGCAATGGGGCGTGAGTGATGTCAATTCGCTACACTGGATCGACCCACCACCTGCACCCCATGTGGCCCAGGCCCGGGAGCTGTTACAGCAACTGGACGCACTGGAACCGGAAGGCCGGATTACTGCGCACGGCAAGTCCATGGCGCAGTGGGGGGCACATCCACGTCTGGCACACATGATGTTGCGCGCCAAATCGATTGGTGTTGGTGCTTTAGCCTGTGAGGTGGCAGCCATTCTAAGTGATCGGGACATCCTGCGTGGTGCTGCAACTCGGGAAAGTGATTTGCAGTTACGGGTTGAGGCCTTGCGTGACAACACACAGAGGTACAAGATTGATCAGGGTGCCCTGCGCCAGGTACGAGAGGCCTCCGCACAGTGGCAACGCCAGTTGCAGGTAAGGACAGACCCGTCAGCGCATGACGTTCATCTTCTGGGGGTGGTGTTGGCGTTCGCCTATCCTGATCGCATTGGCCGTCGTCGGGAAAATTCCACTCGCTATTTATTGAGTAATGGTCGGGGTGCGATTCTGGGTGAAGGGGATCCATTGTGCACTGAAGAATTTATCGTCGCTGCGCATCTTGATGGTGCACGTGAAGCGAGGATCTTCCTGGCTGCCGGACTTCATCGTGAAGATCTGGTGAGGTATCACAGTGAGAATATCCATAGCCAGGCTGTTGTGTACTGGGATAATCGTAATGCCTGTGTCCAGGCACGCATGCAGCAACGCATCGGTGAACTCGTGATCGCGGATGCACCCATGTCAGATATTGAGCCTGAAGTGATGGTCTCGGCATTGCTGGAAGGCATTCGCTTGCGCGGACTGGCCTGTTTGCCCTGGACGGAGAGTGCACGCGAGCTGCAGGCACGCATCCAGTTTGTGCATAAACATATCGATACTGACTGGCCGGACGTGAGCGATGCACATTTATTGGCGACGCTCGAGACCTGGTTATCACCTTATCTGCACAATATGTCGCGTCTGTCGCATCTGGATCGACTGGATCTGCATAACATATTGCTGGCGCAATTGTCATACGAACAACAGCGCAGACTCGATCAACTGGTACCAACACATATTAGTGTGCCTAGTGGTTCGCGCATCCGGGTCGACTACACCCAGTTTCCTCCGGTCCTGGCAGTGAGACTACAAGAGATGTTTGGGCTGGCTGAGACTCCACGCATCGCCGCTGGCAAGATTGCCGTGCTATTGCATCTGCTGTCGCCGGCGCAACGCCCCGTCCAGATCACCCAGGACCTCGCCGGTTTCTGGCAAACCTCCTATCATGAGGTCAAAAAGGATCTCAAAGGCCGTTATCCCAAACACCATTGGCCGGATGATCCGCTGCAGGCACAGGCGACGGCCAGGGCCAAGCGTAAGGGTGAATAATATCCAATAATAGTATGCATCATGGACAAAACACCAAATCCAGACGTCGATTTCTCGCAGCAGCTACTGAAACTGGCTAACTACCGGATGCCGTTTGGGAAATACAAAGGCAAGTTGCTAATTGATTTACCCGAACCGTATGTGGTGTGGTTTGCCAAACAAGGATTTCCAGACGGCGAGCTTGGGAACATGCTGAAAATACTCTACGAGATCAAACTCAATGGCCTGGAATATTTATTCAAGCCGTTGCGCAAACCGAGTGGATAATCTAGAGATGTTAAAGGTCTGTTAAGTTGCGAACCTGAGTGAGTGGTGACGGTATGGATAAAAGACAAACAGCGATTATTACTGGGGGTGCGCAGGGTATCGGCAAGGCCATTGCCAGGCAATTACTACGGCAAGGCATGCAGGTTGTGATTGCGGATGTCGACGACGAGGCCGGTAGGGAGACACAACAAGAGTATCAGTCGCGAGGGGACATTCATTACCTGCATTGTGATGTATCGGATGAGACACAGGTTCGCCAGCTTATAGAAGGGACACTTAAGCGATATGCTCGTGTCGATGCGTTGATAAACAATGCGGGGATTGCTCGATTCAAGCCCCTGGATCAAACCACGCTGGACGACTGGAATACAGTGATTGGCGTCAACCTTACTGGCTGTTTTCTTTGTGCCCGGTATGCTGCGCCGCATCTGCGTCAGGCCAATGGTGCAATCGTCAATATTGCTTCAACGCGAGCTCTGATGTCCGAGCCGGATACGGCCGCCTATTCCGCATCCAAAGGCGGGATAGTTGCGCTCACGCATTCGCTGGCAATCAGTCTCGGACCCGAGGTTCGGGTCAACTGCATCAGCCCCGGTTGGATTGAAGTAGGGGACTGGAAAAAGCGCGCCACACGTGCCACACCCCGGCACTCAGAACGTGATCGTCTGCAGCATCCTGCTGGACGGGTGGGCAAGCCAGAAGATATTGCTTCTTTAGTGGCCTACCTCATTTCACCGGACGCAGGATTTATCACTGGCGCAAATTTTATCGTGGATGGCGGAATGACACGAAAGATGATTTATGCTGAATAAGCTGTACTTGTGCGGTTGGTGTGAGCATATACTTACGTGGGTTACAATTCCTGTGACCTTGAGTAGAGTCTAGAGGATGACCAAACCGAAACCGACAGTGTTATTTCTTTCTCACGGTGGTGGGCCACTGCCACTGCTGGGTGACGCAGGACACCAGGAGATGGTGCAAAACCTGCGGCGCGTGGTTAGCCTAATCCCCAAGCCTTCTGCAATCTTGCTGATTAGTGCACACTGGGAAGCCGCAACACCCACCCTGACTGCAGGAAGGCAGCCGGCGCTGATTTATGATTACTATGGCTTTCCCGATGAATCCTATGAGATCCAGTACCCGTGTCCGGGTGAACCTGATCTTGCTGCACAGATACAGCAACGCTTGAACGAACATGGCATGTCAGCCACGCTGGACGAGCATAGAGGATTTGACCACGGGCTGTTTGTACCGTTAAAAATAATGTATCCGGATGCGGATATCCCGTGTGTTCAGTTATCGTTGTTACACAATCTGGATGCCAGCGCCCATATCCAGATGGGACAGGCCCTTACCGATATTGACTACGATAATTTGCTGATTATCGGATCAGGTTTTAGCTTTCATAATTTGCGCGCCTTTTATACGCCGGGGACAGAGGAAACGCAAAGCATGAATGCGGCGTTCGAGCGCTGGTTGATCGAGACCTGTTCCAGTTCAGTACTGGATGAAACTGAACGGGTGCATCGCCTCGTACAATGGGATCAGGCACCCTATGCCCGTTACTGTCATCCTCGTGAGGAGCATTTATTGCCTCTGCATGTCTGTTATGGTGTGGCACAGACTGCATGCAAGGAATATTTTACTTTGACCATTATGGATAAATTGGCAAGCGTATATCTTTGGTAAAGACAGGTAAATTGCGCGTACATTTAATAGAACAGATTTATAAATAAGATAGTCACTCTGCCGTCAGCTGAACAGGTACACACAATTTCATTAAATAAAATAATCGCTTGGAATAAACACCAGTTTCGTTCAGGAATTAGACTGGTTGACAGTTATGTTTCGCTGTCTAGGCTTTAGTTAAGGTTCTCAGAGTCAGTCAGGTCAGACTGCATTTCCCCATCAAGATTCCGGATCTGGCATTGGGCCAAGCCAACGAATCATATCGGATGAACTTTCTTTCCTGCTTGATTCACCCTCATGGAGGTGGTCTATGAAGATGACCTTTTCTATGTCAGTTGTCTCCACATGTACAATTAAAGACTGCGCCTACAATCAGGATGAGACGTGCAATGCTCGCGCGATCACTATAGGCGATGGTGTACATCCAGGTTGCGATACCTTCTTTTCCAATGCAACACACACGCATGAAGTAAACGAGCTGACGGGCGTAGGTGCCTGTAAGGTACGGTCGTGCCGACATAACAGAGACTTCGAATGCAGTGCCGAGCATATCGACGTGGGGCATAACAAGAGCGGAATATGTTGTTTAACCTATGCGTTGTCCTAATGTAATTTCCAGATTGGGTATTAGGGGGTGAATAACACGCGGAGGTTAGTATGAATGATAGATTAGTAGACGTGACATTGCATATCAATGAAGAACTGGATCAAGTCGATCGCAATAAACTCTGTGATGAGCTGTTGCATATTTCAGGAGTAAACTCTGCAGATGCAAGTGGGGGAAAACCTCATCTGATGATTGTCGAGTACAATCCCGATGTCGTTGATCCGATGATATTTATTGAGTATGCGAAACAACGGGGCCTGCATATGCAACTTATCGGTATGTAATTATATGCCAGGTAGTTTTGCTCAATATATTAAAAGCCTATTCCTGCTTGAATTGCAGAAGGGGTTATGGGTGACCGGCAGGCGTTTATTTCAGCGTAAGTTTACGCTTTACTATCCGCAGGAACATACGCCCCAGTCACCGCGTTTTCGTGGTTTGCATGCCCTGCGCCGCTATCCCAATGGCGAGGAGCGGTGTATTGCTTGTAAGTTATGCGAGGCTGTATGTCCGGCATTATGCATTACTATTGACTCGGTCTTGCGTGAAGACGGAACCCGCCGAACATCGCGCTACGATATTGATCTCTTTAAGTGTGTCTATTGTGGTTTTTGTGAGGAATCCTGTCCGGTGGATGCCATCGTCATGACACGAATACACGAGTTCTGTTTTGAGCAACGTGGTGAGGAAATTATCCACAAAGAAGAACTATTGCGGATCGGGGATCAGAATGAGAAGCAAATAGCAGAAGATCGCACGGTGGATGCCAGGTACCGTTAGGCAACATTTTAGGGAACTTGACCGGATAATCGATTGCCAGATTAATTAACAGAAAGACTCATGAGACTAACTTCATTCCTGGAGGTAGATCATGTACCCATCAAATTCCAGACCCCATGTCGTGATACTGGGGGGTAATTTTGCCGGCCTCGGGAGTGCCCAGAAAATTCGTGAATATGCTGGTGACAGTGTGGATATCACTGTCATCGACAAAAAGCCTAATCTGTTGTTTGTGCCAAATATCCCGGCCGAGGTCTTTGCCAATCATGATCCGTCGTTAAGCCTGTATATGGATATCATCAAGCCACTGAACAAGGATGACATACGGTTTTTGCCAGCTGAGGTGAAGGCTATTGACGTGGATGCCAGGCGTGTAGATATTGCACCATCGGAGCGCCCGGGCGCGGCGAGTGACTCTATGGAGTATGATTATCTGGTGATCGCACTGGGTAGTCGGCTCGCTTACGATCGCATCGAGGGCTTTGCCGAATTTGGCGACACTTTGTCCGATACGTATTACGGTAACAAGCTGCGGCAATATCTGCACCAGGAATACAAGGGGGGGCCAATTGCTATTGGTTCGGCTCGTTTTCATCAAGGTGATGGTGCGAATGGTCTCGTTCCATATCCTGGTGGTTCTATCCCGATTGCTGAAGCGGCCTGTGAAGGACCACCCGTAGAGACAATGTTAGCGGCGGCGACCTGGCTACAGCAAAATAATAAAGGCGGCGCGCAGACGATTACCGTGTTCACGCCGGCGAAAGTCATAGCCGAAGATGCCGGTGAGACCGTGGTCAATCAGTTACTCGATATTGCCGGAAACATGGGTTTCGGATACATGAATGAGACACAGGATATTACCCGGCTAACCCAGGACGGGATCGAGTTTGCCAGTGGAGCTTCACTGGAAGCTGAAGTCAAGATTATCTTCCCCGACTGGGTGGCACACGACTTCCTGCATGATTTGCCTATCAGCGATAGCATGGGGTTCATCAAAACGAATCTGCAGATGCGCAACCCGGAATATCCGCATATCTTTGCCGCCGGGGACGCCGCGGCAGTGACTGTACCCAAGCTGGGCGCAATCGGACATCAACAATGTGAGATCATTGGACGTCAAATTGCCAGTGACATGAACCGTATCGGCAGTGAAGAGGCTGATTCCTATTTGCAGCCTGTCGTATTGTGCATCGGCGACATGGGTGCCAACCAGGCTTTCTATATTCGGTCGAATACCTGGTATGGTGGCGAGGATGCCGTGCTCAAAATGGGACGTGTCCCATACATGTTGAAGATGCAGTATAAGACTCTGTTTTTTAATCGCTATGGCAAAGTACCCAACTGGGGTATCGGATTTGCGGAGATGATGACCGAACGGGTGTTTGGGTAAATAATCAGATCCAGCCTGGTAGGCACACGCTTGAGGTTGTATGTAGCCTGTAAACAGCTAAAAGCGGTTTATACTTTGATATATGGATTCTGCACGACAGCGGATCCCGCTCTTTGCGGATGGATCGCCTGTACGCCTTGC
>JBECKZ010000222.1:0-5476 GCA_040235555.1 Thiohalomonadales bacterium | reverse complement strand
CAGTTGCTTAGCGGATCTTTCAGATTTGGCACGGGATTTGCGAATTAGAATTTGCTGATAGTCGCCCCGTGTACCGGTGTGTCCAGAACAGTGAAGCGAAACCGAGCATACATTGCAAAAAGAATTGAGAGGACAGAATGGAAAATCGACAAGCAAAACCCAAACGACTGTTCCAGGTATTCGGCCTGGCAGTATGTATCAGTCTGGGATTAACCCTGGCAAACAATAGTCACGCAGAAGTCGGCCGACCGGAAAAGGCCCAGCTGAAGTTTGGCTTCATCAAACTGACCGACATGGCACCACTGGCCATTGCCTATGAAAAGGGCTTCTTCGAGGACGAGGGTCTATACGTCACTCTGGAGGCCCAGGCCAACTGGAAGGTTCTGCTCGATCGCGTGATCGACGGAGAACTTGACGGCGCACACATGCTGGCTGGCCAGCCATTGGGTGCCACAATCGGCATTGGCACCAAAGCGCATGTCATCACATCATTCAGCATGGACTTAAACGGCAACGGTATTACCGTTTCCAATGACATCTGGAAGAAAATGAAGTCCAATGTGCCCATGAAGGATGGCAAGCCCGTACATCCTATCAAGGCGGATTATCTTAAACCCGTGGTGGAGCAATACGAGAAACAAGGCAAGCCTTTCAAAATGGGCATGGTCTTCCCGGTCTCCACGCACAACTACTACCTGCGCTACTGGCTGGCTGCCGGCGGCCTGAATCCCGGCTACTACAATCCCAAAAAAGGCGATACCAGCGGCACCCTCAAGGCCGATGTGCTGTTGTCCGTCACCCCGCCGCCGCAGATGCCTGCCACCCTGGAGGCCGGCACGATTTACGGCTATTGCGTGGGTGAACCCTGGAACCAGCAGGCCGTATTCAAAGGGATCGGCGTGCCCGTCATTACCGATTATGAAATCTGGAAAAACAATCCGGAAAAGGTTTTCGGAGTCAGCAAGGCCTGGGCCGACAAATATCCCAACACATATATCCATGTGCTGATGGCCTTGATCCGCGCTGCCAAGTGGCTGGATGAAAACCACAACGAGCACCGCAAGGAGGCTGCAAAGATCCTGTCACGCAGCCAGTACGTGGGTGCAGACTACAAGGTCATCGCCAACAGCATGACCGGTACCTTCGAGTACGAAAAAGGCGACAAACGTTCGGTGCCGGACTTTAATGTGTTCTTCCGCTATAACGCGACCTATCCCTACTACAGTGACGCCATCTGGTTCCTGACCCAGATGCGCCGCTGGGGCCAGATCCCGACCTACAAGCCGGACAGCTGGTACAAGAAGATCGCAAAAGAAGTCTACCGTCCCGACCTGTATGAAGTCGCCGCCAAGGAGCTGATCAAGGAAGGCAAGATGAAAGCCAGCGAGTTCCCGGACTTCGCCAAGGAGTCCGGTTATCGCCCGGTCACTTCGGATTTCATCGACGGTGTTAGCTATGACGGCAAGAAACCCAATGCCTATCTGAAGAAATTCAAAATCGGCCTGAAAGGCAAGGAAAAAATCTAGGCACAAAACGGCGCCCGGGCTCTGCCCGGGCACTGTTTTATCCGCCTGAAGACGAAATGCTGCTAGAGAGGAAACCACGATGAACACAAAGGTCATGGGACTGCCATTACTCGGTCAGATGACGCAGCCGCTGTACAAGCTGAAGACCGTCAATTGGTCCGATGTGCCAAAGCAGGCGCTTCGCAAGCTTGGTGTGCCTCTGATTTCAATCGTACTGTTTTTAGTTTTGTGGGATGGCATTGCCGCACACATCCAGACATCGCTGGGCAAAGTTCCCGGTCCTGTTCAGGTTTGGGATCAGGCAGTTGCCCTTTATCACGAACACGAGGATGCCCGCAAACGCGAGGCACGTTTTTATGAACGCCAGGAGAAACGCAATGCGGAAATTCTGGCCAAGGATCCGAATGCCAAAGTCGAGATCTACCCCTATACCGGCAGTCCGACATTTTTCGATCAGATCGAGACCAGTATTATCACCGTCATGACTGGATTCCTGCTGGCATCTCTAATCGCAATCCCGATTGGCATCCTTTGCGGACTGAGTACCACGATCTATACCGCGCTCAATCCCATCATCCAGACCTTCAAGCCGGTTTCGCCACTGGCCTGGCTGCCGATTATCACCCTGATTGTGAGCGCAGTGTATGTCAGTGCTGACCCCATGTTTTCCAAGTCATTCATTGTATCGGCTCTCACAGTAACCCTGTGCTGCATGTGGCCGACCATCATCAACACTACGGTGGGGGTATCCTCCATCGACAAGGACCTGATCAATGTCAGTCGTGTACTGCGTCTGAACTGGCTGACCAATGTTTACAAAATCGTCCTGCCTTCTTCCATACCCATGATGTTCGCCGGTCTGCGCGTCTCACTCGGGATTGGCTGGATGGTACTGATTGCCGCGGAAATGCTGGCCCAGAATCCTGGACTGGGTAAATTTGTCTGGGACGAGTTCCAGAATGGCAGCTCCAATTCCCTGGCCCGAATCATGGTCGCAGTAATCGCCATTGGTCTGATTGGATACATGCTCGACCGTCTCATGTTACTGCTGCAACGCGTAATAAGCTGGGACAAATCGGCAACCCTGCGTTAAGGACAGAGGAGTAGATTAATGTCAAACGAAAAATATCTGGAAATATCCCATGTCTCTATCGAATTTCCGACGCCCAACGGAAGTTTCAAGGCCCTGGACGACGTCAGCCTGCATATTGAAAAAGGCGAATTTGTCTCGTTGATCGGCCACTCCGGTTGCGGAAAGTCCACGGTCCTGAATATTGTCGCCGGTCTGTATCAGGCAACAAACGGCGGTGTGATTCTGAACAGCAAGGAAGTCAATGAACCCGGCCCGGATCGTGCTGTGGTTTTCCAGAACCACTCCTTACTGCCGTGGCTGACTGCTTACGAAAATGTGGAGCTGGCAGTCAAACAGGTTTTCAAGGGCAAAAAGTCCAAGCCTGAAATGCGTGACTGGATCGAACACAATCTCGCGCTGGTGCATATGGAACACGCCATGCACAAACGCCCGAATGAGATCTCCGGCGGTATGAAGCAACGGGTTGGCATCGCCCGGGCACTGGCCATGGAACCGAAGGTGCTGCTGATGGATGAACCGTTTGGTGCCCTCGACGCCCTGACCCGGGCCCACATGCAGGATTCTCTGATCGAAATCCAGGCACGTCTCAAGAATACCGTCATCATGATCACCCATGATGTCGACGAGGCAGTATTGCTATCAGACCGTATCGTCATGATGACCAACGGCCCGGAAGCAACCATTGGTGAGGTCCTGAGTGTGGATCTGCCGCGACCACGCGATCGCATCAAAATGGCTAATGATCCCCGCTACAACTATTTCCGCTCCGAAGTGCTGAAATTTCTCTACGAGCGCCAGAAACAACCTTTATCGAAGGATGCGGCAGCCTCGCAAAGCGCTGCCGATGGCAAGCCGGAAGCGGGCAATTCAGCGAAAGAGGAAGCGGCTGCCTAGCGGCCGGCCATGCTGGCATGCGAAGCGCGGCAGGCAGTGATGTATCACGGCGGATTCAGGAATTTGCATACTGCGCAACTGTGTGCATTCCATGCGCAAAGACTGTGCACAAATCACCCCGCCGCCGTACGATTTCGAGGCACGTGCACCATTCACTGCACCAGATTGGTTCACACGCGTCTCTGCCGCAGGCCGCAGCCACGCCCCACGCAGCAATACTCTTTTAGTAATCAGACACATAGATTCAGTTTGGGTCTGTCCATCACATGGCATGCAGATTGCTCTGGAATGAGACAGAAGCGTTGAACAAAATGACACACCAGGAGTAACACATGGCTGAGAGGTTAGTTGTTATCGGCAACGGAATGGCCGGGATTCGTACCATAGAGGAACTGCTCAAACTCGCGCCGGATGCGTATGAGATTACGGTATTCGGTGCAGAGCCCTATGGAAACTACAACCGCATTATGCTGTCGCCGGTTCTGGCGGGCGAAAAGAGCATTGACGACATCATGTTGAATGACGATCAATGGTATGCGGACAATCATATTCAGTTGTATAAAGGCAAAACGGTTACCCAGATTGACCGGCGCAAGCGTATGGTTGTCAGCAGCGACGGCACGCAGGTCCCCTATGATCGCCTGTTAATCGCAACCGGCTCCAAGCCGTTTATTATTCCCGTCCCCGGATCCGATCTGCCGGGCGTCATCTCATTCAGGGACATTCAGGACGTCGACAACATGCTCGACGCCAGCAAGAACTACAAACATGCCGTGGTTATCGGTGGCGGCCTGCTCGGCCTGGAAGCTGCCAATGGCCTGATGAACCAGGGCATGAATGTCACCGTGGTCCACCTCCATAAAACACTGATGGAGCGCCAGCTGGATACACCCGCAGCCACGATGTTACGCAATACCCTGGAGCAACGCGGACTGCAGTTTCTGATGGCGTCACAGACCGAGGCCATTATCGGCAAGGACCGGGTGGAAAAAGTCCGCTTCAAGGATGGCACCGAAATTTACGCCGATCTTGTGGTCATGGCGGTGGGAATTCGTCCCAATACCGAACTGGCCAGCAATTCAGGTATCCATTGCGATCGTGGCATCGTTGTCAACGACACCCTGCAAACCTACGACCCGAAAATCTACGCTGTCGGTGAGTGCGTGCAACACCGCGGCACGAATTACGGCCTGGTCGCACCGCTGTTTGAAATGGCCAAGGTTTGCGCCAATCACCTGGCTCAGCACGGTATCGGCCGTTATTCAGGGTCTATTACCTCGACCAAACTCAAAGTAACCGGCATCGATATGTTCTCTGCGGGTGATTTTACCGGCAACGAGCAAACCGAAGAACTGGTATTCCAGGATGAGGCGCGCGGTGTGTACCGTAAACTGATCGTGCAGGACAACCGCATCAAGGGCGCAGTCATGTACGGCGATACCATCGACGGACCGTGGTATTTCGACCTGATGCGCGATAATACCGATATCAGTGATATGCGCGAAAATATCCTGTTCGGTCAGGCCCATCTGGGTGATTCCGGACACGGAAACGATAACCGCGTCGCCGCCATGGCCGATAGCGCGGAAATCTGCGGTTGTAACGGTGTCTGCAAGGGAGAAATCGTCAAGGCCATCGTCGGCAAAAAACTTTTTACCCTCGAGGAAGTGCGCGCCCACACCAAGGCCTCCAGTTCCTGCGGTTCCTGTACCGGCCTGGTGGAAAGTATCCTGGCCTCCACTGTCGGCGGAGATTATTCCGTGGCGCCGCACCTCAAGCCCCTGTGTGCCTGTACTGATCATACTCACGATGAAATCCGTACGGCGATCCGGCAGAGTGAGCTTAAATCGGTGCGCGCCATCATGGATTTCCTGGAATGGAAAACCCCGGATGGCTGCAGCAAGTGCCGTCCGGCGCTCAATTATTATCTGATCTGCCAGTGGCCGGCGGAAGGTCTCGATGA
>JBECKZ010000189.1:0-12045 GCA_040235555.1 Thiohalomonadales bacterium | reverse complement strand
CTGCGTGTTCCATCATGAAATGCCACGCTCGTTCCAGTACATGCGCAACTGGAACCGCGGTTACCTCAACTGGGCCCAGGAACATCGCATGTTGCGTTACGCCGAGGCGATCAATATTCATATCTATTCCGAAATTTTGATGAAGTTCCGCCTCGCTGCGCAGGGCAAAACCGACGGCAAACAACCGCCCGATTACCTGCGCAAGCGTATCGAAACCTATTTTGATCCGCTGCCGTTCTACTTCGAACCGCTGGAGGCGCACCTCACGGACAAACACAAATATCCGTTGAATGCAGTCACGCAACGGCCGATGGCAATGTATCACTCGTGGGATTCGCAAAACGCCTGGCTGCGTCAGATCCACACCTACAACTTTTTATACGTGCATCCGAAGACCGCGCAAAAGCAAGGCATCGAGGATGGCAAGTGGATGTGGGTCGAGTCCATGCACGGCAAGGTGCGTTGCCTATGCCGTTATTCCGAAGCGGTAGAACCCGGCACGGTGTGGACCTGGAATGCGATTGGCAAGGCCAAGGGTGCCTGGCGTCTGGATAAAGATGCTAACGAGTCGGAGAAAGGCTTCCTGCTCAATCACGTGATCAGCGAAGAGCTACCGAGCAATGAATGCGGTGAACACGTCTCCAATTCTGATCCCAATACCGGACAGGCCGGTTGGTACGACGTGCGCGTGCGCATCTACCCGGCGGCTGAAGACGAACCGAAGATGAGTTATCCGCAATTCGATGCCATGCCGGCATTGCCGGGCACTGGCAAGGCACGCAAGGTTTTGGAGTTCTTCGCGGGTAAGTTCAACAAACGTAAGGCGGGCTGAGCATGACACAATTAGCACTGGTTATTGATTTGAATGTCTGCGTTGGTTGCCACGCCTGTGTCACCAGTTGCAAGGAATGGAACACCTCGGGCAGCGCCGGTTTTATGACCGACGAGCATCCCTATGGCAAGGACCCGACCGGTACCTTCTTCAATCGGGTACAGACCTACGAGATCGGCGAGTTCCCGGCCACGGAAACCCTGCACTTTCCCAAGAGCTGTCTGCACTGCGAAGATCCACCGTGCGTACCGGTATGTCCGACCGGCGCCAGTTACAAGCGCAAGGAAGACGGCATCGTGCTCGTCGATTACGATAAGTGCATCGGTTGCCGTTATTGTTCCTGGGCCTGCCCTTACGGCGTGCGCGAGATTGACGAGAAACAGAAGGTCATGAAGAAGTGCACCTTATGCGTGGATCGTATCTACGACGAAAGCCTGCCGGAGAGTGAACGCAAGCCTGCTTGTGTATTGGCTTGCCCAACCAGCGCCCGTTTGTTCGGTGATGTGCACGATCCGGAATCGCAGGTGTCGGTGACCATTCGTGAAGAAGGTGGTTATCAGTTGATGCCCGAGTGGGGTACCAAGCCGGCCAATCATTATCTGCCACGACGCAAAACGCGCAAGGTCATTCATGAAGATGAATTGCTGCGTGCGGACAACCCGCTCAAGAAAGAACAACGCGGACCGCGTGGCCCGATCGACGAGCCGACTCTCGACGATTCAACCAGTTGGTAATTCAGAATGCATAATTTGTCCCCTGACTGCGTTAAAAACTTATTCGGAAATGCTCATTTACCATCGCGTAAACTCCGCTTTCCTCACAAGTTTTTGCCTTGTCTGAAAACAAATTCTGCAATTCTGAAATACAGTTGTATTAACAACTAGAAAATGTTCTGAGGTAATTTCAATGCAACCAGCATTCAGTGTTATTTTTCTCACAACCCTCATCGGTGTTGGTCAGGGCATGTTCCTGGCAGTGTTTACCGGCCAGAGTTATTCCGCGGTGGAACTGCTACCATCGCAGGACAGCGCCCACTTCTATGGCATGGGCGCCATGATCGCTCTGGTGTTTTTGATTGGCGGTCTGATTGCCTCGTTCTTTCACCTTGGTCGTCCGGAGCGTGCCTGGCGTGCCGCCTCTCAATGGCGCACCTCCTGGTTGTCGCGCGAAGTCATCGTTTTGCCGGTACTGATGTTCCTGGTATTTGTCTACGCGGTCATGCATTTCATGCAGTGGGACACGATTTTGTTCACCACCATTAACGGCGCACGTCTGCAACTCACTTTGGTCGTTGCTACCCTCGGCATGCTCGCCACGTTCGCCCTGTTTGTCTGCACTGGCATGATCTACGGCTGTCTCAAGTTCCTGCAGGAATGGAACAGCCCGCTGACCGTGATCAATTACATTCTGCTGGGTACCGCTTCCGGTTTTGTGCTGGCCACGGCGTTTGCGCAACACAGCGCACCCGAGTTGATGCGTTTCTATGGTATCTGGGCCACGATCATTACCATCGCCGCCTTGATCACTCGCGGCGCTTCCTTGATTCGCAACGCACGCATCAAGTCCAAATCCACCCTCCAGACTGCTATTGGTGTACGCCATAGCCGAATCCAGCAAAAGTCCATGGGCTTTATGGGCGGCTCGGTCAACACCCGTGACTTTTTCCATCACAAGACCCTGATGTTCCTCAAGAGTATCAAGTGGATCTTCCTGGTCCTGGTATTTCCGGTGCCGCTGGTGTTGTTGTGGATGGGCGTGGCGGAAAACAACCTGGGCATCCTGCTCACTGCGTTTGTCGTGCAATACATCGGCCTGATCGCGGAACGCTGGTATTTCTTCGCCCAGGCCAATCATCCGCAAAACCTTTACTATCAAACTGTTTAATTGGGAGGGCATAGCATGCAAGCAGTCGTTAATGGCAAAACCATACAACTGAGCGAAGCCGGCTGGCTGGAAAACCTGGACGAGTGGAGCGAAGAGCTTGCTGTCGAGATCGCAAAGAATGAAAACATTCCGGAATTGACCCAGGAACACTGGGACATCATCCACACCGCGCGCGAACACTTCACCGATGAGGGTGTGGTCGCAGAACCGCGCAAGTTTTCCAAGATCATGAAGGAAAAATTTGGTGCCGACCGTAGCAGTCAGCAATACATTTATTCGCTGTTCCCCACTGGCCTGATCAAGTGCGCCAATAAGATCGCGGGATTACCGCGGCCCAAGGGCTGCAGCTAAATCTGCTCGCGACAACGCAGGGTGACCTCCGTCACCCTGCGCATTTCATCTCATCCATTCTCCATCGCCTGCAGCAGAGCCTTTGCTGCACTGGCACTCGATTGCGGATTCTGACCCGTGATCAACTTACCATCCACTACAACATTGTCATTCCAGTTTGGACTGGTGACGAATTCAGCGCCGAGTTCAGCCAGCCTGGATTGCAGTAAAAACGGAACCACCTCATCCAGCTCAGCAGCATGCTCTTCGTCGTTGGTGAAACTTGTCAGTTTTCTCCCTTTTACAACCGGTGTCCCGTCACTATAGGTCGCGCCCACGAATGCCGCAGGTCCATGACACACCGCGCCCACAGCGCGACCGCTTTCAAGAAATTCTCCGATCGTCTTACTGACCTCAGCCGAGTTCGGCAAGTCATACATCGTGCCATGACCGCCGGGGAAAAATACCGCGTCATAGTCAGACAACCTCACGTCTCGCAATATCACCGTCTGCTTCAGTTCAGCCAGGGCCTGCCGGGTTAACTCATCATCGGTATTTTCCGGCATGCTACGTGGATCGATGGGTGCCGCCCCACCGGTTACACTCGCGACCGTGATCTTGTTGCCGGCTTGCTTGAAGATACCGGCGGGAACGGCATATTCCTCGAACCAGATCCCGGTCTTGTGCTCGTCGGTCATTTTCTCGTGACTGGTGACCACGATCAGAATTGCCTTGTGCTTGTTCATGGGTGTTTCCTCCAGATCTCAACTGTGTCTATGTGATTGACTCTAGAGCGTCCTATTCCATATTTGAAATTATGGATCTAAGCTAAAACTATAAATATTTTTATATTACATACTTTATATAGGGGTGCAGATGGTCAATCTGGAATGGTATCGCTCATTCATTGCAACCTACCAAACAGGCACGGTGACGGCGGCGGCAAGCAAGCGCTTTTTGACCCAGCCCGCACTCAGCCAGCACATTGCCGCCCTGGAACAGGCTTTGAAAATTGCCCTGTTCGAACGTAGCGCACGGCGCATGGTACCCACCGAGGCTGCTAAGAAACTGTATCCCCAGGTCGCTGCTTCGATTGAACGCCTCGAAGCCATCGAACATGCCTCACTGGCTGACAGTGACACACCCTGGTTACGGGTGGGTGCGCCCATCACCTATTTTTACGAACAGGTACTGCCGCGAATTCGCCACGATAACCTGGCGCAACTGCGTTTGCAGCTTATCCTCGGTGAAACCAGCGCATTGATCGAAAAACTCCGCAATAACGAACTGGACCTGGTGCTCTCCACGCAGAAGCTTAGTCAGCCGCGTCTGCATTACGTCTTTCTCGGTTTTGAAACATTTAAGCTGATCTTACCCAAATCACTCGACATGCGAGTCACTGACTTGCAGGATCTCGATCAAATCGAAACCTGGCTCAGCCAACAGCACTGGATCAGTTACAGCGCGGACATGCCGATCATCCGGCGCTTTTGGCAAACCGTTTTTAAAAAACGACCTGACTTCGAACCGCGTCTGATCATTCCGGATTTGCACACGATACTGCGCAGTATCGAACTGGGTATGGGTATCAGTATCCTGCCGGACTATTTACTGACGGACATTCACATCAGTAGGAATATCCACATACCATGGCAAACCCACACCGAGGTCAAAAACGCGCTCTATCTCGCCTGCCAACAGGACCGGCTTCGCAAGCCTGCTATCAATTCGGCCATCGCCAGGTTCTTACCAAAATAATTTGTGGCAAACCCCGGCCAGCGACCTGGGTAAGGCTATTATTAGGTATTAACTAATTGATCAGAAAGATTTTTAATTTCTAGTCAGATTATTAAATCTGGATTACTATCTCGCCAAGTTTGAATAATAATTGTTCGTACCTTTAGGGGAGTTCACCACCATGTTTCGTTTCCTGACTGATTTGACATCAGGCTTGCTGCCTGCCTGCGGTTTATTGTTCGGCCTTGTCGCCAGCGTCCAAGCCACGACCATTACCCTGGATGCCAATGGCACCAGTTTCAATGCTGAACTGTTGACCGGCACCAGCAACGTTGGTGTGATCTTTTATCATGGCCGTACTCAGAGCCCAACCGGTGATGTCGTCAACCAGTTGCGCAACAACCTCAATGCCAATGGCTATACCACCCTGTCACTCTCCGACCCCATACCGACTACCGGCAGTACCGCCTTCAGTTCCTACGAAAGCGAAGAGGCCTACATCAATGACCAGGTGTTTGCCCGCCTGGATGCAGCCCTCGCGGATCTCGCCGGCCAGGGAATTCAACACGTGGTGCTGTCCGGTTTCAGCCTGGGCTCGCGTTTCATGACTGCGGCGGCCGCCGCCTGGCAACAGGGCATCTTCGATCCGGGTGTGAATATCGATCTGCTGGGCCTGGTCGGTGCCGGCATGGACACCAACATTTCCATCTCCACCCCGACGACCAGTAACCCCACCAGCCTGAGTGATTTCAACGTGCTGGACACCATGTCCAACCTCGGGTTTATCAATTCCCTGCCGGTACTGGATATCTACGGCAACAATGACATTCAGGCTTCAAGCAATGCCGGTAATCGCAGTGCCGCGTTTGGTGGTGATCCGAGTATGTACATGCAAACGCAACTCGAGTGCCCGCCCAATGACGGAACTTATTATGCAAAATCCCCAACCTCCGCAACGGGCTGGGAACAGTATTACGGCGCCGATGGAACTAATACCAAGAATTGCCACAAACTGCGTGACGGCTGGACCCTCGATAGCAATGGCAACTATGTCGACACCTTCCACGTGCGCACCAACGCCAGCGCCCCGCTGCAAACCGCGGTCAACAGTTTCTTCACGCGCTATATCGTGCCGCAGGTCTCGGCACCGGAACCAGGCACACTGTTGCTGATGCTGATTGGCCTGCCCATGCTGCTGATGGCACGCAAGAAACGCAGTCATTAAACCATCAATCAAAAAAGGCGCCTCCGGCGCCTTTTTTATTTCTCCATCCAGCCTCTGAACGTCCAGCTGGTAATAGCGCACCGCCTGGATGTGAATATTTCACAGTCTGAGGCGCCTGTCTTATTGAGAATTACCCCAGGGACAGCGGCCGCAAACCAGGCAGCCGGTGTTGGGAACATCAGCAATATCAATAAGAAGGTGCGCTGTATGGAAACATTACAAAGACCCCACGATCTTCACAATCTATTCGACAACTCTCTCGATAGCGTGCTGGTGGTAAATCTGTGCGACGAGATCCTGTATGCCAACCCGCACGGCCTGCGCCTGTTATGCCGGTTGCAGGATCACCAGGGTTACCTGCCTCCGGTGCTGCGCACGTTTGATGGCAAACCTGAGGTGGTGAGCCTGCGTGATCTGGCCGGCTCCGAAATGTTTGTCGAAATCAAAAGCCAGGATCTGCTCTGGCGCGACACGCACGTGAAATTACTGACGGTCTGTGATCGCACTCGCTTCATGCAACGTCAGCGTGAACTCGAGCAACTGGTTTATCGCGATGAGCTGACCGGCCTGTACAATCGTCGCGGTATGGACACCGAGGTACGGCGTCTACAGGCCCGTGCCAACTCCTTGCAACAAAAACTCAATGTCCTGTTCATCGATGTCAATGGTCTAAAACAGATCAATGACCGACTCGGGCATGCCGCCGGTGATGCCGCTCTGCTCGAAACCGCCGATGTCATTCGCCATGGCTTTGGGGAGCATGCGGTTGCCGCCCGCATCGGCGGTGATGAGTTTGCTGTATTCCTGCTGGATGATCCTGTACAGCCTGTGCATCGCTGTGTCGACACGATCCAGGATAGCCTGGACCGGATCAACGGCCATGAAGCACGTTCCTATCGGTTGTCCTTGTCGATCGGGATGAGTCAGTACTCACCGGGGCAGGTATTCGATTATAAAAGTCTCATCCGGCAGGCGGATCAGAATATGTATCGTGCCAAAACCGAAGTCGATCCACTTCCGGTCATTGCGGATTACCAGCAGACAAGGGTATTGCATCTGGCCGCGATATAAGTCGCCAGGCACAGGCAAACAAGCGGGAGCGATTGATGAGGCTTACCAGCCAGCAGGCAGTTTTTCGTTTATCGTGATCGATTTCTTTTCGACCGTGATGTAACCGCCGGTGGCCAGGTCCTTGAGGATGCGGCTGACCATTTCCCGCGAAGCACCCACCATGTTGGCGATATCCTGGTGCGTGAGCTTCTGCTCGATCACCCGCACGCCATCCTCTTCCCGTGAGAGTTCCAGCAAAGTGCGGGCCACCCGCCCATACACATCGAGCAGGGCCAGGCTCTTGACACTGTCGGTGAGCGCACGCACTTGTTTGGTCAGGGAGCGGATCAGGTTAAATGCTATCTGGCCGTTTTGACTAAGACAGGTTTTGAAATCGGTCTTGGAGATCACCATGACCCTGACCGGGGTTAAGGTGATGACCGACGCGGAACGCGGCGCATCGTCCACTAGTGCCAACTCACCAAAATATTCGCCGGTCCGCAGTATGTTCAGGATAACTTCCTTGCCGCTTTCGTCACTGGCAAAGACTTTCACTTCACCATTCAGGATGACATAAAGTGAATCGGTGCTATCGCCTTCATTGATAAGAATGGTATTGGCAGGATAGTTGCGGGTATGACTGTGCTCAGTCAGGAGATCGGCCTCACTGGGAGCCAGATCCGAGAACAGAAAGACATTGTTCAGCATCGCACGCCTCATGGTTATACCAGTATTTAACAACCCATCCCGGGTTGCATGCGCTCCCTGCGATTGCTGACGTGGCTTTATCAAGACCATGAGGATTCCCCGAGTCGTGCCGGTCAGCTGTTCCTCACCCAAAAACTGCACTTACTGTGTTATATATTGCTTGTTATGTGTCAGGAATCATAAAGGATTTGATTTACGGTGTCATGGGCGGGATCTGCCCGACGTCACGAATCAACGATGAAAACAGGACTCTTTACACCGCTTTCCAGGGCGCCGTATACACTGTTGGGACTCATCATCCTGATTGCCGGCACCGCTATTCTTCTGGCAAGCACACCCGTCGGACACTGGCTGGAAGAAGATCTCGGCCTGTCATGGCTGTTCCAGTTGCGCGGCGCCCGGCCTGCGCCAAAAGACGTGGTCCTGGTCAGTATCGATCAACACTCTTCCCGCAGCCTGGACCTGCCCAACAAACCACGCAAATGGCCGCGCGCACTGCACGGTGAGCTGGTGGATAAACTTACCCGCGCGGGTGCAGTCGCCATTGCCTTTGACATTATCTTCGATGAGGTGCGCAACCCGGCGGATAACGCCCGTTTTGCCGAGGCCATGCGGCGCAGCAACAACGTGGTGCTGTTTCAATATATAAAAGAAGAAAACCGCGAAAACGATCTGGTGCAGGTGGAAAGACTGCTCTCGCCTATCAACGTGTTTGCACGCAACGCCTTTGCGCTCTCGCCCTTTCCCCTGCCCAAGATCCCGGCCAAGGTCGATCACTTTCTGTTGTATCAACCGGACCTGGGCATGCCAACCATCCCGCTCACCATGTTGCAACTGTATAGCCTGGATGACTACAACACCTTGTATACACTGCTACAAGAGCATGTACCGGCAAAACTCCAGGGCATGCCGACGACGGCACAGCAAATTCGCGCGCAACGCAACCTGCCCCAGGTGATCAGTCGCCTGCACAAGATCTTCCTGGCAACGCCGACCCTGGCACCGCGCCTGCTCGCCGAAGTGCAAACCAGCGACCTGCATGAACAAGACCGTCAAAAACTCTTCGCGCTGATCCATGCCTATGCCGCACCCTATAGTCTCTATTTGAATTTCTATGGCGGACCGCGCTCGATCACCACCATGCATTACGTCGATGTGCTACAGGACAAACAACTGGATCTGCGCGGCAAGGCCGTGTTTGTCGGGTTCTCCGAACAATTTCAGCCGGAACAGAAAGACGGCTTTTATACCGTGTTCAGCAATGAACACAGTGGGCTCGACATCAGCGGTGTGGAGATCATGGCCACTGCCTTTGCCAACCTGTTACAGCAAAATACGCTGCATGTACCCAGCGGCATGCACGACATGTTGGTCCTGCTACTGTGGGGTATCCTGCTGGTGCTGATCCTGTCGCGCCTGCCGGGCCTGTGGCAGGTGCCCGTGGCCCTGCTGCTTGGCAGCCTCTATGCCGTGGTGACCTATCGTGCCTTCAGTGTACATGCCTACTGGTTGCCATTTACGATCCCCTTGTTATGGCAATTGCCACTGACCACCCTGGCAACCTTATTGCTTTCACATCGCCGCCTGCAACGCGAACGCCAGCATATACGCGAAGCCTTTGGCTATCACCTGCCGGCAGAGGTTGTCGATCATATCGCGCGCGGCATGAGCCCGGTTAGTGATCGTGGAGAGCGCGTGTTTGGTATTGTCCTCGCCACCGATGCCGCGCAATACACGACCTTATCGGAACAACTCAGTGCCAGTGATCTGCACCAGCTGATGAATGCCTATTACGAAGTCCTGTTTGCACCGATACGCCAACACGGCGGCATCATTTCCGATGTGCAGGGCGATTCGGCACTGGCCATCTGGCCTTCACCCGAAAACACCACACAGATACGCCAGCACGCCTGTGCCGCGGCGCTGGCCGTGCGCGATGCCATCGATACTTTCAATGCCAGGCAAAACATACCCTTGCCTACCCGCCTCGGTTTGCACTGTGGTGAAATCAGCATGGGTCATGTCGGCGCACTGGATCACTATGAATACCGGGCGGTGGGCGATATCGTCAACAGCGCCTCGCGCCTGGAAAGTCTGAACAAACATCTGGGCACACGCCTTCTTGCATCCGAGGACGTGGTCCAGGATTTATCCGGGTTAGCCACGCGGGCACTGGGCAAATTTGTGTTAGCCGGTAAACACCAGGCCTTATCCGTGTATGAAATCCTGCCGGTACAAAACGCCATTAATTTCGAGGAATTTGATCAGGGCGTGCACGCTTTTTATCAGCAGCAATGGCAAGACGCACAACAACTGTTCGCACAATTCCTGCAGTCACACCCTCAAGACGGCCCCACCCGGTTTTACCTGCAGCAATGTGTGCACTTCCAGCAACAAGATGCACCTGTCTGGACCGGTGCCATTAGCTTGTCGCAAAAGTAACAACGGCATTCGTAAGTTGTTTGTAAGTCGAATTCGCAAAAATAACACCACTTTAAGCAAGTTAGACGATATACTGCGCGCGTGGCTAACTCAGGAAGTTAGCGCCTTATAACAATCAACAAGAACAGGGAGTGCTGTCCAGGCTGTACACAGCGCTCGGGTGTGTGACGCATCCTGCCAGAAGAATAGCGCAGCGCCGCACGGTGGTCAGGACGCACCACCTGTTAAGGACACATGTAAAAATAAAAAAGGAAAAGGGAATGGAAAACGCATTGACGCGTTTCCGCTGGATCGGAGTGATCATGTTGCTGGGGATGGGTTCAGTCCATGCTGAATCCCGGAGCACATGTGATCCATGGGCGGCAAAAATGGATTCGGTGCAGGGCACCGTCGAAGTGCGTCTTGCCAATCAATCTGACTGGCATGCGGTAAAACTCGACGAGGTGTTTTGCCCGGGCGACAGTATTCGTGTGGGCGCCAAAAGCCGCGCCGGTGTCATCCTGATCAACAACACCCTGCTGCGCCTGGATGAAAATTCCGTCATCACCTTAACCAAACTCAGTAAGACAACCCCATCACTGCTCGATTTGCTCAAGGGTATCGCCCACTTCATCAGCCGGGTGCCGCGCAGTCTCAAGGTCCAGACACCCTACGTCAACGCCGCCATTGAAGGCACCGAATTCGTGGTGGCGGTCGGCGATGACAAGACCACTGTCACCGTGTTCGAAGGCAAGGTCCTCACCGATAACGCACAGGGTGCCATTCATATCACGCCGGGTGAAACCTCGGTCACCAACAAGGGTGAAGCACCGCACAAGGTCCTACTCGCAAAACCGCGCAACGTCGTGCAGTGGGCCCTGTACTTCCCGCCGGTGTTCGCGCACGCACAAGGTAATATTCAACAGGCGCAGGAATTACTTTCTGTAGGCCGCGTCGATGAAGCCACAAAACTGTTGACGAACGAAACCGGACCACAGGCGGATGCCCTGCAAAGTATCATCGCCGTAGTCAACAACGAACCGGCCAACGCCTTGCAACTGGCGCAAGCCTCGGTGAAAGCCGCACCGCAACTGGCGGCCAGTCACATCGCCCTGTCGTATGCGTGGCAGGCCAATCTCGATTTAGACAATGCTCTCGCCAGTGCGCAACAGGCGGTGAAAGTGGAAGCGGATAACGCCCTGGCCTGGGCCCGCGTTGCCGAGCTGCAACTGTCCACCGGCAAACTCGATGCTGCATTGCACGCTGCCAGTGAAGCGACCAGACTCAATCCAAATCTGTCGCGCACCCAATCCATTCTGGGTTACGCCCACCTGGTGCACAGTGACATCGATGACGCCATGACTGCGTTTAATAAAGCTATCCTACTGGATCAGGCCGATCCGTTACCGCACTTAGGTTTAGGCCTGGCACTGATTCGGCGTAACCATTTAGCCGAAGGTCGGCGTCAGATCGAGATCGCCGCCAGCCTCGACCCCAACAACGCCATCATCCGCAGTTATTTAGGCAAGGCCTACTACGAAGAAAAACGCTCGCCACTGGATGCGGATCAGTTTGCCATGGCCAAGCAACTGGACCCCAACGACCCGACGCCGTATTACTACGACGCCATTCGCAAACAAAGCCAAAACGATCCGGCCGGTGCCCTGCAGGACCTGAATCAATCCATTGCCAACAACGACAACCGCGCCGTGTACCGCTCCAGCCTACAACTGGATCAGGACGAAGCCGCACGTCAGGCCAGCGTCGCCAGTATCTATCGCGATTTGCATTTCAACGACGTGGCGCAAAGTGAGGCCTACGATTCCCTAAACACCGATTTCAGCAACGCCTCGGCCCA
>JBECKZ010000137.1:0-6279 GCA_040235555.1 Thiohalomonadales bacterium | reverse complement strand
CAACTGGTATTCCGACTTCTGGGGAACGCGACAACCCGCAGTCTGTGGCAACACCATACACCACTGGAATGCCGGATAAGCGTAGGTGATTCGCTGGAGATCGAGTTGGCGACCAAAAACGAGAACGATACCACTGTCACGCTTACCGAAGCGCTGCATACCTATTTCGAAATCGGCGATATCAATCAGATCAGCATTCATGGACTCGAAGATACAGAATATCTGGATAAAGTCGACGAAGGTCAACGCAAGATTCAACATGGTCCGGTAACGATCGCCAGTGAGGTAGATCGGATTTATGTTGATACGCGCGCTGAATGTGTTATCGATGATCCTGTGTTGCAGCGGAAAATACACATCAGCAAGCGGGGTAGTGATTCCACCGTTGTGTGGAATCCCTGGATTGAGAAAGCCAACAAGATGGGTGACCTGGGTGAAGATGGCTATCGCCACATGGTTTGTATCGAAAGCGCCAATGCAGCCGAAAATACGGTCACGATTGCGCCGGGTGAAATTCATCAGTTGTGGGTAAGTTATCGCATCGAAAAAACCAGTTAACAGAGACGCTGACTAGACCGACTTTTTAGCCGGAATAGCATGGTCATGCAACAGCTTGCTGATGGCATCTGCTTCCATCGGTTTGGCAAACAGATAACCCTGATAACCGTGGCAACCTTCATTACGTAACAGGTCAAGCTGCTCCACAGTCTCTACTCCCTCAGCTACGACATTCAAACGCAGGGTCTTGGCCATGGCAATGATGGCTTTAACGATAGCAACGTCTTCGACATCGATGCTCAGATCGCGAACGAAGGATTGGTCGATCTTAACCCGATCAATCGGAAAGCGTTTGAGATAGCTGAGTGAGGAATAACCAGTACCAAAATCATCAATGGCCAGGTTAATACCGGCTGTCTTAAGGTCATTGAGCATGCGCATGATCACCTCACTGTTTTCCATGAGAACACTCTCGGTAATTTCCAGCTCCAGTGTGTTTGCCGGAATATTGAGTGAGTCTATCGTGCGTCTAACCATGATACCAAACATGCTGTCCTTGAATTGCCGCGAGGCAACATTCACAGACATACTTAAATGGGAAAATCCTGCAGTGTGCCAGGTTTTGAGTTGACTACAGGCATGCTGCAAGACCCATTCCCCAATCGGTACGATCAGGCCGGTCTCCTCAGCTAGAGGAATGAAATGTCCGGGAGGAATATCATCACCATTGTTGTCTTTCCAGCGCAATAATGCCTCTACACCCAGAATGTGGCCAGTACTGATTTCGATTTGTGCCTGGTAGTGCAGTTGTAATTCGTTACGGTCGAGCGCGCGGCGCAGGTTTGATTCTGTGCGCAGGCGTTCCTGCGCATTAGACGTCATCTCCCGGGAATAAAACTGATAATTGTTGCGTCCCTGTTCCTTGGCATGATACATCGCAGAATCAGCAAATTTCACCAGCGTGTCAACATCGTCGGTATCGGCAGGATACATGGTGATGCCAATACTGGCAGAGGAAAAGACTTCACGCCCATCGATCTCCACCGGGATGCTGAGTCGATTCAACAGGGATTGTGCCAGTTGGGCGACGTCCCGCGCTTCGGCAATATCAGCAAAGATGAGTGCAAATTCATCACCTCCAAGCCGCGCTATCGTATCGCCTTCCCGTACACTTTTTTTCAGGCGTTGTGCCATTTCTCGTAGCAGCATATCACCGGCGACATGTCCCATGGTGTCATTGACAACCTTGAAACGATCGATATCCAGCAGGATCAGCGCAACGAAACGGTTCCGGCGTTTGGCATCGGCGGCGGCCTGATGGAGGCGATCATTAAATAGCAGGCGGTTGGGCAGGCCGGTCAACATATCGTAGTATGCGAGCCGGTTTAACTCAGCCTCGTTTTGTTTGTGTTCCGTGATGTCACGCGCCAGGGCAACCAGCAGGGGTGTCTGCTGTTCCTGAGCGGTGGTGGATAAAGCCTGAAGTGATATCTCAACCGGGAAGCTGGTACCATTTTTTCGACGATGCACAGTTTCAATGACAGCATTGTCGTGGTTGTTACTGAGCAGTCTCTCGACTTCATGCTCCATGGCCGTTCTTGAATAATCTGCCATCAGGTCGAATGGACCAAGCTGTAACAGCTCGTCACGCTGATAACCAAGCACCTCCCAGCCGGCACGATTGGCATCCACAAACTTCATCTGTATTGCATCAATCAGGTAAATTGCATCAACAGAACTGTCGAGTGCAGCGCGGAAACGCGTTAAATCCTGTTCATTTTGTTTTCGTTCACTGATATCGATAAAGGTGACCACCGCACCAATCAGTTTGCCGTCCTTGTACATGGGATGTGACCAGTATTCCACCGGAAAACTGGTACCGTCTGCGCGCCAGTGTACTTCCTGATCGTTGTGGCAATCCCTGCCTTCCTTAGTGGTCTGGCGGATTGCGCATTCCTCCATCGGGTAACGGCGACCGTCAGGATAAGTATGGTGTATCAATGCATGGATAGGTTTGCCGACGATCTCTTCTTCGTGTTCATAACCGAGCATACGCAGGCAGGACGGATTGACAAATGTGCATATTCCCTGGGTATCGACACCGTAGATAGCCTCTGCGGTGGAATTCAACAGCAGTTCGATGTATTCACCCTGTTCCTGCAACTTATGTTGTTGTTCGGCGACGGCCGCCGCCATGAGATCCACATTACGAGAGAGCAGGGCAACTTCATCGGATCCGGAAACATTGCTGCGTGCCAAGGTATTGCCAGCGCTAAACTGACGGGCGGCTTCAGTAACACGGGCCAGGCGGCGGGTTAGTGCAAAACCGGTGGCCAGTCCCACCAGGGCGATCACGATCATCCCGGTTACGGCGATCGAAATCGAAAGGTTACGCGTACGTTGATACGATGCAACCAACTGCGCATCGGAGAACCGAACCGCCAGTGTTCCCAATGCACCGGCGGCAGAATTAACCGTCGAAATTCGCCAGCCCGGTTCATTGCGATTGACAGTTTCGCTTAGATTGCGACCCACATCCGTGACATGCGTACTGGCGACTACGCGCTGGTAAGAATCGCACAACACGATGCGTTCAATCGAAGGTTGTTTTTTGACATCATCTATGTAGAGCTGGTAATCGGAGTATTCACTGGTCAGCAGGGCGGTCACACTGAGATTTGCCAACAGGTCAAGGCTGGCCTTCTGGCTGGTGCTATTGAAATTGGCAGCAGTCTGGTGTGACTGTTTAAGCGAGACACTCAGTACGGCACCGAGCATGCAGGCTTCCAGCAAAAAGATTACAAACGCGATGCGGTAGCGTAATGAAAGGCGGCTAAGCATAGGATTATTGCCCCATCCCTGACAGACCCTGGTACAACTCCGGATTGACCGGGGCAAATTTACCAAATTGCATGGATTTTAGAATCTTTTTCCCTTCCCTGGTGTGGTTCCATGACAGTATTTCTTTTGCCAGCTTTGTGCGCATTACTTTGGGCAAACGTTTGTGTGCCAGGAAGACAACACCCGGTATTTTCACTGTTTCACCGACACGCCGCAAATTCGCGACGTAATCCCTGGGCAACATTTTCAGTACTAGAGGCGATGTCATACAGGCGGCTGCATCGTGAAGCTGAACTTCACGAAGACAGGCGTCGTGGGTATTAACGTATTTGATTTTAACGTCGTGGTTAATAACCAGGCCTGCCTTTGTTAAGGCATCCCGGCCTATGTGTGACTGGGCAGATTCTGCGGGTGCCATGGCGATGGTCTTGCCTTTGAAATCAGATATCTTCTGGTAAGGTGAACCTTTCAGGACATAAAAGCTGCCGGACACCAGATCTTTCATTCCCGCCAGTGGGATATAACCCAGCTGGACTGCTTTTTCGAATTCAAACGGTTGTACCAGCACAATGTCGTACTTGCCGGCGGCCAGATTATCGGAAAAACTGCCAAAGCTGGATGCGGTACGCAGTTTGACGGCTTTGCCCAAGACATATGTCAGGGTGGGTACCAGTGGTGCGAAATTTTTTGCCAGTTGGCGGCTGGACAAATAGGGGAAGATACCGAGGATGTAGTCCCGGCTGTCACCGGCACTGTCTGCCATGAGCGGTGCTTCCGGTTCATAATGGCGCATCATGGCGTATTCGTCCGGTTTGACGCGTACGAACGGAGGAAACCCCAGGTCTTTTAGCATCTGGCGGCCGTGCGCTGTCTTGTCCCAGCCCGTGATGAGATCGACGAGTTTGGCGCGATCCGCTGCCGGGACCCTGGGGTCAGCCACGAACAGGACATGGGGTATCGACGGCGTTTTGTAGATAGAGCGTAACCGTGCTTGCATCCGTTTTTCAAAAACCTTCACTGGTGGTTGTGCTGAGGTACAGGCACTGGCATTACCGACCCAGACTTGCTGGAGGCATGAGTCATGCGAATTAAAGTAGCGGATTTTTACATCACGACCGGGAATCAAATGATTATCATGTAAGGCGCGCAAGGCCATTCGTGAGTTGGCAGCCTTGACGGGTGGCATGGCAATGGTGGTACCACGCAGGTCTTGTAATGTGTGGTACGAGCTATCAACGCGTACATAAAACTCTGTAACCAAAGGCACGGATAGTCGCGCCAGCGGGATATAACCTTCCTTCTCGACAACCTCTGGGTAATCAAATGGCTGGATCAAAGCAATATCATAGGTATGCAGGGCCAGAAGGTGAGTAAAGTCGGTAAAACTACGTTGGCTTTCCAGTCGCACCTGGCGATTTAATACACGCTCCATATCGGCGGCAATCGGACCATAATATTTAATAGTCTGACGTGGCGCCATATAGGGAAAGATACCCAGGCGGTAACTATCGGGTGTTTGGTGGCTGGCAAAGGCCGTGGCCGACAGTGCGCTGAGTGTAATGAGCAATACACAATTAAGCGTAGCGGTAAGGAGACGGGATGCGAGGAAGCGACGCAACAACAGTAAAGCGGGGTGGTGTGGGCAACAAGTCACAAGCTTACCATAATAAGGGCTAATATAATCTTATTCTAGGGTTCAGTCTGGTAGCGGTTTGGCCTATAGATGGCTTTTAAAGGTTTCCTATATATATAGATTGCTGGCCAAGACGGTGCAAGCCATGCTCACTGTTCTGAGAGTACATGAATTGTTCAACAGCTAACGCAGATCAGGAAATTGTCGCTGGTATCGTTAACGCAGCTTGAATTGATCTGGTTAACTTGAATTTTTAGTATGCTGGCGTCATTGTCAGTCGAAATAGTAATGGTTCAATTACCTGAGAAACCGGAGACAAAGTAGTATGCATGACAAATATCGGATTCTGGTGTGTTTGCTGTTGCTTATGCCGGTTACGGGTGTCGTATGGGCAAAGCAGGTCGTCGGCTGGGTGGAAACTGTCAAGGTTTACCCTGGAGGCATCATGGTCAAGGCCAAAGTTGACAGTGGTGCCAAAACCTCTTCGCTGGATTGTGAATGCATCAAGCCGTTTAAACGTGATGGCAAGGACTGGCTATCATTCTCGGTAAAAAATCATGAGGGTGACATCGTGCGCCTGGAAAAGCCGGTGGTACGCATTGCCCGGATTAAACGGCATTTTGGCGAGGCACAGGTACGTTACGTGGTCAAACTGGGTATTTGCCTGGGTTCGACTTATCGTGAAGCCGATGTGACACTGGTTGATCGTACCGGCTTTAACTACCCATTATTAGTTGGTCGTAATTTCCTGGGAGAGGATTTTCTGATCGACCCCTCATCAACGTTCCTCAATAAACCCGATTGCAAGGGGGTTCCTGAATAATGTATCCACGGCAGGCTTATTGGCTGGCGCTGGTACTGACCGTCGTTGCGCTGGTGATTTTTAGCTATAAGCTTGTGGTGCTTAAATTGCCGGTTAAGCCTGATACGACTATTGACGTCTGGGACGTTGAAATCCAGGTAACCTTTACGGCACTGAAGCGGCCTGTGAAGGTGGGGATGTATCTGCCACAAACCCGTGGTCACTTCGATATTATTGATGAACATTTTATCTCTGGTGAATACGGTCTGGCGATACAACAGTTTGTAACTAACCGCAAGGCCACCTGGTCGGTGCGTTATGCCAGTGGCAAACAGTATCTGTTGTATAAGGCCACCGTGCGTCCGACCCTGCACACCACTGCACAACTGGCTGGGAAAGAACCCAAAGTCCGGGAAGTAGAATTGAGCATGGCCAGCCGGGTGGCCGCAACGCATATCTTCAATTCGGTACGTAAACATTCCGCCGATGATGAAACCCTGGTGGG
>JBECKZ010000125.1:0-4421 GCA_040235555.1 Thiohalomonadales bacterium | reverse complement strand
CGGACCAGATGCAGCAACATGCTCATGTAAGACTTGGGATCGCCCAGACCATAAATTGCTGAGACCGTGGCCACGATGACCACATCCCGTCGCTCCATGATGGCCTTGGTGGCGGACAGGCGCATCTGCTCGATGTGCTCATTGATCGAGGAATCCTTCTCGATATAGGTGTCCGTCGAGGGCACATAGGCCTCGGGCTGGTAGTAGTCGTAATAGGACACGAAATATTCCACCGCATTATGCGGAAAGAATTCCCGCATCTCCCCATATAACTGGGCCGCGAGGGTTTTGTTATGTGCCAGGATGATCGTTGGCCGCTGCAGGTTCTGGATGACGTTGGCGATGGTAAAGGTCTTGCCCGAGCCGGTGACACCCAGCAGGGTCATGGCTGCTTCCCCCGCCTGCAAGCCCTCGGTCAACTGCGTGATGGCCATGGGTTGATCGCCGTCTGGGGCAAATTCTGAAACCAGTTCAAATTGCTTTTGCATACTTTAAGTCTGAGGTATGTTTCCGTATTATTACGCGCCTTTGTGCCCGGCTTGGGCGTCGCTCCTGGGGAGTTTTAACTTGGATATCAAACTGGCGGATCGTATCAAACGTGTCAAACCCTCGCAGACCCTGGCTGTCACCGCCCGGGCCAATGAACTGCGCACAGAGGGTAAGGATATCATCCGACTCGGTGCCGGTGAGCCGGATTTTGATACCCCTGAGCATATCAAACAGGCCGCGATTGACGCCCTGCATCGCGGTTTCACCAAGTACACCGCTGTCGACGGCACCCGTGAACTCAAGCAGGCTATCGTCGATAAATTCCAACGGGAGAACCAGCTGGCATTTTCACTGGACCAGATCTTGGTGTCCTGCGGCGGCAAACAGAGCTTTTATAACCTGGCCCAGTCATTACTGAACCCGGGTGATGAAGTCATCATCCCCGCCCCGTACTGGGTCTCCTACCCGGATATGGTCCTGTTAGCCGACGGCCAACCTGTGATTGTCGAAACCAGCATGGAGCATGGCTTCTTGATTCGCCCAGAACAGCTGGAGGCCGCGATTACTGCAAAAACCCGATTGCTGGTGATTAACAGCCCCTCCAACCCGACCGGACGTGTCTATTCCAGGGCCGATTTGGCTGCTCTGGGCGAAGTTCTGCGCAAGCATCCACAAGTTCTTATCGCCACAGACGATATGTACGAGCATATCCTCTGGACTGATGAATCTTTCGCCAATATCGCCAATGTGTGTCCTGACCTGATAGAGCGCACCATCGTTCTGAACGGTGTCTCCAAGGCTTACTCAATGACCGGGTGGCGAATTGGTTATGCCGCAGGACCTGCTCCGCTCATCGCCGCAATGAAAAAGGTGCAATCACAAAGTACCTCAAACCCGACCTCGATTTCTCAGGTCGCTGCACAAGCCGCCCTGGAAGGCGATCAATCCTGTATCCAGACAATGCTCACTGCATTCAAGGAACGCCATGACTTCGTGCTAGCGAGCCTCAACGCAATGGACGGAGTATCTTGTCTTCCATCTCAGGGCACTTTTTATTCGCTCCCGTCTTTTCATACGGTCATCCAACGAATACCAAATATCGAAGATGATGTGCAGTTTGCCGAGCACCTGTTAGAAAAAGCCGGTGTTGCCTTGGTACCTGGCAGCGCCTTTGGTGCCCCAGGTCATTTACGCCTGTCTTTTGCCACCAGCATGACTAATCTCGAAAACGCCCTCACCCGCATCGCAACCGCAATTGCGATGTAGGGGAATCCCTACTTAATAATCAGACTTTCCCTGACAGACGAGTACTGTCAGTTTCAGTATCTTTTCCATCACAGGGATGTGGGGGGTAGACAAGGATGTCACTATTTTTTAACCCCCGAATCAAATGGAGAAAAATATTACAGGGAGGAGTATCATGCGTACCAAGATCGCAGTTGGATTCACACTTCTTGAAGTAATGATGACGCTGGCCGCAGGTGCCATCACACTGGGCATCGGTGTACCGGTCATTGGCAATTTCCTTGATGCTAACAGAGTCCCCGGACAAGTGAATGCCCTGCGAGGTGCTCTCGCCATCGCCCGCTCTGAAGCAATTAAACGAAATCAGCAGGTCATCCTGTGTAAATCTGCCGATGGAGAAAATTGTACAAAGCGTGCAAGTTGGACCAAAGGCTGGATAGTGTTTGAAGACACCAATCAGAACAAAACCCGGGATTCTGATGAATTGCTGATTCACGTGCATGGGGCGCTGCTGAACGGTCACACACTCGATTACCGCGGCTTTGGTTCCCACAACTATATCGCGTATCGGCCGACCGGATTTACCCAAATGAATGGGACCTTTACCTTATGTGCCCCTAATTCACCTGAACGCTCTAAGGCACTGATACTGATAAAAACCGGGCGTGTCCGCTTAAGCTCTACACGCCCCGATGGTAGTCCGCTGAACTGCACTAATTCAATAAATTCAGCCAGTTGATGTTGACCGGGGCCGATGGCATGAGTACCATACACGCCCTTATTCCCCGGTAGCTCAGTCGGTAGAGCAGGTGACTGTTAATCACCGGGTCGGCGGTTCGAGCCCGTCCCGGGGAGCCATCCATTTCAGTAAAGCTAAAAAGCCGAGCAATAAATCTCGGCTTTTATTATTTCGGCTCTCACCGCCTCGGGGTTGACGAACAACTTAATTTATTTTCTTTAGTGTTCGCCCCATTTGCACTGCAAATGGTCGAGCCCGTCCCGGGGAGCCATCCATTTCAGTAAATATAAAAAACTGGGCAAGAAAACTCGTTTTTTTAGTAACTGTTAACCAGCTTGTTTTTTGGCTCCTTGGATATCCAGAAGGTTATGCAAATAGGCGCGGAACTCATCACTGAGTTCCTCATGTTTTAACGCATATTCGACAGTGGCTTCGAGGTAACCAATCTTACTGCCGCAATCATAACGCTTACCTTGAAACTCGTATGCCAACACCTGTTCTTCTTGCAACAATGCAGCAATGGCGTCAGTTAACTGAATTTCTCCGCCAGCACCTTTTTCGGTTGTTTGAAGTTTTTCAAAGATTCGTGGCGTTAGAATGTAACGACCAACGACTGCCAGATTCGAGGGTGCTTTATCAGGTGAAGGCTTTTCTACGATACTTTCCACTTTATAGACACGGTCTTCGAGTTCCGAAGCTTTCACCACACCATACTTATTTGTCTCTTCCCGAGGTACACGTTCAACGCCCAATACGCTACGACCCTGGTACTCATAGACATTAACCATCTGCGCCAGACATGCCTGCTCACCACCATCGATCAAGTCATCTGCCAGGATCACCGCAAAGGGTTCATTTCCCACAACAGGTAAAGCACATAATACTGCATGCCCCAAACCCAATGCTTCCGCCTGGCGCAGGTATATACAGGAAACATTATCAGGCACAATACTACGCACAATACGCAGCAATTCTTCCTTGCCTTTTGCTTCGAGTTCATGCTCCAGTTCAAATGCTTTATCAAAATGATCAGCGATTGCCCTTTTGCTACGTCCTGTAATAAAAATCATCTGGTCCATTCCTGCTGCCACAGCTTCTTCCACTGCATACTGGATCAGTGGCTTGTCAACGACAGGCAACATTTCCTTTGGGCTGGCCTTGGTTGCTGGTAAAAACCGGGTACCAAGACCTGCGACCGGAAATACTGCCTTTTTAATTTTCTTCATCATGAATTACATCCTATAACCTGGCGACCTATCGAATGATAGATAAATCCAAATTCTCGTAATATTTGCGGATTATAGATATTTCTGCCATCAAAAATGACTGGCGCTTTCATCTTCTGTTTTAACTCTGAAAAATCCGGGCTTCTGAATACATTCCACTCGGTCATCACAATCAAAGCATCCGTATTTTCCACCGCCGCTTCAGGTGAGTCGGTAAACTCTAGCTCGGGGCGTTCACCATAAATGCGCAGGGTCTCCGGCATGGCTTCTGGGTCAAAGGCCTTGATTTTTGCGCCCTGTTCCCAAAGCATCTCCATGACGACCCGACTGGAAGCCTCTCGCATATCGTCAGTATTTGGTTTAAACGACAAACCCCACATCGCGAACGTCTTGCCTTTTAGATTACCCTGATAATGATTGATTATTTTGTTCGCTAGCACACGTTTCTGCGACTTATTTACTTCTTCAACACTAGCCAGTAACTTCGCTTCATAGCCAAAGGCTTTTGCCGTGCGTTCCAGTGCCCGCACGTCCTTGGGAAAGCAGGAACCGCCATAGCCAGCACCTGGATAGATAAAATGATAACCGATACGCGGATCAGAACCGATCCCCAGTCTGACTTGCTCAATATCTGCACCGGTTAGTTCAGCAATATTTGACAGCTCATTCATAAAGCTGATCTTCGTCGCCAGCATTGAATTCGCTGCATACTTGGTTAATTC
>JBECKZ010000095.1:0-3277 GCA_040235555.1 Thiohalomonadales bacterium | reverse complement strand
GTACAGGCACTCCTGTTAGCTGACCGAATTTAGTCAGAAGTTCATGAAAGCGGGGATTGACTTCATTGCGAACAGTTTGCAGACGGGCGCTGCCATCGACATGCACTACTGCCGGAATCACGTCACGCATTTCAGGCCGCACATAACATACTTTGAGCATAAATGGATCTTCCTTGTCCATTTCGAAATATTTAGTTACATGTTCGAGCGGTGCTGCAGGAGCAAAAGGGCGATAGGCTTCACGATGTTTTACTTCGAGATTAATTTTGTCCTTCATGTTCTTATATATAGGATTGGCGAGGATTGAGCGGTTGCCAAGTGCTCGTGGACCAATCTCCATTTTGCCCTGAAACCATCCGACAATCTCACCTTGTTGGAGGTATTTTGCCGCTATATCACATATGTCCTCATGATATCTTGCCTTCAGCTTACATTCTTCGAGGACTTTTTGAATATCCGGATTGAAATATTCAGTGCCCAGGTAAGGGCTGTCATGTACGGTATGCCTCGGTTGCTGCAAAATATGGTTATAGACATAGTATCCGGCGCCGATCGCGGTGCCATTATCGCCGGCTGCCGGCATTACGTATAAATCTTCGAATTTGGATTCGCGTAAAATCCGCCCGTTCATAACGCTGTTTAGTGAGACGCCACCGGAGATTACCAGATATTTCTCTCCGGTCTTTTCATACAGAATATCACAGATACGCAGAACCTTTTCTTCAAGTACACGTTGGAAAGCTGCAGCGGCATTGAGATGGTTGTCATTAAATCCCTCGCCTTTCTGTCTAGGCTTGCCAAAATGGGAAAAGAATTTTTCACTGCAGCGCTGGTGTGTCAGATATTGATAGCTGAAGAAAGAAAGATCTATGTTAATGGAGCCTGTATCTCCAATCTGCACCATGTTATTGACGACATCGTAATATGCAGCCGGATTACCCATCGGCGCGAGGCCCATGGTTTTACCCTCATCATAATTGGGCCGGAAACCGCAGAATTCTGTCACTGCCTCATAAAATGAACCCAGTGACATAGGGAAAAAGGATTCCGAGAGAAGAGTCAATTCGATGCCCTTACCGTGGCCCAGAAAGGAAGTCGCCCACTCGCCCGAACCGTCCAAAGATAACAAAGCTGCGCTATCATAAGGAGAGGCATAAAAAGTACCTGCCATGTGTGCCATGTGATGTGGGACAAAATGCACTTTTGGCCTTTCCCCGCGCCGCTCTGGCCAGTGTGTGTTATACCATTCCCAGAAGTCCTTTTGCCTATAATATAGGCGCAGTAATTCCTGGCTGACAAAAGGTTTGGCTTTGTGCAGCAATTTTAGTGCGTAAAGACATTTCTGACCCAAATGCAAAGTCGGCTTGATCGAGACCGCTATATGATCGATATCGCTGTAGTCGAGTTTTAGTTCCTTGAGGCATCGATCGGCTGAAAGCCGGGGAAAGGCATAGGTGTGTTTTTGGCGGTTTAGTCGCTCCTCTTCGATTGCTACGCTGACTACGCCGTCTGATATGATGCAAGCGGTTGAATCGTGAAATGCGTAATTCAAGCCCAGTATATTCATCTCAGTGCCCATGTTTTATGATTTATATTTCAACTTTTATTCATTCCGTGTATTAGTCAGGCTAATCCACAGGAAAGTTTCCCGCACACGAAGAATTTGGGTTGCTGTCTACTATTTTTAATTCCCCGTTCTCTGTTTCAACATGCTTTCATAACATGCAAGCGTCTTTTCGGCTATGACATCCCAGCTGAGCATGCGCTCGGCGCGTGCACGTCCCTCGACTGCAAGTCGTTCTCGCTCGGTAGCGTTGTCAAGTAATTCCAGTATGGCAGTAGCCAGGCCGGCAGGTTCATCTTCCTCTATCCAAAGTGCTGTATCGCCCAGATGATCCGGCAGTCCGGCACAGCGTGTGGCAATCACCGGTACGCCGTTTGCCATCGCCATTGAGGCGGGCAGACCAGCAAAACTGCCTGTATACGGTAATACACATAGCATTGCCCTGCGGTACTCTCCAATGGCATCCGAGTTTGAAATCTGGTTTAGCCAGCGCACAATATCAGCGACAGCGTACTTTTCTGCCAGTTGTATGCCGTATTCCGGGGCCTTATTTCCGTAGTGACCATGAATAGTGAGTGTCGGTGTTTTGGCATTCAATTTTTCCTTGACTCTGGCCATCGCCTGCAACAGGGTTTCAAGGCCCTTGCCTTTACCCAGGAAGTGGCCGCCATAAAAGATGATTCCATGGCGCGGTGCATCTGGCAGTGGTTGGATGTCGGCGCCGTGTTGTATGAGATCGATTCGTTCTGAGTTGACACCGTAATCGATGAGTTTATTTTTCATTTCCCGGGAGTGAACGAGAATCCTCTCGGCGCGATTGTATATCAGGTTGGATTTCGGGAATTCAACCTGATAAGGATCCAGTTCGTGCACTGTGACAACCCGCGCGGCAGTGGTCGGTAGTCGCAACCAATTGAAAGCCGTGACCGAGCCGAATGCATTCAGTGTCTGCTGGAAGTGCAGTACTGTCGCATCGGCCGCATGAGACATGTATTTCTTCGCCCGTTCGCGATAGATTATCTGGCGTAATCTATTGCGCAGCCAGTATTTAAACGGATTGGATGATTTAAAATATTTGATGTGTGGATATTCAATATATTCACAGTGCTGATCCTGAAATATCCGCTTTACCTCAACCGGATCACCGCACCCGCAATTACTGCAAATTACGCCAACTTCCTCGCCAAGCCTTCTCTCCAGTGCCTGGCGCAGAGAGTCCGTATATTGCCCATAGGAGGTAGCAAACCAGCAGGAGATGAATTTGATTTTCATAGACTTGTTCATTCAGCGCAGTATGGCTTTTACGGCATATTTGCTCAACCGGCCGATGGTGGCCAGGATGGAAGACAGGTGGTGTTGGTCGAGTATTACGGATAATGATGCGCGGGTATTATTTGTCCAATGGAACTTATATTCTTCGTCGCCCTTCAGGAAGTCATAGGTCTTCACCCCTTCGCCAATCGCTTTTTGCATACTCATGCCGACGAAAAGATTACCCAAGCTGATTTTGCGATTGAAGTTTTTGTCTACCACCATGAGCAGCATTGAGAGTCTGTCGGCGTAACGCAAGTGAAGCAGGCCTGCGATATCAGTATTGCCTACACAGAGGATATCTATCTGCAGCCATTGCCGTGCATCGTTTATTGTGCTGAGCGTTTTCAGAAGTTTTTTCAATTGTATTTTATTATGTCCGCTTTTTCTGTTGTACAGTTC
>JBECKZ010000007.1:0-7915 GCA_040235555.1 Thiohalomonadales bacterium | reverse complement strand
GCGCCAGGCCCGTGAGGCAAACTGTAACTTGTTGGAGCAACAGGTGCGTAACAATCAATCTCAGGGGTGGTATTTCATACCTTTTTCACTTGCTACTGATCAAAAAGCAATGGTGGCAGATGCGTTTGGAAACTACGCAACAGCAGCACTGCTACTGCAGTATCAACTTACCCAAAATCGCAAACAGGTATGGGCAGTTATTCAACAAGGCTTGATCGTGCATGTGCGTGCGCGTTATCCGAAAAAAGCGTTGGACGATTTGACTTACCACGTCTGGTACCACAAGCAGCGTTATGAACTGGTGAAGATTGCCGGTACTCTTGTAGAAGGCAGCCTGATTGTATGTGAGAGTGGATTATGGTTTTGCGCGGAGCAGGACTGACTTTAGTACGCAGAAATAAGATGAGGGTACGTGAACAGAATAATGTGTGTCAGGTTGGCAAGGAAATGGACCAGGATTGAATCGAGAAGATTGCGAGTTTTTGCATAGATGGCACCGTATCCCAGCCCTGCAATAAAGGCTATTACCATGTAGTCTATCCCCCCAGCATAATGAGCCAGGGCGAATATAAGGGACGCAGTAAACAAGGCCAGCATGATGGCGTATTTTGTTTTATCTTTTAACCAGATGAACACTTGGTACTGGACAATCCCACGAAAAAAAACTTCTTCCGCTGTACTGGTGATAAATAGATTTCCGTAAGCCCAGATGAGTATTGGCCACTTCAATTTTACATCCGGACTCAGATAACCGATTGGGATTGCGAATGCGCTGACTGCAAACAGGATCAGCAGGGTTGTGATAAGAATGAGTTTTATAGCAGGCAGACGTGACGCAGAAAACGCGATGCCATATCCAAGCAATAATAAGACTCCGAATGCTTTGTCCAGGGGATAGGCAACATCAAAAGCAGCAGAATGACTCGAGAGCGTGTACGAGTGAAAAAACACTAACTTCCCGAAACCAGGAATCAGGTGAAATCCCAGCAACAGGGCAAGCAGTGTAATACTGAATTTTACGGTAAGCTGTAGATGACGGGAACCTGCTGCAAGACCAGTGACGTAGGGTAGTAAAGCCAGCATGACACAGACCAGGAAAATATAAAATTGGCAATAGCCAAGAAAATAAACCAGGAGTGAATTCAGAACCAGGCCCAGTCGCCATAGCTGTTTGTTCCTGAACGCCCAAACCAGGCTTAAGGGATAGGAGAGAGCTAATACGACCAAGAGCAAGCCATGGCTCATTTTAAAAATTTTCCCCTCAGGTGACGGTGCGCAACCAGTATAGTGAGTAATTCATGCAATAATATTCCCCTCTGAGCATAATTATCTATACTTCTTATATCTTCAGGCGAGAGCTGGCCATGCTGGAATTCATCTTCTTTCACAAGATCCCCTTTGATCTCTTCATCGAATGGCTGGGAGAAACGGGATTGGACCCTGAATTCTCCGAAAAGGAAGAGGCCTATGAGGTGTACCTGCCAGAGGATATTGACGACAAACTGTATGACGAGGTTGAGCAGAAATACGAGATGTTGATGGAAATGAACGAGGAGCTTATGAAGCAGGAGAATACCGGTGAGGCAGATTATCATATGGCCGGAATCGCGGTGCAGTTGCGCGATGGTAACGTCTCCTATGCTGATATAGACCCCAAGCTTTTGGGGAAGGTAATGGGGGCCATCACGCCGGAGGAATTTGCCACAATCGTTGATGCAATTGTCACTGCGGTGGAGAATCCACAGGACCGTACCTATTGTCAACGTCAGCGGGATAAAGATATAAAATAAATTTGGTTCATATTAAATTAAAGCTAATTATGCAGATTTGTTAAATAGAGTCAAATCTGAAAAGCAACTGCCTGAGGTACTGTTCCGCGCACTTTGTCAGCATGTTCTGAATAGATATTAAGAAGCCGAGCTGAAATTCATCTAACCCTGGTTGATACTTGTAAGTTTTTTATTCAATAATTTGCAAAGGCATCATCAGGATAACAATATAGCCATTGCTCTCCGGGTTCGGCCGATGAAATTACCGGGTGTCCTGTCATCTGTGCATGTCGTCTAGCGTGCTTATTTATTGAACTATCACAACAAAGAGTAACACCGCAGGTTTGGCATGTTCGCAGATGCACCCATGCGTCACCGGTTTTCACGCATTCCTCACATTCATAGTGTTTTGCAGTTTTAAGCTCACTAATTTCTGCAATATGCGTACAAGTCGATTGTGTAGTCATAATAAACTCCATCGTTGGCAAGCATAGGTGGCGGTAATGCAACTGAAGGACGTTTGTCAGGTCAACTTTTTCGCGAAGATCATGCCGACCATCAGTAAGCATAGCGGGATTCCACTGATTGAAAAGACCTGAATTCAGAGTGGCTATTTTACGAGCTAATTACAACAGCAGAAAAGGGAGTTTAGACACTGGAAACGGTTATGGAAGTGTGTAATCGTCATATCACAAGGTTTTAGCTTCCTTACTTATCTGAATTTACCGAGGTATTCTAGATATGGGTGCCAAACATCAGGATGAACTCAAGTCGATGGAAATCGAAGGCGGTGCTAATGCGCAAGTGTTAATGATTTGTCCCGAAGAACATGACCTGGGTGGCTTCACGGTGAGGCGTGCTTTACCAGACGGCCGCAAACCTATGATAGGCCCCTGGATCTTTTTCGACCATATTGGACCAGCCATCTTTCCGCCGGGTAAAGGCGTAGATGTGCGGCCACATCCGCATATCAATCTCGCAACGGTCACTTATTTGTTCACTGGTGAGATGCTACATCGTGATTCGCTGGGCAATGAAATAATCATTCGACCGGGTGAAATTAATTTAATGGTGGCAGGCAAGGGCATCGTGCATTCTGAGAGACAACGCGACGAAATCAAGGCCAACGGCCATCAACTGCATGGGCTGCAATTCTGGCTGGCGCTACCGGAAGTCGATGAAGAAATGGAGCCTGCATTTTTTCATTACAGCAGCGCTTCAATTCCTCAAATTGAAATTAATAGCGTTCCAGTACGGGTATTGATCGGGACCGCTTATAACGTGCAGTCACCGGTGAAAACCTTTAGCGACACTCTTTGTATAGAAGCCAGTCTGAAAGCAGGTCAGAGTCTTGAATTACCGGAAGGGATTGACGAGCTAGGATTATACGTAATAGAAGGCAAACTCACGTTTAAAGAGAAAAATCTTGACCAGTATTCGATGGCCGTGCTTCAGTCTGTGACACGAATTAACGTGACTGCCGTGACAGATACCCGCCTAGCGATTATTGGTGGTGAGCGTTTATCTACCAGGCATATATGGTGGAATTTCGTTTCCAGCCGGAAGGAACGAATCGAACAGGCCAAGCAGGACTGGAAGGTTGGTAACTTTCCCAAGGTACCGGGCGATGAAATTGAATTCATCCCGTTGCCGGAAGAATGACAGAATACCAATTTCACAAACTCAGGATGTAAGTAAAAACTGTAGAAGAGGGAAAAGCGATGTTATTACTGATAGTCGGGTTGCTGTTATTTCTCGGAATCCACTCGGTGCGTGTCTTTGCGGATGGATGGCGTACAAATCAGATCACACAACGGGGTGAAGCGGCATGGAAGGGAATATATTCCATTATCGCTGTGGCAGGTTTTGTACTGATTATTTGGGGCTTTAGCCATGCACGCGTAGATTCCCTGATTATCTGGCAACCGCCCCACTGGACCAGGTACCTCACCGCGATACTGACATTACCCGCATTCATACTGTTGGTCGCCGCATATGTGCCGGGTACAAAAATCAAAAGCCGGCTAGGCCATCCCATGGTACTGGGGGTCAAACTCTGGGCATTTGCACACCTGCTTGCGAATGGCAAGTTAGTGGACATTATTTTATTTGGCGGGTTTTTGCTGTGGGCAATTGTGCTTTACCGCGCTTCTCGTCGACGTGATAGAGCGGCCGGCACTGTCTACCCATCGGCAGGATTTAGGCGTGACCTTGTCGCGATTGTAATTGGGATCGTTGCATGGGGACTCTTTGCCTCTGTCCTGCATAGCTGGCTGATTGGTGTACAACCGCTATAGCCATGACGGAAATTGAACTCAACCAGATTAGAAAAGGCTGGCAGCTCAATGCCGCACAACTTGCCAGGGTGCTTTGTGTACATACCAACAAGGTGAGTGAGTACCTCGCTGGTGTAACACGTATTCCCTGTTCGCTGGCGATGCATATTGAAGCCCTGCAACTGCTGTCCGAAAATACACGGTTAGCTCTGTTTGAGCAGCGGCTCAATCGCAAAGTGCATAGCTGATTTTATTCCTCATAGACATGAGGTTTAGAAATACAATCCTGAAAATTAAACATAATACTCAAGCTTTCCGCATACAGTACAAAATTGCCCGGAAGTTGTGCATCACTGTTATTGTTATGAATTAATTGGTGCAGACAGGGCCAGTGTATTCTTTACAATGTTGTTGGGCGCGGCATTTGCCACCTAACATATACAAAAAAATTCTCTATCCTCTTTAGACCATGGCTGAGCGATGGCTATAATGACTCTTATCATCAATCAACGATGTATACTCACATGACCCAGCAGAAACATCAGATCGTCATCGTCGGTGGCGGTGCCGCAGGCCTGGAGCTTGCCACCGCACTGGGAAACAAGCTCGGCAAAAAAGAACAGGCTGATGTCATTCTCATCGACTCCAGCCGCACTCACATATGGAAACCGCTATTACACGAAGTCGCGGCCGGTACCCTCGATTCAGCAGAGGACGAACTGGAATATCTAGCCCAGGCACGCTGGAGTCATTTTCGTTATCGCCTCGGTCGTATGGTCGGTCTTGATCGTGAACATCAGGAGGTCTGTATTGCCGCGACTTATAATGAAGAAGGGACTGAGATCATTCCTGAACGACGCTTTAGATACGATACATTGGTGATCGCCGTAGGCAGTCTGAGTAATGACTTTGGCATTAAAGGCGTGAAGGAGCACTGCCTGTTTCTGGATACCACGGCCCAGGCCGAGCGTTTCCAGCGGAAACTCCTCGATTGCATGCTTAAGGCCCACACCCAGGGTAAACCAATAACCGAGGGACAACTGGATCTGGCCATTGTCGGTGCTGGAGCCACCGGGGTAGAACTTGCTGCGCAGCTTCATCATGTTACCCGACAGCTTTCTGCATTTGGACTCGATACTATCGATCCGGACAAACACATCAGGATGCACCTGATTGAAGCGGGCCCGCGCATCCTGCCGGCACTGCCACCGCGTCTGTCATTGGCGGCAGAACGCGAACTATCCCGCTTAGGTGTTACTGTCCAGGTCAACCAGCGTGTGGTTGAGATCACCGAAGCAGGGATTGTAACTGCAGAAGGTAGCATGATCTCTGCTGCGATGAAGGTATGGGCAGCCGGGATCAAGGCCCCTGACTTTCTTAAGGACCTGTCCGGCCTGGAGACCAACCGACTAAACCAACTGGTAGTGAGACGTAATTTGCAGACCACCCGTGACGAGAATATCTTTGCTATCGGAGATTGTGCGGCCTGTCCACTGGATGATCAGGGAAATAACGTACCGCCCCGTGCCCAGGCTGCGCACCAACAGGCATCGACGCTTGCCAGGACAATCTGTCGCCGCCTTAAGGGGCAGCCAGCACTTGAATATACCTATCGCGACTACGGATCACTGGTTGCATTAGGACGCTACAGTACTGTTGGTAATCTGATGGGGGGGCTGGTCGGTAGTATGATGATATCCGGATACATTGCACGTTTCGTTTATTTATCCCTCTACAAGATGCACCAGGCCGCACTCTATGGTTGGCCGCGAGCCATTCTCATAACATTGCTCCATTTCCTGCGCAGGGGTATCAACCCACAAATCAAACTGCATTAAAGTACAATGTGTATTTTACAGAATGCTATCCGGGTTACTGCAGATAATGCGAAGCATTAGGAATTACGATTAGGTAATGCAATTGCCGCTGCCACAATTAATGAGCCAGTTTGCGGGACCTGGAAAGGCCGTATGGATTGGCATCCGACCTGAGAGAAAGGCGGAGATTATTCCTGTCAATTCCGTGATAGTCGATCCGGTAAATGGTATTCAAGGAGACCATTATGCTGGTCGCTCAGGTAAACGGCAGATTACTCTGTTCCAGGCAGAGCATATACCTGTCATCGCCAGTTTAATGCAGCAGAAATTCATTCAGCCAGAGCAAATGCGCCGTAATATAGTTGTTTCTGGTATCAACCTGCTGGCGTTGAAGGACAAATCGTTTCAGCTTGGCGAAGCCGTTCTGGAATATACCGGCTTGTGCCATCCCTGTTCACGCATGGAGCAAACCCTAGGAATTGGTGGTTACAACGCGATGCGAGGACATGGTGGAATCACCGCACGGGTGATAGAACCTGGAAAGATTCAGCTTGGTGATGCATGCAGGGCCTTTGCATAGCTGTATAGCTTTTCTACTTTACCTCTACGAGGAACTGCGTTTTGCTATTAGATTGAAGATTATGACGTGAACTATAGCATCAATAAATCTTTCATAAATACAACATACTTGTTACATACTTGCCAGACTACTGAGCTCATTCACTGTCTTGTCAATGCAAGGACCTGTCATGAACCAAACTAGTACAGTGCAATTTCGTCCCGCCTTCGCCGCCGACATCCAGCAACTGTGCCATCTACTGGAAGAGCTATTTACGCTCGAATCTGATTTTCGACCCAATCGCGAGAAACAGGCACGTGCCTTACAGTTGTTGATCGACAAAGAGTATGACACGAACGACAAGCCATCATGCGTGGTCTGGGTGGCGGAGCAGCTTGGCCAAGTTATCGGTATGTGTTCACTTCAGGTATTGATCTCAACCGCTGAAGGGAGAGAAGTTGGGCTGGTGGAAGACGTTATCATTGACGCGGCATATCGTGGTCAGGGTATCGGTCAGCAGATGCTGGACAGTCTTGAAGCCTGGGCGCAGGAACGCGGCCTGAGCCGGTTACAATTATTGGCGGATACACATAATAGTCGTGCGTTGGTCTTTTATGAGAGGCACGGTTGGGACAGAACACAAATGCTGGCGCTGAAAAAAAATTTAAACATTGATTAATGCCTATCCAGCCTGTCGTATTGGAGAATATCCATTTCGGTTCAACCACCGAGGAAGAGTCGGCCGACTTCAGGCTGTTCCAGCAGTTCATCACCGGTGCCCGCCAGTGCCAGTTGCCCTGAGACCAGCACGTATCCGATGTCCGCGAACTCTAGACCCTTCTTGGCATTTTGTTCCACCATGATAATGGTCTTGCCTTCATCTTGTTGCAGCGCACCCAGGATCTCGAACACGTCATTGATATATCGGGGTTCCAGACCGATGGAGGGCTCGTCCACCAGCAGGATGTCCGGATTCATAATTAATGCACGTGAGATCTCCAGCAAGCGGCGCTCACCGCCGGATAAGTTCCCGGCCTGTTGCTTGCGCCGTTCCGCCAGGCGCGGATATTTGTCCAGGACCTGCTCGACCGCGGCCCGGACCTGATGTTGATCGTGCAGCAGATAACCGCCCATCAGCAGGTTCTCCGTCACGGTCATCTCGGGAAACACCGAATTGTCCTGTAGGATGTAGGCCACCCCGGCACGACGCAGTTTTTGTTCGGGACTCATGTGCGTGATGTCTTGGCCCTGTTTGATGATCTGGCCTGCCATGATGTGGGTAAAACCGAAGATGGAATGCAACACGGTGGATTTGCCGGCTCCGTTGGGACCGATCAGGCATAGCGACTGACCCTTGCCAATCATGAGGTCCATTCCATGCAGGATTTCCATGCGCCCGTAACCGGCGACCAGCCCGCGGATTTCCAGTTGTGGTTCGCCTTTCAACAGCTTGAGTAATTCATCCTGCGATGGGACTTGCGCCAGTTCACTTGC
>JBECKZ010000068.1:0-5359 GCA_040235555.1 Thiohalomonadales bacterium | reverse complement strand
TCACAAAAAACCGGGGTCATAACACTCCAGAACCCTTTCGGGTTTCATCGAGTACTTCTTCGCTACCGCTCAGTTCGCATAAAGTACTCCTTGAAATCGAGGTCAGAACACTCCAAAATCTCTTCGAGATTTGTCGAGTACTTCCTGAACCCTCCGGTTTCTGGTCGCACAGTTTTCTCTAATATTAGGAATAAATGCTATCTGACCCCAATTGTTTTCAGAATCTCTCTAATACGATCTTTCCAATTGACCTGCCGCTCTCAATAAAGGCGTGGGCACGCTTGATATTTTCGGCGTTGATTTTTCCATAGTGCGTACATAAATTAGGGTCAGAGTAAAAACTTCCTCAAAGTAAAACCGGGGTCAGCAAAACCGGAACAGAGCAAAACCGGGGTCAGAACACAGTTTTCTCTAATTATTAGAAAGAATTGTAATTTGTCCCCATTTATTTGAAAGTACTCGCACCAGTAAAGATAACAAATCAGGTTTCGTATTGATGGGTAACGATAATTTCTGGGAAACGAAATCACTCGAGCAGATGACACCCGATGAGTGGGAGTCGTTGTGTGATGGTTGTGGCTTGTGTTGCCTGGTCAAGATAGAGGACGAAGACAGTGGTGAAGTCTTCAATACGACAGTCAGTTGCCGCTTGCTGGATGTCGCGACATGTCGCTGCCGTGACTATGAGCATCGACTGACCAGGGCACCTATGTGTACCCGATTAACCCTGGATAACCTTCAGGACATGAGCTGGTTGCCGGAAACCTGTGCCTATAAACGATTACATGCAGGGCAGCCCTTACCTACATGGCATTACCTGTTGAGCGGTGATAGGAATTCAGTCCACGAAGCAGGTGTCTCCGTAAAATGGTTCGCGCAATCAGAAGAATATGTCCATCCTGATCAGCTGGTTGAATTTATCATCGAATAAACAGTTAAAGAGGTCAGACCCCATTAATTTCCAGCCGGATACAAACGAATCCGGTCAATACCAAACAGATAACCGCTAGAACTTGCATTCTTACCAACTATCATAAAGCTGATCCTGCGCTCGCCCTTGCCGATATAAAATTTTCCAATCTGGCGTGGTGTTGGCTGCATAACATGCGGAGAGTAGTTTTCCAGCATGACCGGTCCATCGTGCCCATCGACCCGCACTTTTACCTGAGCATAATCGGGTGCCCGGGTCGGATAGAGTTCGATTGCATAGGTTGAAGCGACCGGAATATCTACGAGGATATCCAGCACCGCGCCCACTGAGCCGCCGCTCCAGAATAGCTGCCGGTTATTGCTCCAGCCACTACCAAAGCTACTCATTCCCTGCACAGTGATCGTTCCGGCGTTAACCTGATACTTGTGATTGTTTACGATCTCTTCACCCTCGACGTTGATTAGCATGGCCGTTATAGCAGATTTTATCGCGGCATAATTCTTTCCCGGTTTGTCCTTTGTTGCATTGGGTTGCGGTTTTGGAGGAGGCGGAGGCGGCGTCCCTGATTTAGGTTTATCGGCATATTGTTTTGACAACGCGGTTGCCTCGGCTAACGTGGCCCTGCCATTGAGTATCGGATGACTTTTTTGCTCCGGTTCGAACGAAAAATTCTTGAAATTGCTCTTATTGGTGTGCGCGGTCAACCCACAGGTGGCTTTGGTAATTATCGGATCGTCGGTGCATTTGAATGTACTTTGCACTTTTCCCGTAGTGATATGAACGGCAATATTATTGTAGCTAGTGTCGCCATCCTTGTGGGAATGCGTGAAATTCACCGGGGCCATTGCGGCAAATGCTTCCTGCAGCGTATGGGTCGCGGCATTCCAATCTGCCTGAGCATAGGCCGGGAACGTCTTCAGAAAATAGGGCCCACTTTCGGTATCCAGATTCAGATCGCAGGTTCCCGAAAATTCATAATGATGCTTGGATCCATCGGGAACGCCGGTCGCTTTCTTAAGTTTCAATTTATTGCATTTACTATATACCCCTCCAACTGCAAAGCATGTGTTACTCAACCATGGCATCAAAAAAAGCGATGCCATAATAATACTGCGACTGATTAATGTTTTTGCAGACTGCTCGATTATGAACATACAGGTATCCTCAGGCATCTGACTGGAATTTGTTAATCTTGGTTTATTGCTTTTTTACTGCCATTTTGCCGGACAGACGCACCACAAACTTGCCGGTTTTCGGATCGACACACCAACCGCGCATATAGCCGTTGGCAAAATCCTTTGATGTGAATACCACCCAGCAGGATTTATCCTGTGCAAGCTGATCGTGCTTAACCTCGAGATAGGCGTTCGAGTCCTCGCCCGGTTTGAATCCCGCATCAACAGCGGCCTTTAACATTTCTGGACTGTCGACAAACTTGTCTGAAATGGGTTTTGCCGGGTTGCATTTGCCGAGGTCCTGCAGCCTTGGCTCGCCACCGTTTATCATAATGAGGCGTGCACAGCTTTTGGAGCCCGGCGACAGGTAACTGTACGTCCAGACAAGTGCTGTTCCGTCCGTCTTTAGAACCGTCGTCGAGACATTTGTCAATTTCGCATCCGCCTTCCAGGCCGCCGCAGCCTTGTTTGCCTGTGCCAGACCGGTCCTGGCGGTAACGCCGGCAGCCTGACAAAAAGACGCGAGGATTAATAATACGATGATGCTTAAATGGCGTAATGTCCGCGAAGACCAGGTAGTCATAATGTACCCCCCCTCATTGCGAGCCGGGATCACTAGCCCGCGTTAAATTATTAAGTTTCGATAAGAAGAATAATCTCCATTCTTTGCCAAATCCAGTAGCACAATATCTCGAGTACTCGATGTTGTGAGCCTTTGTCTCTCTCACCCTGGCCCCGGCTTATTCATCTATTTGATAATTTGAATTATTTTCTTCTTTCGAATATTAAAAAGAGCTGGTGTCTGACACCTGTTATTTTTTTGTCCATTTTTCACGGCTAAAAATTCTATGCTCAGATTGTGACTTTTGGCAGGTGCAAAACCGGGGTCAGAATACTCCAGAACTCCTTCGGGTTTCATCGAGTACTTCTCGAACTATACGGGTTCTAGTCGCACTCTAGAACGGTCTTCCACCGTTCGTTGAGTACTTCCTGATCCTGCTTCGCAGTCTCTGGTCGCATAGTTTTCTCTAATATTAGAAAGAATTGTTATTTGCCCCAGATTTTTGATATCCCCATCTTAGAAATGTGCCAGTTGGCTAGTAAGCCCGAACTGCAGGAGATTCGGCAAAATTCTATTCGGAGGGGGATGAACAGAAACGGCCACAATTGCTTGAGAAAATTTTCGCAAAAATTTAAAGGGGTCGGAATGATTTATTTAAAATCACTTCAATCGCCTTTCCCACTGCCTTGATCTGAATCAAAAAGACTTCTATCGATAGGAGTTACAATTCACATTTTCTGTTTCACATATAGTGAAAGTTGTTGTCCTGAAATGTATTTTTACTCAGACCCCAAATAAGGGAAACGATTCGAGATACTACCCAACAGTTGAACATACACGCCAGGCTAGCTGTTGGCAACACGGACGCAATAACTGAACATTTTGGGTAGAAATACAGAGAGAGGAAGTTGCTGAATGTCAACCAGGTCTTCAGTAGTCGAATTCGATGTCATCGTTGTCGGCTCGGGTATGGGCGGCATGACGACAGCGACAGCACTGTCCCGATTAGGTCACAAGGTCTTGCTGCTTGAGCAGGCTCAGACAATCGGCGGACTAACACATTCTTTTTCTCGCGATGGTTTCTCCTGGGATGTCGGTCTCCATTACTGTGGTACGTTTGGCCACGATCAGGTAGCGGGGCGTATCCTGGACTGGCTCAGCGGCGGCACAATTGAATTTCACTCCGTCGGCACCATCTACGACACGCTGCACTTCCCGGATGGATTCGACGTTTCGGTAGGTCGCCCGGCCGCCGCCTACAAGATGGAACTCAAAGAACACTTTCCCAACAATGCTGCCGAAATCGATGCCTACTTCGAAGCGTTGCTATCGGCGGAGGAAGCCGGGCAGATGGTCGGCGCCGAGCGTGCGATACCCGAGCCTTTCCGTTTTGCGCATCACTGGTGGAACAAGCGGAAAATCCAGCGCTGGTGTAGTCGCACAACCGACGAAGTCATCACAGAACTCATTACCGATCCGAAACTCGCCGCCGTATTGTCGGCACAGTGGGGCACCTATGGCGGCAAACCGACAGAAGCGAGTTTTGCCGTTCACGCCATCATCATGGGGCACTATCTGGAAGGTGCCGCTTATCCGGTGGGTGGCGCCGCCGCCATTGCAAAGGGACTTGTTCCCGTGATCGAATCGGCGGGTGGCAGTGCGCAAGCCGGGATGCCGGTCAGCGACATATTACTTGAAGATAATAAAGCCGTGGGCGTGCGTACGCGTAGCGGTGAGGAATTCAGGGCGCCGGTCATCGTCTCGGCGATCGGCGCCAGCGAGACCGTTAACTACCTTTTGCCGGAGGAAATTCGCAATCAAGACTGGGCGCGTGAGATCGCCACGTTCAAGCCGTCGATCTGCCACTTTGATCTTTTTCTCGGCTTTGAAGGTGACATCAGCCGACACGGCGCGACGCGCGCGAACCACTGGTTTTACGAAAGCTGGGACACCAATGATGCCATCTGGACAACAGCAGGCAGCGAGACCATTCCGATGATGTTTGTGTCGTTTTCGTCGCTCAAGGATCCCACGCATGATCCAGGTCCGACGAACAAGCACACCGGCGATATGCTGGTGTGGGCCGATTGGTCGTCGGTGGCTAAATTTGCGGATGGTGGTGTGAAGGAGCACGCCAGTGAGTGGGCCGCATTCAAGCAGCGTATTGAGTCCAGGATGCTGGACTTCTTCGCGGAAAAATTCCCGGACCTGGCGCCGCTTATCGTTCACCACGAACTTGGCACGCCACTCGCAACCGTCTCATTCACCGGCCACGTGAAGGGCGGGATCTATGGCGTCGAAACGACACCGCGCCGCATGTTGTCAGACGCACTCAACGCACATACACCTGTGCAGGGTCTATTCCTCACGGGGCAGGATGTCATGACACCCGGCATCGCTGGTGCACTTGCCGGTGGCATGTTGGGTGCTGCCGCAATCGATCCTCGCGTTTTTCAACATATCAGATAAATATTTGGGTCACGACTGCATGGAGAAGGAGAGACTGGAAGTCGAGAGTCTGGCCTGGGCCACGCAGGAGTTAGGGCGGCGCAGGAAGCCGATACTCTCAATCCCCTTTACCTCGGCTATCTCACCCTGTCCAGAGTTTGAGCCCGCAACTTACCTGGCAGGCTTCACTTCTTCTTCATGCATGTGTTTCAAGAGTTCCTGTTTAATGTCACGTAGTTTTGC
>JBECKZ010000198.1:0-21908 GCA_040235555.1 Thiohalomonadales bacterium | reverse complement strand
TCTTCCAGGATCAGTGACTTGGTGGTGCTTACATCAATTTTGTCGATTTTAAGTTTAAATGGCTTCTGCTTGTCAGGTGTGGCTGCAGCTTTTATTTCGTTTTTGCTTCCGCCTTCATTAGTCAACTGATAACCGGCCACCTCTTCAAGCGAGGCAATACTGTTGTCAGCTTTTAATTTGATATAGGTAGAAATATCTTCAACACTGATGGCTGCAATCTCGAGATCGCGCAGGCGGTTCAACGAGACGGTGTCGATAAGCAGCTTGTCAAGAGCGAACGTCGCCGCATGCCTGGCCGCTGTTTCCAGGTTTGGCAGCATTGCAAACTGCTGTAGTTGAAGCTTGTCAAACTTCACCTGATCGAGGCCATTAATTTTTAAGTTTGTCAGCGCCAATGAACCAAGGCTCAGGAGCGAAAGCTTCTTGTTTTCATCCTGGAGATTGAGCTTGCTGAGGGAAAAATTGCCTGCAGAGTTGAGCCCGCCAGGATTGTCGGTGCTCATGCTGATGTTGCCGTTCCAGGCAAGTTCGCCCAGGTGATTACAGACATTAAGTGGCTGCTTTGTCTTGGTTGTACTGAGGCAGGTATGTAGATTGGCGATATGCAGTTGTTGCAACTGGATCGTCCAGGGCTGGCTGTTGTCTGGATTTTTGGTGATTGGGGCAGGCGGTGGTGTTGCGGTCTGGTTTATGTTGATGCCGGCGATAATCAGCGTATCGTCGTGTTGCTGCAGCTGTAAGTCGGTATTTGCCAATTCCACCTGTTCAAGCGTCAGTGTGTGATCGAATAAATTACGAAAGTTGATACGCACTTGAAATTTGCCGAGTTGCAGGAGAGACTCCTGGTTCTTGCGAATAACGACATCCTGCAAAGTCAGTGTTCCAGTTTTCAGCGAGAAGTCTATGTCGCCGATGCCCCCTTGTAAGTGCTGTTGTTCCAGCCAGTGCCTGAATGCAATTTTACTTGCTGTAGGAATGAGTACAATGGTAAGAACAATTAGCAAGGCCAGGACATAGAGTGTGCCACCCAGTATGAACAATATTTTCTGCTGGTAATTTTTTGTCATGATCCTTTTGTACTGGCTAACGGTTAAGAAAAGGTTGTTGCCCCTGTTTGAATTATAGATGTATCCAGTATGTTTTCCTGCTCGAGCGCGGACAGATTAAGCTGTAGCATTTGCAATTCTATCTTGAGTAAAATAGCCCGGCTGTCGCAATTTTATGCAGGGAGAACAATATGGCACGTGAAATTATTCATACAGACAAAGCCCCCCAGGCGATAGGCACCTATTCCCAGGCGGTGAAAATCGATAATACAGTTTACCTCTCGGGTCAGATCCCCCTGGTCCCGGAAAAAATGGAACTGGTGACCGGCGATATCGCTGCCCAGATTCGGCAAGTGTTCGATAACCTACGGGCTGTTGCCCAGGCTGCCGGTGGCGAACTGAAGCACGTGGTCAAGCTGAACGTGTTTCTCACTGACCTTGGGAACTTCCCCACGGTCAACGAGATTATGGCCGATTATTTTTCGCAACCGTACCCGGCGCGCGCCGCCATCGGCGTCGCGGCGTTACCGAAAGGTGCGGCGGTGGAGATGGATGCGGTCATGGTGATCGATTAAACCAATTGAACTTGCTTGCTTAATGGCATGCTTCAATCAACCGCCATGCCTGCTCCCATACAATCACAGACGCCGCTGAACAAACTCAAGGGTGTTGGTCCACGGGTTGCGGAGAAACTGGCGCGACTGGATATCCATTGCATTGAGGATCTCCTGTTTCATCTGCCACTGCGTTACGAGGACCGCACGCGGGTGGTACCCATCGGCAGTCTGCGAGTGGGCGACAGCGCGGTGGTGCAAGGTGAAGTACAGTTGACCGAAATCAAGTATGGCAAGAAACGCATGCTACTGTGTCATATCTCCGATGGCACCGGCCGTTTGTTACTGCGTTTTTTCCATTTCAATGCCCAGCAGAAAGCCGCCCTGGCGCGCGGTGTGGAATTGCGTTGTTATGGTGAGGTACGTAAGGGACCGAATTCTCTGGAGATGGTCCATCCCGAATATCGCCGCATCGATCCCGTTGCAGAAATCACACAAGTTGAGGAATCACTGACACCGATTTATCCGGCGACCGAGGGCCTGCATCAACTTACCCTGCGTGCCTTGACCGATCAGGCCCTGCAGTTGTTGCGCGATAATCAGCTGGCGCTGGGTGAACTACTGCCGCAAGCTATTCTGGAACAAAATCACTTTCCGCAATTGTCTGAGGCAATCGAATACATCCATCATCCTCCCCCGGATGCGCCGGTGCAGGCCTTGCTGGATCGCGAACACATCATGCAGACGCGTCTCGCGTTTGAGGAGTTGTTGGCGTATACCTGCAGCATGCGCCAGTTGCGCAGCCTGACTGCTGAACACCAGGCCGTATCGTTAGTGGCGACACACAAACTCAAACCGAAGTTACTGGCTATGCTGCCATTCGCCCTGACTGGCGCACAACAGCGCGTCATTCAGGAAATTGAACATGACATGCAGCGGCCGCATCCAATGCAACGCCTGGTACAGGGTGACGTCGGCTCTGGCAAGACTCTGGTGGCGGTGTGTGCCATGTTGTCCGCGATTGAAGCCGGCTATCAGACGGTGATGATGGCGCCCACGGAGATCCTGGCCGAACAACATTACAAGAACATCCGTCAGTGGTTAACACCGCTTGGTATTAACGTGAGCTGGCTGTCCGGCAAGTTACCCACGGTGGAACGCCGCGCAGCAATGACCGCCATTGAAAGTGGTGAGGCACAGGTCATCGTCGGCACCCATGCCCTGTTTCAGGAACAGGTGGCATTTCATCATCTGGCCCTGGTGGTGATCGATGAACAACATCGTTTCGGCGTGCATCAACGTCTGGCGCTGCGCGAGAAAGGTGTCAAGGCAGGCAAGTATCCGCACCAGTTGATCATGACCGCGACACCGATTCCGCGTACCCTGACCATGACGGTTTACGCGGATCTGGACAGCTCCGTCATCGATGAATTGCCGCCTGGGCGTAAGCCAGTGGAAACTGTGGTGGTACCGGAAAGCCGTCGCGCCGAAGTTGTCCACCGGGTCAAAGTCGCCTGCGAACAGGGTCGACAGGTGTATTGGGTGTGCAGCCTGATCGAGGAATCGGAGGTGCTGCAGTGCCAGGCCGCAGAAGATACGGCACAGATCCTGGCGGTGGCGCTGCCGCAGGTGCGGGTAGGGCTGGTGCACGGCCGGCTTAAACCGGAACAAAAAGAACAGGTCATGCAGCAGTTCAAGCAGCACAAACTGGATCTGCTGGTGGCCACTACAGTAATCGAAGTTGGCGTGGATGTGCCCAATGCCAGTCTGATGATCATCGAAAATGCCGAACGCTTTGGCCTGGCGCAATTGCATCAGTTACGCGGCCGGGTTGGGCGTGGCAGTCAGGACAGCGCCTGTGTGCTGATGTATCATGGCGGCCTTTCCGAAAACGCCAGGTCACGTCTGGCGGTGATGCGGGAAACCAATGATGGCTTTGTCATCGCCAAGAAAGATCTGGAATTGCGTGGCCCGGGAGAAATCCTGGGGACGCGCCAGACCGGGATGTTGCAACTGCGCATCGCGGATCTGGTCAAACACCAGGACTTGTTACCCCGCTTGCAACGTTGGACCGATGAACTTGTCACAACCCAACCGCAACTGGTGACACGATTGATTAACCGCTGGGTCGGTCAAAACCAGCGCTTCGCCCAGGTGTAATTCAAGATACATGCACAGCTTGCCACAACATCATGAACCGGTCTGGTATTTCACCCGTGAATTGCGCCATGGCCATGTACCTGCGGAGGTAGCGGACTGGTTATTCGATCCGGGTTCGTTGACGGCGCGCCTGATCCTGGCATGTCCGGGTCGTTTTCACGTGCAGGTCTTGTCCCAGTTCTGGCGTGCACCACAGCACAATGAGATCCGACGTCTGGGCATGCGTGAGCGACAGATGTCGTTTATTCGTGAGGTGTATCTTTGTTGTGATGATCAGCCCTGGGTGTTTGCGCGTACGGTGATTCCACGCAAGACGCTCAGAGGTAAACAAAAGCACCTGGCTGATCTGGGCTCCCGGCCACTGGGAGCCGTGTTATTTGCCGATCCGCACATGCACCGCGACGAGATCGAAGTGGCCCGTCTGCAACCGCGGGAACAATTATTTCACAAGGCGGTAGCCGCACTGGCAGACAAGCCCGCCAGTATCTGGGGACGGCGTTCGGTGTTTTACCTCAATAACAAGCCGCTACTGGTCAACGAAATCTTCTTACCCGGGATTGCCCGTTGTAATGGGCGCTGATTCAGTCCGCCGGGCCTGCTAAAATAGCCGGGTTGCCCATCCAGATTGTGATTCCATGAAGCTGTCTTTACCGTACATTCGCGAACGTCTCGAACAATATTATTTTCTGGTGCGTCTGGATCGCCCCATCGGTACCTTGCTTCTGATGTGGCCGACCCTGTGGGCCTTATGGATTGCGAGTCATGGCAAGCCGGATCCCCTGGTGTTGTTTGTGTTCGTGGTAGGCACGCTGTTAATGCGTTCAGCCGGTTGTGCCATGAATGATTTTGCCGATCGCAATATCGATGCCCATGTGCAACGCACTCGCCACCGACCCATGGCGGCCGGCAAGGTTTCCCCTAAAGAGGCCATATTCGTATTTTGTGTGCTGACCCTGGTGTCGTTTGGCCTGGTCTTGTTGCTTAACCGCCTGACGATCTACCTGTCATTCGGTGGTGCCATTCTGGCTGCAGCCTATCCCTTCTCTAAGCGCTACACTCATTTGCCCCAGGTGGTGCTGGGGATGGCCTTTGCCTGGGCAATCCCCATGGCCTTTGCCGCACAGACCAATTCCTTACCCAAGGAGGCCTGGCTGATTTATGTGATTACCGTGGTGTGGGCGGTGATCTATGACACCATGTATGCCATGGTCGATCGCGAAGATGATTTGAAGATCGGGGTGAAGTCGACGGCTATCCTGTTTGGTGAAGCGGACAAGGTCATACTATTTATATTACAGCTGATGATGTTCGCCGGGCTCTACTTGTTGGGCAAACAGGCCGGGTTGGGTAAAGCCTACTATCTGGGTATGGGGGTCGCAGCCTTGCTGGCACTGTACCAGCAGTTTCTTATCCGCCATCGGGAACCAGCCAAGTGTTTTCGCGCCTTTCTTAACAACAACTGGCTGGGAATGGTGCTCTTTATCGGGATTTTGCTCGATTATATCTACGCCAAATAGGGTATAGCAGGGCGGAAAGATTTACTAAAAAATGTGATCTAAATTAATTGTTTGCTGGAAATTTGTTCTAGAATTGTCACTGTGATGAAACTGAAATTGCTGACAGCTACTGCTTGCCTGACCGCGCTTGTGTTCTCCGCGGGGGTTCAGGCTGCCGATAACGATGCGGTTACCAATTTGTTTCAGCCCAACTTCAAGTTCCAGCACCAGCGCCTGAGTGGCGGCAAGTCTTTTAGCCACGACGAATTATTGCGCGGCGATATCCTCAACGATCCAAACGTTCTGATGCTGGACAAGAACAGCCCATTCTCCGGCAACATCAATCAGTTTGATGCCACCATCTTCTATCCGGTATCCATGCATAATGTGGTCAGCTTTGATCTGGGTATCAATCTGCGTTACGTCGATGCGGAATTGAAAGGCCAGACACTGGATCAGACTGGTGCCCATATCAATACAACATTGCCGATGTTCTATGCGACGGCATTTTTTAATCTGCCATTCAAGGGCATGTCCGCCAGCATCGGTGGCAGCCATTTACAGTATGACGATTACTTTGCCTTCGATTACAAGGCCAAGCTCAGCTATACCTGGGACAACGGATTTGGACTGGAAGGTGGCTGGCAGCACCAGCGCTTCAATGTCGATAGCCCGGATGTCCAGGCTGACTTTGAGTCCAAGGGGCCTTTCCTGGATTTCAAGTATCACTTCTAACTGCGGTGCGGCCAGGCCCGCGCCACGCACCACACCTCAATCTGATTCACTCCTGCCGCGCGTAACAGTTTCGCAATTTCATTGACGGTGTGGCCCGAGGTCATGACATCATCAACGATGGCAATCTGCTGGTAACCTGGCGGGTATTTGAGACTGAAGGCGCCGCGGATATTGCGTTCCCGCTGGGCGCTCGTCTGTGCCGACTGGGGTTGAGTATCACGATTACGGTAGACACAGTCTGTTAGCAGCGGCAAATGCATTGCCTGGCTAAGGGGACGGGCAATTTCCAGGGCCTGGTTATAACCGCGTCGGCGTACACGAACCGGATGCAGGGGCACGGGCAACAAAGCCTGGGCTTGTGATTGCCTGGCTAGCACGGGGTTAACCAGCAGGTCGCCAAACAGACGTGCCAGTTGAATTTGTCTGCGAAATTTAAGTTTGGTAACTAACTGGGATAGTGGCGGGGCATAGGCAAAAGCGCTAATGACACGATCATAGGCCGGCTGCTGTTGTAGGCAATGCCCACATTGGGCGGGCTCCAACGCTATCTCGAGAGGCAGGCCGCAGCGATCGCAGGTATGAAGTAATCTCGGTAAATCAGCCAGACAGGCGGGGCACAGTGCGTGGGGGTGGCTGTTTTGGCCACACAAGCCACAGGCTTGAGGTAGCCATTGCAATAGGCGATTATTTATCCATTGGTAAACCATAGAATATCCTTTTCGTTGACAATAACGTCCATGTCGCTAACATCCTGTCAGCCCTAACTCCGCAGTGTAGCATATGCCAGATCAAGCCAAATCCCGGGATAATACCCCCATTTCTGCCGCTTCCGCCCGCCGCGCAGCGGCGCTGTTTAACTACGGCAACCTGGTCGCCACCATCATTCCCTTACCCCTGGGCATACTCTGGCTGGGACTGTCCATGGCGGTGTATACCATGAACCGGCACCACCCGAATCCGCGTGTGGGTTACTACACCCAATGGGCCGCTTACCGGTTTTATGGTGTGGTGGGCTTCGTGGTGGCAGAGGCCACGTTTTATAGCGAGAGCCTCAAAGTCTGGTTGATCACCTGGGCCGTGATGGCGTTGATCCTGATCCCGTGGACCATTTATGACCTGATTCGTATATATCGCGAGCAATGGCAAGACACCTATCGATCCGAGGAGGAGGCATGAAGGCTTCTGCACAAATGACAGCGGATGCGTTGCGTTTTGACTGGCAACGCAACGAGATTGCCGAATTATTCCAGCGCCCGTTTGCGGATTTATTATTTTCAGCGCAACAGGTACATCGCCAACACTTTGATCCCAATGCAGTACAGGTCAGTACCTTGTTGAGCATCAAGACTGGCAAATGTCCGGAAGATTGTGCCTACTGTCCGCAGAGTGTGCGCTTTGATACCGAGCTGCAGCCCGAACCATTGATGCCGCTGGATGAAGTTATCTCTGCGGCCGAACGTGCCAAACAAAATGGCGCGTCACGTTTTTGCATGGGTGCCGCCTGGCGTAGCCCCAAAGATCGCGATCTGGATCAGGTCGTCGAGATGGTTGAAGCAGTGAAGGATCTTGGACTGGAGACCTGTCTAACCCTCGGCATGCTCAACGAAGGACAGGCCAAACGTCTAAAGGATGCCGGACTGGATTATTACAATCACAATCTCGATACCTCGCCGGAGTTTTACAACGACATCATCACTACCCGAACCTACGAAGATCGGCTAAATACGTTGCAGCATGTGCGCAGTGCCGGCATCAATGTCTGCTGCGGTGGGATCCTGGGTATGGGCGAGAGTCGTGAGGATCGCGTCGGGTTGATACAGGAACTGGCTAACCAGCAGCCGCACCCGGAGAGCGTACCCATAAATATGTTAGTGCGTGTGCAAGGCACACCACTGGAGTCCATTGATAACTTCGATCCCATTGAGTTTGTACGCACCATTGCTGTTGCCCGCATCCTGATGCCGACTTCGTATGTACGACTCTCGGCAGGGCGTGAAGAAATGAGTGACGAAATGCAGGCACTGTGTTTTCTCGCCGGCGCCAATTCGATCTTTTATGGCGATAAATTGCTGACTACGCCTAATCCGGCGGCGGACCATGACAAGGTGTTGTTTGGGAAACTAGGGATTCAGGCGGTTTGAATTTCTTGATTAACACAATCATTTCGCTCGCGCCTACGGCGCTGTAGCGAGGTACTTTCTTTGTGCAGACAAAGAAAGTACCCAAAAAAAACTGCCCCGCTGTCGCAAGACACAGCCTTGCTTGTGAAACTGCTCGGGCGGTCTGCATACAGTTCATCCTTGACCTGTATGCAGACTGGCGGCGTCCATGCCGCCACCCTTCGGGCGCAACCTGCGCTGTTTCACCGCAAGCCTCTTGCGCCAGCATGGGGTTTCAACACTTAGTGAGCTTGGTGCAACGAAAGTGTTTATTGTCGTTGAGTATAGTGCGGGGTGTCCCAACCCCATGTGCTGGTGCGTGACGGGAAGGCCTTTTTGTAAAATTGATCAAAGAGCGCGACATGGACGTCGCGCCCGGTTTTGCTGAGCCAGGATGGCGAATCAAAACCGGACAAGGCAAAAAGGGCTGAACGACACAGGATTGCATCAGCACGGGGGGAGTTTCTTTGCCTACTTTCTTGTCGATACAAGAAAGTAGGTCGCCAAAGCCACGCAGTGGCGGGCGAAATTAACTTAACAGAAATTAAGCAAAGCCACTTAAGGTAACGTAGCACCGTGCGCAACAATACTAAAAGCGATTTAGATGCCGAACAACACACTTCAAAAATTCCTGGACCAACAAAAGGCCTCCCACCTTTATCGCTCTCGTTCCATCGTCGATGGCCCGCAGGATGTGGAGCTGGAAATTGAAGGAAAGACCTATCTCAATTTCTGCAGTAACGATTATCTCGGCCATGCTAATCATCCCAAAGTCCGTGAGGCATTTATCCGCGGCGTGCAACAGTATGGTGTTGGGAGCGGGGCTTCGCATCTGATCACCGGACACAGTCGTGCCCATCATGATCTGGAAGGAGCGCTGGCTGAATTCGTTGGGCGTCCGCGGGTATTACTGTTTTCCACCGGCTATATGGCCAATCTGGGTGTGATTAGCGCCTTGTTGCAAAAGGGTGATGCGGCTTTCGAGGACCGTCTCAATCATGCGTCATTGCTGGACGGTGCTTTGTTATCCCAGGCGCGATTGCAGCGTTATCAGCATGGCGACAGTCAGGATTTATATAATAAGTTAACAGCAAGTAAGGCCGGGACCAGGTTGATCGCAAGCGACGGGGTCTTCAGCATGGATGGCGATCTGGCGCTGGTGTCAGAACTTGCCCGGGTCGCGCGACAAGCCAATGCCTGGTTGATGATTGACGATGCCCATGGCATTGGTGTTCTTGGTGCGCAGGGTCGTGGTTTGTTGGAAGTGAACGGTGCAACGATCGATGATGTACCCATTCTGGTTGGCACCCTCGGCAAGGCCCTCGGCACCTTTGGTGCGTTTGTTGCCGGTGATGAAACCCTGATCGAATCCTTAATCCAAAAGGCGCGCAGTTATATCTATACTACCGCCTTGCCCCCGGCAGTGGCTGTAGCCACGCAGGCCAGTCTGCAATTAATCGGTGAAGAGGGCTGGCGCCGCGAGGTGTTACGCGAAAACATATCTCTGTTTCGTCAACTGGCCGCGCAGGCAGATATTCCCCTGTCACATTCAGATACGGCGATCCAGCCGGTGATCATCGGTGATGTTGAGCCCACGCTTGAGATTAGTGATGCACTCAGACAGCGCGGTATCCTGGTGACAGCTATTCGCCCGCCTACCGTACCTAAAGGCACGGCGCGACTGCGGATTACCCTAAGTGCGGCGCACACACGGGCACATATCACGCAGTTGATAGAGGAACTGCACACATGCAGCATTGCACCATGAAGACAGCAGTCGCTTCCGGTTTGCATGTTGAGCATTACGGTCAAGGTCAACCCGTCGTGATGTTACATGGTTGGGGGATGCATGCCGGTGTGTTTCAGCCACTGGGTAAACAACTTGCGCAGGAACATCACATAGCTGCAGTCGATCTGCCAGGGCATGGCGATAGCAGCGGTTTTGATCAGTTTGCGGACATTGCCCAACACGCTGACTATTTAATGGCACGATTATCAGGTCTGTTTCGTGAAGGTGTGACGCTACTTGGCTGGTCACTGGGTAGTCTGCTGGCACAGTACATCGCTTCACAGTATCCAGAATACATCAAAAAATTAATCCTGTTTTGTAGCACGCCATGTTTCCGGCAACGTCAGGACTGGCCTTGTGCGATTGAGGATAAAGTCCTGACAGGATTCGCTGCTGACCTGATGCAAGACTATCAGGGCACATTAACCCGCTTTCTGGCACTGCAGTTTATGGGTGCACAAAATCCGAAGGAAAATCTGCGCCAGGCACGTGAATTGGTATTTGCCAAACCCCCACCGCAGCGCGAGATGCTGCAGCTGGGTCTGCAATTACTGGAGACCTGTGACTTGCGGGACCAACTGGATGCCATTCATTGTCCAGTGCTGATCATCAACGGCGAACGTGATGCATTAGTGCCGACATCGGCTGCACGTTTCCTGGTTGAACATTTGAATAATAGTCGTGGCGTGATAATCAAGGGCGCAGGTCATGCGCCATTTCTTTCACACCGCGAGAATGTAAGGTATTTTGTGGAACGATTTCTTGATGAACATTGACAAGCAACAGGTGAGGCGCGCATTCGCACACGCGGCTCAGGGCTACGATGTAGCAGCGGTGTTACAACGCGAGGTGGGTGACAGGCTGTTGGAGCGACTGGATTACATCCATTTCACCCCTGATACGATTCTGGATGTTGGCGCCGGCACAGGTTATTGCACCGGCCTGTTACAAAAACACTACCCGAAGGCACGTGTGCTGGCACTGGATATTGCGCAACCGATGTTGCGTTATGCCCGCCATAAGACATCATTGTGGTCACGCCTGCGTAATAAAACCGAATACCTGTGTGCCGATGCCGAGGCCCTGCCTTTGGCAGACAACAGCGTCGATATGGTGTTTTCCAATCTGACCCTGCAATGGGTCAATCAACTCGAACAGACCTTAAGCGAATTCAAACGGGTATTGCGTCCAGGTGGTATGCTGCTGTTTTCCACGTTTGGTCCGGACACCTTAATTGAACTGCAACAGGCCTGGCGTGCTGTCGACAGTTATACCCACGTTAACACCTTTATCGATTTGCATGATATCGGCGATGCCATGCTACGGGTGCAGTTGGCCGAGCCCGTCATGGACGCCGAACGTTTTACCCTGACCTATCCGGATGTGTTCAAGTTAATGCGTGAGCTTAAGACGATAGGTGCACACAACGTGACGCAACAACGTGCCCGCGGTCTTACCGGCAAGACGGCGTTTAAACGTGTTCAACAGGAGTACGAACAATTTCGCCAACAAGGTGTGTTGCCGGCCAGTTATGAAGTTGTCTATGGACATGCCTGGGCACCGCCACAGCAACAACCGGCCGTGACAAGTGTTACGCTGGATCAGATTCATAAGCCGGTGCGTTAAGGTTATGCGATGAAATCATTCTTCGTTACGGGTACGGATACCGGTGTTGGCAAGACCTGGGTGACATGCAGTTTGATGCGTGAACTGATTGGTGACGGTTTGCGTGTTGTTGGTATGAAACCGGTCGCCAGCGGTGCTGAAATGCACGAGGGTCAATTGCGTAACGAGGATGCGTTACGTTTGATTGAGACATCGAATGTCGAAGCGCCGTATGAATGGATCAACCCTTACTGTTTTGCCCCGGCGATTGCTCCCCATATTGCGGCGCTACATGCGGACACAAAAATTTCCCTGGATGTCATCTACAGTGCATACCAACGATTGACGGAGTTAGCCGATGTCGTGGTGGTTGAAGGTGTAGGTGGTTGGGCCGTACCGATCAATACAACGAAAACGATGGCAGATATCGCAGTTATGCTTAACATACCTGTCATCATGGTAGTCGCTTTGCGCCTGGGTTGCCTGAACCATGCGATACTTACCGCTCAAAGTATTCGGTCTTATGCACTATCGCTTTGCGCCTGGATCGCAAATTCGCCCGATCCTGTTATGCCGGCATGGCAGGAAAACATCGATACACTTAAATCTTTCATCAATGCACCACTCGCTGGCGTTGTGCCACACTACACAAACAGTACACAAGTAACTGACTTTCAATTTGATTTGCGCACATTGTCATAATACACAGATAACGATCTGTACTTGGCAAATAGTCACAAAGAATGTATGTTTTAACCCCATGGTAAAAGTGTGTGGGTTGCAGCAATATAAGTTAATCCTAATTTTATTATTAGAATATTAGCGTAATTTTATATATCTAGAGGTTATACACCCATTTCTAGATTTTTTATTGCGACGTCAGGATGCATGCTATAGCATCCCGCCCACGTAATTTGCCTTGCTCTCTGTAACGAAATTAGAGGCTACAAAAATACATGGCAAATACAAAAAGGGAATCAAAAACAACGAATACAAAACAATGCTGTCATGAGGGTGCGACAGTTTTGAAAATGATAAGTAAAGATTTTTTCTTTTTAAAAATCCTAACAAGAGGTAGAGGTATGTCAGCAAGTAAAACAATCAAAAGCCTTATCGGCTTGCTGGGCGCCGTTCTGACATTTGCGCCGGCAGCTGCCATGGCAGGCTACGAACTCAATCTCCATCCCGGTGTGACCAAGATCAGTCATGAGATTTATGATCTGCATATGCTGGTACTCTGGATCGTGACAATCGTCGGCATTCTTGTATTTGGGGTCATGATTTACTCCATCATCAACCATCGCAAATCCAAAGGTGTCACTCCTGCAACATTCCACGAGAGCACCACGGTTGAAGTTATCTGGACGGTCATCCCCTTTGTGATTCTCGTTGCCATTGCTGTTCCCGCTACCAAGACCTTGCTGCAAATGTCTGATATGAGTAATCCGGATATCAACATCAAGGTAGTAGGCTGGCAGTGGAAGTGGGAATACGACTACCTCGATAACGGCGTACACTACTTCTCCAATCTTGCGGATTCGTCTGTCAAAGCCAGCGAACTCGGTTCAGGTGCAGATGTTTACAAAGTGGATCATTACCTGCGCGAGGTAGATCATCCGATGGTTGTACCTGTTGGTAAAAAGGTTCGCCTGTTGATTACTGGCGCAGACGTGATTCACTCCTGGTGGGTACCGAAGTTGGGTGTCAAGCACGACGCAATTCCGGGTCACGTCAATGAAAGCTGGTTCCGCGCCGACAAGGTGGGGACTTACCGTGGTCAATGTGCAGAGCTTTGTGGCAAGGGCCACGGTTTCATGCCGATTGTGGTTAAGGTGGTTTCTGAAGCCGACTATCAGAGCTGGCTGGGTGAACAGAAAAAGGCCGCCATGGCTGCAGCGCAGAGCACCAACAAGGTATTCACCAAGGATGAGCTGATGAAGCACGGCGAGAAGGTATACAATTCTAGCTGTGCGGCCTGTCACCAACCTAATGGTAAAGGTCTGCCTGGTGTGTTCCCGGCATTGGCTGGCAGCAAAACCGTCGATGGTCCGATTGAAGGTCATCTGCATACCGTTGTATTCGGCAGACCGGGTACTGCGATGCAGGCATTTGGCAAGCAGTTGTCCGCTGTCGATATCGCTGCGGTTGTGACCTACGAGCGGAATTCATTCGGCAATCACATGGGCGACATGGCCCAGCCGTCTGACGTCGTAGCAGTTGAAAAACAGAATTCCAAATAATCTGGGCGAACGGAGGTTATTTCAATGAGTGATCATCATCATCCGACCGGTATCAAGCGCTGGTTGTTTACGACTAACCATAAAGATATCGGCACCCTGTATCTCTGGTTCTCCTTCATCATGCTGCTCATGGGCGGTTCCATGGCCATGGTCATCCGCGCCGAGTTGTACGAGCCCGGTTTGCAGTTCGTGAACCCGAACTTCTTCAACATGATGACGACCCTGCACGGCCTGATCATGGTATTCGGCGCCATCATGCCGGCAACGGTTGGTTTGGCCAACTGGTGTATCCCCATGATGATTGGTGCACCGGATATGGCATTGCCGCGTATGAACAACTGGAGCTTCTGGATCCTGCCGTTCGCTGCGTTCATGTTGGTTTCCCCGATGTTCATGGGCGGTCACTTCATGGCTGGTCAGGGTCCGAACTTCGGCTGGACTTTCTATGAGCCGCTCTCAGGTCAATACGGCAAGCTGGCGTTCTTCATTTTTGCCATTCACCTGTTGGGTATCTCTTCTATCATGGGTTCCATCAACATCATTGCAACCATCCTCAACATGCGCGCACCAGGTATGACCCTGATGAAGATGCCGATGTTCGTATGGACCTGGTTGATCACTGCCTTCTTGCTGATTGCGGTAATGCCGGTGCTTGCTGGTGCAGTGACCATGATGTTGACCGACAAGTACTTCGGTACTGCCTTCTTCGAAGCGGCTGGTGGCGGTGACCCGGTCCTGTTCCAGCACGTGTTCTGGTTCTTCGGACACCCTGAGGTATACATTATGATCCTGCCGGCCTTCGGTATCGTGTCGCAGATCATTCCGACCTTCTCTCGCAAGAAGCTGTTCGGTTACGCCTCCATGGTGTATGCCACCGCAGCAATTGCCTTCCTGTCATTCATCGTGTGGGCGCACCACATGTTCGTGGTGGGTATGCCGGTCGCCGGTGAGTTGTACTTTATGTATGCCACAGTCATGATTTCTGTGCCGACCGCGGTGAAGGTCTTCAACTGGACTGCCACGATGTGGCGTGGCTCCATGACCTTCGAAGTGCCGATGTTGTGGGCAGTTGCTTTTGTGTTCCTGTTTACCATCGGTGGCTTTACCGGACTGATGCTGGGTGTAGCACCGGCTGACTTCCAGTACACCGATACTTATTTTGTCGTAGCGCACTTCCACTATGTATTGGTTACCGGTGCCCTGTTTGCCATCATCGGCGGTGTCTATTACTGGCTGCCAAAATGGACCGGGCATATGTACAACGAAACCCTGTCCAAGACGCATTTCTGGTTATCCGTAATTTCCGTGAACGTCCTGTTCTTCCCGCAGCACTTCCTGGGTCTGGAAGGTATGCCACGGCGTATCCCGGATTACTCCCCGATGTTTGCGGACTGGAACCGGATTTCTTCCCTGGGTGGTTTCGTGTTTGGTGCCAGCCAGCTGCTGTTCCTCTTCATCGTTATCAAGACCATTCGTGGCGGTGAAAAGGCAACGGATCAGGTTTGGGAAGGTGCGGAAGGTCTGGAGTGGACAGTACCGTCACCGGCGCCTTACCACACCTTCGAGACTGCACCGGAAGTTAAGTAAAACAACATTGGCTCACCAGTTTGACTGGTGAGCCGGTTTGATTTGTGAGTATGATGAAAGAAGAGCCAGACGCTAAAACCCGACGCGGAATCAGAATTACTGCAATCATTGTCGGATTAATTGCGGTTATGTTTTATGCGTTCTATGTGTATTTGCATCTGAAACACGGATGAGTAAAGCAAAAACCAGGAACCGCAATGTCGTCGTGGTTTTACTGGTGATAGTACTGGGGATGTTTGGCTTTGGTTTTGTACTCATCCCGATATACCGGATGATGGCAAACATCTACGGCTTCGGTGGTGAAATGCAGGCTGATGAAACCAGCCATGCTGAAGCCCAAAACCTGCTGAAACAGGTGGTGAAGAAAGGCGTGGATACATCGCGCAAGGTCACCTTACAGTTTATTGTGACCGAGAATACTGCGCTGAATGTGGAGTTTCGTCCGCTGACCAACCAGATAGTGGTGAATCCGGGCGAGGTCAAAGAGGTGAGTTATTTTGTAAAAAACCTCTCTGACAAAAAAATGCTGCTGCAGGCCATTTCGACCGTGTCACCGGATACTGCTAGCAAGTATGTTGCGAGGGATGAGTGCAGCTGTTTTAACGGGCAGACGCTCAAACCCGGTGAGTCAAAGGCAATGCCGGTAAAGATTGCGATTGATCCGGGCATGCCCATAAGAATACAGGTATTGACGTTAAGCTATCGCTTAATTGTGAAGAAGCAAACCGCCGATATCAGTAAAGGTTTGAATGTAGGCAGACAGGCGAGCAAGTTTGCTGTACAGACAACTGGATTAATATAAATCGAAGAGAGGGGTAAACATGTCAGAACAAAAATATTATTTGCCCGAACCGAGTTATTGGCCGCTGGTCGGATCAATCGGTTTATTCACCACAGTGTTCGGTTTTGCCCATGCCCTGGAGTATGGCAATGGTGGTGTCGGCAACCTGACCATGATGTACATCGGACTGGCCATCATTGCGTTCATGATGTTTGGCTGGTTCGGTACCGTAATTCGCGAAAGTGAAGGTGGCAAATATAATGCGCAGGTTGATACCACTTTCCGTATGGCCATGATGTGGTTCATTTTTTCAGAAGTCATGTTTTTTGCCGCATTCTTCGGTGCGCTGTTCTATGCCCGCCAGCTGTCAGTACCCTGGTTAGGTGGTGCTGACCCGGTGACCCACCAATATCTGTGGCCCAAGTTCAGCGCCGGCTGGCCGCTGTTGCATACACCTGATCCCAGCAAGTATGCGGCACCCAAGGATGTAATCGATGCTGCCGGCATCCCCTTGCTGAATACCATCATCCTGTTGAGCTCCAGTGTGACGGTGACCCTGGCACACCATGCGCTCAAGGCCAACAAGCGCGGTGCCCTGACCTTCTGGCTGCTGATCACCGTCATCCTGGGTTTCACATTCCTGGGCTTCCAGGCACATGAATATATTGAAGCCTACACTGAATTGAATCTGAAACTGACCAGCGGCATCTACGGCACGACTTTCTTCATGCTGACCGGTTTCCATGGTCTGCACGTCACCATCGGTGCCACCATGCTGACCATCATGCTGTTGCGTGTCCTCAAGGGTCACTTCAAACCGGATCACCACTTCGCTTTCGAAGCGGCATCCTGGTACTGGCACTTTGTGGACGTGGTCTGGGTTGGTTTGTTTATCTTTGTGTACTGGCTATAACAAATAAGACTGCCAGGGAGAATAAAGGCGCCAACCAATGTTGGCGCCTTTTTATTTTTACGCCGGAAAACAGGAATACTGTTGTTTGTGTGAACCGAATTCTAAAACTCAACTCTTGTCTTATTTGGACTTGTTGGTAGCGGATTTGAGGGTGTATGCAAAAGGTGATTTGTTAGGATGAATTAGACCTGCCTTGTAACTGATAAGCAGGAAGATGATGAGTAAGATGGACAGGGCAACGCGCATTGTCAATAGTCGTACAGTACGCTTTGTCCGACCCTTGTCTTTCAGCAGGGTGTACAATGCCAGAAACAGGCTGCAGACGATAAGAAACAGCAGGCCCAGAATGATGATTTTCATGCGTGACTCCGAATAATACTTATATCCAGTATAAACAATACACAAGTCCATGCGTATCGGAAAATTCCAGTTCAGGCCACGCTTAATCCCGACCATAATGGTCGTGGTATTGCTGCCGCTGCTGGTGCGGTTGGGTTTCTGGCAGTTGGCACGGGCAGATGAGAAGCGGGCGATAATCGCGGAACAAAATGCCAAACTGGCTTTGCCTCCCAAGATCATCGACCAACCACTTGTCGATACCAGCAATCTGCAGTTTCATCGCCTGATGATAAAAGGGACCTTTGTTACCCGATATCAGGTGTATATCGACAACAAGATACAGCAGAACAAAGTTGGCTATGAGATCGTAACCCCGATGCAGATAGGAAGCTCACAACAATATGTGCTGGTCGATCGGGGCTGGGTACCAATGGGCGCATCGCGTTCTGAATTGCCGGCAGTAGACACGCCGACACAGGAAGTCACTGTTCTGGGAATTGCCAAATATAACACCAAGGACGTGGTGTCCTTTGGCGACGCTAATCGTAGTAACAAGGGCTGGCCGGCCGTGGTACGTTGGGTTGATATCAAGGCCCTGCAGAAGGAAACAAAGCTGAATCTGCTACCGTTCATGGTGTTGCTTGATCCAAAAGCACAATATGGTTACGTGAGAGATTGGAAATTTATCAACATGCCACCGGAAAAGCATATCAGTTATGCAGTGCAGTGGTTCGCCATGGCAATTGCCCTGGTAGTGATTTATCTGGTGGTGAATTTAAAACGTATGAGTAAGACAGAGAAACATGATGAATGAGAAGCAGGCAATTCGGCGTTCACGCATAAAGTTGGGTTTACTGTTTTTTGTCTTTCTGCTGCCGGTTATCGCTGCGTATATCGTGCACAAAAACCCGCAATTGATACCGAAATCAACCAGGAATTATGGTGACCTGTACAAACCGACAGTCAGGCTGCGGGGATTTGACCTGCACAATCAGGACAACAATGCTTTTACGCTGGATGATATGCGCGGCAAATGGTCACTTATATATATAGGTGGTGCAAGCTGTAATAAGACATGCGAAGAGACGCTTATCAAGGCCAGGGATGCGCGCTGGGCACAGGGAGCCGAAGCAACCCGGATTAATTATTACTATTTGGTTGCGGCAGACAAATTCACGGGAGACGTGGGTAAACTGAAAAAGGAATATCCCGGTTTGATCATGCTGCTGGGTGACGCAGAAAAGCGTGACCCGCTTATCCAGCAATTTAAAATCAATGCCAGCCAGCAGCCCGGTCAGGATAATCGCCTGTATCTGGTTGATCCGGCCGGCATGCTGTTAATGCATTATCCCTACGGTTTCCGCCATATAGGGCTGATGGAAGATTTGAAGTATCTGTTGAAATGGTCGCAAATCGGTTAATACAAAGTCAGATACGGCTGCGCCTGTTGGTTAAATTTTGATAATATAACGCGGAATTTGAGCCTTATGAAAATGATGCAAGAACAAGCCGATACTACAAATTCAGCACAAATTGGTCACACCAGCTGGCGTGATTATTACGAGTTGTGCAAACCAAAGGTGGTGTTCCTGATCGTGTTCACGGCCATTGTCGGAATGTTCCTGGCGAGTCCCGGCATGGTGCCGCTAGATGCGCTGGTTTTCGGAACGCTGGGTATCGGTCTGGCGGCGGCATCAGCAGCGGCGATTAATCAATTGGTTGATCAGCAAGTCGACTCGATCATGGGGCGGACCAGTAAACGACCACTGCCCACCGGCCATCTCAGCAAAAACCAGGCGCTGATCTTTGCCATTATTGTCGGCATCATCGCCATGCTGATCCTGGTGTTTTTGGTTAACGTGATTACGGCGGTATTGACCTTTTTCTCGCTGATTGGCTACGCCGTGATTTACACCATGTTCCTGAAGCGGGCAACACCGCAGAATATCGTGATTGGCGGTGCAGCCGGTGCTGCCCCACCGGTGCTGGGTTGGTCAGCGGTGACCGGCACCATCGATCCAAACAGTTTATTGTTGTTCCTGATTATCTTTGCCTGGACACCGCCGCATTTCTGGGCGCTGGCCATTCACAAGCGTGATGAGTACGCCAAGGTGGATATCCCGATGTTGCCGGTGACCCACGGCATCGAATTTACCCGGCTGCATGTCCTGCTGTACACCATCATCCTGTGCGCCGTGACTTTGTTGCCCTACCTGGTCGGGATGAGCGGGTTGATTTATCTTGTTAGTGCCTTGGTGCTCGATGGCATTTTTATGTACTACGCCATCCGTCTCATGGGTGGTAAGCAGCCCTCGGTTGCGATGAAAACCTTTGGCTATTCAATCCTTTATTTAATGTTGTTATTTGCCGCCCTGTTGATCGACCATTATTTACTGATCCTGCCGCCCCTTCCGCGGTAAATGCCACTTCCGACTGTTGTTATAAGTTATTGATTTCGTCGGTTATTAACCCGGCGAAATTGTTACAGAAGTCTTGATCCGGAAATCCCTCACAATTACAATATCAGGATATTCTTATTTTCTACTACACCCGCAAGTTTGACCGCGGGTGTTTTTTTAACTGCAAAACTGGCAATCAGATCCCATACTTTGTGATCCACAGCAGTTTTGTTCAACCGAAACAGGCTACGGGGTCAGAAGATATGTCCGCGAATAACCAAACCGCCGTTCAACCATATAACTACGAAATCGTCCGGATGTTTGCCTACATGGCCGTGATATGGGGCGTGCTTGGCATGCTCGCCGGGGTATATATCGCGCTGGAGCTGGCCTGGCCTGCATTCAACCTCGATATCCCCTACATCACCTTCGGCCGCTTACGCCCGGTGCATACCACGCTGGTGATCTTCGGTTTCGGTGGTAGCGCATTATTCGCGACATCGTATTACGTCGTGCAACGGACCTGTCAGACTCGCCTGAATTCAGACTTCATGGCGAAGCTCACGTTCTGGGGCTGGCAGTTGGCCATTGGTATTTCGGCCCTGGGTTACACACTGGGTTATACCGAGTCGCGTGAATACGCAGAGATGGTCTGGCCGGCGGATATCCTGATTGCGGTCACCTGGGTAATTTATTTTCTGGTGTATGTCGGGACCCTGGCCAAGCGTACCCAGCCGCATATCTATGTCGCAAACTGGTTCTACGTTGCCTTCATTCTCGCCACCGGCATCCTGCATATCTTTAACAACATCGAAGTTCCTGTCAGCCTGTTCAGTCTGAAATCTTACAGCATCCATTCCGGTGTTCAGGATGCCATGACTCAGTGGTGGTATGGTCACAATGCCGTGGGCTTCTTCCTCACCGCAGCCTTCCTGGGGATGATGTATTACTTTGTGCCCAAGCAGGCGGGACGTCCGGTTTATTCCTATCGCCTGTCCATCATTCACTTCTGGGCCCTGATCTTCCTGTACATGTGGGTAGGTGCGCACCACCTGCACTGGACCGCGTTGCCGGACTGGACCTCTACCCTGGCGGCGACCTTCTCGATCCTGCTGCTGTTGCCATCCTGGGGCGGCATGATCAACGGCATCATGACCCTGTCCGGTGCCTGGGACAAACTGCGTAGTGATCCGGTGATTCGCTTCCTGATCGTGGCCTTGTCGTTCTACGGTATGTCGACCTTTGAAGGTCCGTTGATGTCGCTCAAGAGTGTGAATGCCTTGTCGCACTATACCGACTGGACCATTGGTCACGTACATTCCGGCGCCCTGGGTTGGGTGGCCATGGTGACCTTCGGTTCGTTCTATCACATGGTGCCGCGTCTGTGGGAGACCCGCATGTATTCGCAGCGCCTGATGATTGCGCATTTCTGGCTGGCCACCTTCGGAATCGTGCTTTACATCAGTGCCATGTGGGTCGCCGGTATCGGACAGGGTCTGATGCTGCGTGCCTTCGACCAGTACGGCAACCTCGCCTATACCTTCGTCGAGGCCGTAGCCTTTGTGCACAAGCCATACGTCGTGCGGGCAATCGGTGGCATCTTCTTCCTGACCGGTATGGTGTTGATGGCATATAACGTCTTCATGACCATTCGCCAGGGCCGTAACGAACAAGCTGAAATCGAAGCCAAACTCGCTGCCAAACTGGCTAAAGCTGGCGCCTAGAGGTTAACAAGATGAAACACGAAAAAATTGAAACACATGCTGGCTTACTGGTAATCCTGACACTGATCGTGATCAGTATCGGCGGTCTGGTGGAGATCGTGCCGCTGTTTTATGTCAAGGATACGGTGGAAGAGGTCAAGGTCAACGGTATTGAGACGATCCATCCGTACACCCCATTGCAGCTGGCTGGGCGTGACATCTATCAACGCGAAGGTTGTTATCTGTGTCACTCGCAAATGATCCGTCCGTTCCGAGATGAGAAGCTGCGGTACGGTCACTACTCATTGGCAGCGGAATCTCAATACGACCATCCGTTCCAGTGGGGTTCAAAACGTACTGGACCAGATTTGGCCCGCGTCGGCCACAAGTACTCCAATGAAT